>CANHIJ010000083.1 GCA_947460575.1 Verrucomicrobiales bacterium | reverse complement strand
AGGCTCGTCTGAGCATCAGCTAGGCTTTTGCGCAGCTCTTTTTCCGACTTCTTGGCGTCCAGAATGCTGCCCCGCGCGCCGCGCAGTTCTTCCTCGCGCGCCCCCAGGTCCCGCACCACCTCCTCGTTGCGCTTGGTCAAGGCATCAATTTGGGCCTGCATCCCGCGGAGGCGCTCCTCCATGACGGTGGCGGTATTGCGCACTGGGCCGCCCCCCGCGGGCTTGACGGCCTCCACATCCTTGCTCGAAGCCTCGCCCACCACGCCCGAGGGAGACGGTGCCCCGCCCGCCGCGCGGCGCTTGATTTCCAATTGGCGGACCCGCTCCATATCCTCGCGGATCTTGCGGCGCCGGTATTCGACCACCTCCGGTTGCCAACTGCGGTCGGCCTCGCTCGCGGCATCAAAAAGATCCCGCGCATCGCGAAACTTAAAATACGCCCCGGCGAAGTCCCCTTTCCCCTCCTTCTCCGTCCCGTCCTTCATCACCAAATGGCCCTGCAAATAGAGCTGAGACGGCGAATTGGCCGCCGCCACCCCAGCCGCCGCCCCCTTCTCGGGAGCCTTTTGCGCCAGCCCCAGTCCCGGGCTTCCCAGCAGCAAAACAAAAAAAAGTGGACCAATCAGGGGGGAGGCAGGGTTCATCGGAAAATAATAGAAACAGCACCATCAGCGCGGCGGCAGCGGAACCGGCGGCAGGGGCTCGCCCACGGGACGCCCAGGACGACCCGCCTCAGGCTCTGCCCCCTCGCGCCGCCCTTCCCTTGATCCATCCCGCGATCCTTCCCCGGGCATCCCCGGGCGACCGTCCAATTGCTGGATCAAATCCCGGATCACCGCCCGCAGCGCCGCTTCCCGCTGGCGCGACAGCCGCAATGCCTCCTCCAGCACCTGCACCCGCCGCCGCCCTTCTCCGCCCTTCTCGCCCTCGCCCGCAGACCCTCCCGGCCCCTTTGGCGCCAGCTGCATCTTGACTTGCCGCGCCTCCTCGAGCCGCTGCTGCAGCGGCCCCGGATTCCATCCGGGATGCGCTGCTCGGATCGCCTCTAACAATCGCATGACTTCTCCGATGCGGCGCCGCGCCACCTCTAACTGCCCCCGCGGGATCAACTCCCGCACTTCCCCTAGTTGAGCTGAAGCCCGGTCAAAGTCCTGCTCGGGACTGCGCCGCTCGATCCATGGCGCCGCTCCCCGCGGTTTTTCCTCCGCCTCCCCTCCGGCCGGGCGCCCCTCCGTGGTCGGCGGAGCCGCCGACCCCTCCTGGGCCCGCGCCGACAGCGCCGCTCCCCCGAAAAATAAAAGGGCCGCCGGGCAGGTCACAAAAAAACGCGAGTTCATGGCTGTCGAGTTTGCAGTAAAAGTTGAACTAGAATATCCCACCCTAGAGGGATTCCGCCCCATTATCAATCCTGTCTCGGGCAAGATTCGCCCTTCCCCCAACCGCCCCCAAATCTCCTCCCCGCTCTCTTCCCTGGCGCTCCCTGGCCCCCCGCCCGCATCTAAAATTCCTCAGAAACCGCAAACGAAACGTTAGAGATCTTCGCCGCCTGCATGGCGTTCATCACCGTAGCGATGGTCTCCCACTTGGTGTCAGGCGCCGCGCTGATGGTGACGATGATCGGCGTGTCCCCCTCGGCCTTGCTCTGGTCTTTGAGGCTGCGAAAAGTCTTTTTCAACTCGTCGCCGTTCACCGGTTCGTCGTTGTGCGTGATATTTCCCGCCTCGTCGATGGCGATGGACTCCTCCATGGGGGTGTCCTGGGTGCTGTCGACGCTGGACTCCGAAGACGGCAAGGTCATCTTCAGTTGGGTCTCCACCTTCTTGTCCCCCGCGAGGGTCATGAAGAAGAGCATGATCACAAAAATCACGTCCAGCATGGGGGCAATCTGGAATCCGAGGTCTCCATCGGAAGTGTAGCGGGCGTTACCGGACATGGGAAAAGTTCAGGGGGAAAATTAACCGGCGCGGTTGACGGTGGCAAAGGAAACCTTGGCGGTAGCCTGAGAGGCCACGCTGATGGCCGCCTGCACCTCTTTGGCCGGCGTGTCCCGGTCGGCCCGGATGATAATTTCAAACTTGGGATTCTCCCCCCCGCGCTTTTGCAGCATCTCGACCAATTCCTCGTGCTGCCCCTCGAAGTCGCGGCCCGCATAGTTCAAGATCACTTTTTGTTCCTTCTCTTTCCAAATAACGTTGAGCAGTACCTGGTTAGGATCCGGCTTGCGCTCCGCCGAGTCCGGCGCCACCGGCACCCGCACCCGGGTGTCCACCTGGTCGATTTGCGTGGTCGAAATCGCCACGAAAAATACCAGCATCACCAAGAGCACGTCAATCATCGGCGCGATCTGGAAATCGGGCTCGCCACTTTCAATACTGCCACCACCACCGGACATAACGTTGGATTCTTACGAAAAATCAAAGGAACCCGCGCGCTGGAAAAGCTCCTCGCGCGGCACCGGGCACCCTCAGTGCGCCGGGGCTCCCGCCATTTCAGCGCCGCCTTCCGCCCAGTTAGGAGCGTTGGCGTATAGCTCTTGGTCGCCAATGTGCACCCCTTCAGCCAGGTGATAGGGGAACTTGCGGAAAAGATTGCCGACCTCGGTCTCCACCTCGTTCATGCCCCCCATCAGGCGATTGCGCAGAAAATAGAAGGACATAAACGCCGGGATCGCCACAAAAAGCCCCGAAGCCGTCGCCACCAGCACGTGGCCAATCGCCGAAGCCAAGGCACCCGTATTTTGAGTGGCCCCGCCTCCGCCGAGCGATTCAAAGGCGTCGATCATCCCGAAAACCGTTCCCAGCAACCCCACCATGGGAGTACAAACCCCGATCACCGAAAGATAGGAAATGCGGTTGGAAATCTTGGACTGCTCCTGGGCGATGGACTCGCTGATGGAATGCTCGGTGGCGTTCTTCCCGTCGCCCACCGTGACCAAGCCGACCCGCGCGATGTTGTTGACGACCGAGTTGTTGTCCAGGGTGCCTTGGTAGGCGCCCACGTAGTCGCCGCTGCGGAAGCTGTTGCGCAGCTTTTCGATGTCGTCCGCAGGCATCAACCGCTTCAAGCCGGTGCGCTGGCTGCAGTCGATGATCAGCCACACCATGGCGATGGAAAAGCCCGCCAAGGGAAACATGATCAGGCCGCCGTCCTGCAGCACTTGGAACAGGCTGCGCTTGACCACCGTCGCGGCCGCAGGCGCGGTCGCGGCCTCCTGGGCGGTCGCCGCCGCCGCTCCCAGCAAGCTGAGCGCGGTAGCAATAAAGGGAGTGAATCGGGCAGACAAACGGACTTTCATGAGTGGTTGGGGGATGAGGTAGTGAGTAATCGGAGAGCCTTGGCATCGTCAAGAACTATCTGGTCGGGATTGGGGGCGGCCCCGCGGCCGCCTCCACAAAAAATTCAGGGCGGCGCGGGGGCGGCGGGCGGGGCGGCCGAATCGGCAGCGGCGCCGGTGAGCTTGGCGATGGCCTCTTTTTCCACCTTGGCGGCGTCGGCCTCAGGGGTGCCCGCATAGCGCTCCACGATCCGGCTCAAGCTGTCTCCCGCATCCTGGAGTCGGCCCAGCCGGGCTAGGGCCTTGGCCGCGCCCAACTCCGCCGCAGGCAAAAAGGCGGCCTCGGCTCCGTAAAAAACCGGAATTTGCAAATAGGCCTCGAGCGCCTCGGCAAAGGCCTCGCGCTTGAAGTGAATGTCGCCCGTCAACAAATACAGCCGCGACAGGGTGTCGGCATCCTGCCCCCCGCGCGCCAGCGGCCTGACTTTCGCCAGGGCGGGCCCGGTGATGCCTTTTTGAAATTGTTCTAGCGCATCCAGCATGGTGACCCGGATCTGCAGGCTGCTGCTCAGCGCCATGTTCCGCAATTCCGACATCAGCCGCGCCGATTCATCGTGCTTGTTTTGCCGCAACAGGCTCTCCGCCACGAGCAATCCCGCCGACGCGTACCACGACCCCGGCTTGTCCTTCCAGGCCGCGTGCAAATCCTGTACCACCTTGGCCTTCTGATAGGCCTCGGCGTATTTACCTTTGAGGATCAAGTCGTCCGCCGCCCCCAACTCCTCCGGCTTGGGGAAATCCACCCGCAGTACGCTGGCTAGGGGAATGCTTTGGGTGGTCTCGCCGCCGTCGGCGCGCTTTACCTTGCGCTGCACATTGGCCCCCGCAATCGTGACCTCCGACAACTCAATCGAGCCCGCCGCAAATACCAAAGTCTGGGCGGAAAGCGGGGCCGCCACCGCCAGCCCAAAGCTGACCGCGAGGAAGGGAGAGAACTTCATGCGAAAGGAAGAAATAAAAGTTAGTTACCGAGATTGCGCAGGCGATCCTTGACCTTCTGAAAGTCCGGCTGGCCCTTCAATTTTTCTGCCTTGCGAGGATCATTCACCGCGTCCCGGTAAATGTCGACCGCATCCGTCATTTTCGCCAGAGCCTCCTTGGTCTCCCCTGCCCGCAAATACCCTTTGGCCATCCACTGGGGAAAGGCCGCAAAGCTCAAGTAAAGCCGCTGGAAATAGTTAAAAGCGTCCGGCAAGGCCTTTTGTTGATAACGAATCTCCCCCAGCAGCCAGGTGACCTCCGCCTTCACATCCTTGCTCACCGCTTTGTCGCCAAACATCTCCTTGAGCAATTTTTCCGAATCCTCTAACTTCCCTGTGTCAAAGAGCACCCGCGCCAGCCCAATCTGGGCCTCGCCGTACTTGGCGCCAGGAAACTCATCGATGGCCTTTTGGAAATGCTTCTGAGCCGCTTCGTAGTCCTTCGATTGATAGGCCATTTGCCCCAGCCCGACCAGCGCCCAGTCCATAAACATAGACTGGGGGAAAAACTGGCGCAGCCGGTTGAAGCAAGCCGAGGCCCGCTCCTCCGAACTCCGCTTGGCAAAGTATTCGCCCACCACCGCCAGCAAGCGCGGGCTGTAGTCGTCCGGTTTAAACTCGCTCGCTAAGCGCTCCATCAAGGCCTCCGATTGCTTGGCCCCCACCTCGAGCACCACCTTGCCGTCCGCGCCTTTGACCCGCGGCGCCCGACTCTCCAAATTGCGGTACAGCTCGGACTTCACGTAGAGCAGGCGGGCCTGGCCCACCGCAGACAACTTGCCCGCCTCCAATCCGAGCAGGCGGTTCATCTCCGCTTCCGCTTCCGCAAAGGTCTCCGCCACCGTCGGCCCGGGAGGCGCAGGGACCACGGCTCCCGCCGCATCCTTCACCGGCGCCGCCTTTTTGCGCTTCGGAATGGAGGACACCGCCAACTGCTGCAGCAAGTCTTCTACCCCGTCCTTGGACGGATTGTTGATCGTGCCCAAAACCGTCTCCGCCAAAAATTGGCGCGCCTTCACCTGGTTGGCCGCCTTCTCCTCCGGGGTCGTCCCCTGGCGCACGATCGACTTGGCGATCCAGCCCACCGCTTCCAGCGCGGTGCGGTGGTCCGGGTTGGCTTTGAGAAACTCCCGGTAAACTTCTTCCAGTTCCTTCCAGCGCCCCTGCGACTGCAGCAGCGGGCGCACTTGGCTCAGGCTGTACTCTACCACCGAATCGCTGCGCCCGCGCCGCACCGCCTCTATGTAGGCGTCCGCAGTGCGCTTCTCCACTTCCTCCGCGCTCAACTTGCGGTCGCTCATCTCCTCCGCCGTCATCTCCTTGTAGCTGTCCGCGATCAAGGCATAGCAGTCAGCCACCGTGGGCGAACCCGCATACGATTTAATAATGTCTTCGCACTCCTCAATGACCCGCATGTAGCTCGAGGCCTTGCGGTTCTTGCGCTTGTTGTTTTCCTCCCCCTTAAAAAGATTCGCCAGGCGGTACCGCGTATCCGCTAGGTATTTTCCGGTCGGATACTTGTCCCGGTACGCCGAGAGCTCCCGAATGCTGCCCTCGTAGTCGTTTTGGAAGAAAAACGTCAGAGCGTACATGAAGTCGATGTCCTCTGCCAGCGGCGAGTCCGGGGCCGCCAGCCGGAACTTAACCGCCGCCTCCCGGGCCTTCAGAAAATCGTACTGCTCCAAATAACTCTGCACCTGAGTGGCGAGAAAGTTGGATTTATTAGGCGAACCCTCGAGGTATTTCATGACCTCGTCGTAGACCGTGTTGATCTTGTCAGGATTGCCCGATTTTTGCACTTCCCCGATAAGGGTCTCCGCCACTTCGGTGACCTGGGCCCCGCTGGGGTACTGCTTGAGGTACTCGCGGCAGAGTTCCTCGGTGCGGGCGATGATCTTCATGCCGTCCTGCTCTGGCTTGGCCGGAGCCAAGCGCGCATTGGAATAGGTCAGCAAATAGAGCACCACCGGGCGGTCCTCAAAATCCGGGAAGTTTTCGTAGAGCCACTGGAAGCCTAGGCGGCTTTCCCAGTAGCGCCCCAACTGCGCAAAGCAGCGGCTAATGCGGAAAAAGACGATTGCGTCGTAGTTGGGCTCCTTGGCGAGTTGCTCGATCTGGGCCTTGGTCTGGGCGACGAAGAGCCGCGCCTGCTCCATCTGCGCCGAGGCCACCACCGACTCCGCGCTCTTGCGCGCCACCAGGGGAGAGAGGCGGGCTACAAGCCGTTCGTATTCCGCGGCCACTTCCTTGAGGGTCGCCAGCACTTCGTCCTTCTTGCGCAAGTTTTGATAGGCCTGCAGCGCCTGGTCCTCCTTCTTGGCGTTCATCAACTCGTCCGCCAACTTGAGGGCTGCGTAGTTGATTTCGTTGACCAGGGGCCGCGCCCCGCTGGCCCGCTTCACCCGCTCCAACAAAACCACGCCCTTCTCCGGGCGGTCCTCCCCGTAGAGTTCCAACAATTTCAAAGCCTGCCGCACTTCGCCGCTAGTGCGAATCGCCGGGGCTAGCGCGGTCTCATAGAGCAGCATCGCCTTGTCCCGCTGCTGGTTCTCCGTGTAGCACTCCGCCAACTCCATGTTCAAGTCGTCCTTAAACACCGCTAGCCCGCCCTTGAGGGGCTCGTATTTCTTGATCGCGTCCGGCCACTTCTTCTGCGCCCGCAATATCCGCGCCAGCGCCAAATTCGCCTGGTAAAGGTTTTGTCCCTTCGGGTAGGTGGTGACGTATTCGTTAAATATGGCCTCCGCTTTGACGTGGTCGGGTATGTTAAAATAAGCAGCCCCCAATATAAAATAGAGCGGCTCCAACTTTTCGACCTTGGCTCCGGTTTTTTTGGCAATCTCCAACAAGCCAGCGTAGTTCGCCGCCGCCACCGGCCAGGCTCCCTTGCTCCAGGCCTCATCCGCCATCTGCCCCATCTTTTCCGGATCCGTCATGTCCACCGCCACCGCCGCCGGAGCTGCCGCAGGGGTCGCAGGAGGGTCCTGCGCCACAAGCGCCGTCGGCGCCGCCAGCAGGGCGGCACAAACCGATACGCGGACACGGCGGGAGGCGAAAGGCAGCGGGTTCAAGACTAAAAAAGGGTGGGAAATGAAAGTCGGCGCGGCAGTGCCGCCGGTTTTTCCGATTATTGTGGGAGGCCGCCGCTTTGCAATGACTAAATGCCTGCCACCCACAGTTCATCCGCGCTTAACGCCCGCCCGGCCCCGGGCGCTTCCCCGCCGCAATGGGCTCTCCCTCAGTGCCCTCCGAGCCCCGGGCGAGGCAATCGCCAGGGTTCCCCTTAGGGTTTACCCCCAAGCCAAACCCGGCGCTCCCGGGCGGGGCCCGCCGCAGTATTTATTTTGTGGTGCAAACAGTAAACTCTACTACGATGGGGCGCCGCTCTTCCGTTGGCTTGCCCCTTTCTGTAAAAACCCCTCGCCCTATGAAAAAATTCCCCGTCGCCGCCCTCGGCACCGCCCTACTGAGTCTCTCTACCACCGCTTGCTTCAAAAATGAGTCCAAATCCTCGGTCAACGCCGACGGCAGCGGCAAATTCTCCATGGTCATGGAGCTGAATTTGGCCCCCATCATAGGTCTCCTAGGCGTCGGCTCCGGCGCCGCCAATCCCTTGGGCGACGACCGCGAAATGCTCGTCCAACTGGTCCGCTCGATGGGCCCCACGGTCGACGCCTGGACCGAAGCCAAGGTCGAAACCACCAAGAGCGGAGCCACCAAATTCACCCTCGCGGGCCTCACTAAGGACTTCACCGCCAGCGGTAACCTTAAGCAATCCCTCGCCTCCGCCAGCCCCGCCGTCGCCGAAATGACCAGCAAACTCCCAGAAATGAAAATGATGAACTCCACCAAGGACGCCTCCGGCAATTGGGTCATCAGCATGGCCGGAATCGACGAAATCATGACCATGCTGGGCGCCCTCCAAACCGAAGCCGCCAAGGATTCCTCCTTCGCCCCCGGCCAAATGGGCGTCACCGAAGAAGATATCGCCACCCAAATGGAGGGACTTCGCCCCATGTACGCCCAGTACAAACCCATTGCCGCCATGTTCGTCAAAGACATGTCCATCAGCAGCGAATTCACCGTGGGCGGCGAAATCCTCGATTCCAAGGTTTTTAAGAAAACCGGACCCCACACCGCCACCTGGACCTTCTCCGGCGAAAAACTCATCGCCATGGTCGACGCCATGGTCAACGACGAGACCCTCCCCGCCAAGCTCGCCAAGGTCGCCTCCGCTATCGACGAAGGCCCGCAAAGCCCCAAAGTGGCCCCCGCCCTGCGCGCCTTCATGGCCCCCCTCTTCGCCGAAGTCTACGGCGGCCCCGACTCCCCCAAGCTCGTCGTCAAACCCGGCGCCGCCGCCTTCGACTACCCTGCCGAAGTCGCCAAGGCCAAGGCCGCGCAAAGCCCCGAACTCAAAAAACTCCTCGAAGAAGCCGCCAAACCCGCCGAAACCGCCGAAACCGCTCCCCCCGAGGCGGACAAAATCAAGTCCACCGATGCCGCCCCCAAGCCCAAGGCGACCCCCTCCAACCCCAAGCCTAAAGTGGTTTCGCCCACCCGCAAGGCCGCCTGAGCCCCCTCGGATCTGCTAACCCCCCGTCTCCTGTCCCCTTCCCCTCCATCCCCGGCGGAGCTCAGTCCCTCTGAGCTCCGCCGCTTTGCGCGCCACCTCAGCCTCCCCGGCCTCGGCTACCCCGGCCAATTGCGCCTCAAGCGCAGTTCCGTCCTCGTCCTCGGCGCCGGCGGCCTCGGCTGCCCAGCCCTTCTCTACCTCAGCGCAGCCGGCGTCGGTCGCCTCGGCATCGCCGACCCCGACGTCGTCTCCGCCTCCAACCTCCCGCGCCAAATCCTCTTCAGCCCCGCCGACCTCGGCGCCCCCAAGGCTGCCACCGCCGCCCGCTTTCTCCAAGCCCGCTATCCCGAAGGCGCCCTCGAGGTCATCCCCGAAGCCTTCACCGCCGCCAACGCCCTCGCCCTCGCCGCCTCCTTCGACCTCATCGTCGACTGCACCGACAATTTCCCCACCCGCTACCTCGCCAGCGACATCGGCACTTGGCTCCAAAAACCGGTCGTCCACGGCTCCATCCACCAATTCCAGGGACAAGTCACGGTCTTCGCCCCCCACCTCGGCGCCCCTTGCTACCGCTGCATGTTCCCCGTGCCTCCCGCTCCCGGCACCGTCCCCGATTGCCAATCCGGCGGCGTCCTCGGCGTCCTCGCCGGCCTCATCGGCACCCTCCAAGCCGCCGAAGCCATCAAGCTCCTGACCCACACCGGCGACCCCCTCCTCGGCCGCCTCCTCCACGCCGATAGCCTCGGCACCCGCTTCCGCGAATTTAAACTGCGCCGCGACCCCGCCTGCCCGGTCTGCGGCCCCGCTCCCACCCTCACCTCGCCTATCGACTACGCCCAGTTCTGCGGCCTCCCGCCAAACGCCCCCGCGCCCGAACTCCCCCCCGCTCAATTCGCCGCCGCCCGCGCCACCCACTTCCTCCTCGACGTCCGCGAACCCTGGGAGCACGCCCTCCTCCCCATCCCCTCCGACCGCTGGATCCCCTGGTCCGACCTCGCCGTCCAACTCCCCAGCCTCCCCCGCGACCGCCCCATCCTCGCCTTCTGCCGGGTCGGCCAGCGCAGCCAGGAAGCCGCCCACCTCCTCCGCCAACACGGCCACCCCAGCGCTCTCGGCCTCGCCGGCGGCCTCGACGCCCTACCCGACTCCCCATAAAAGGCCATTTTTTCTCCCCCATCTCGCCCAAGCCCGACCTCATGACCATCTCCCCCTCTGACTATGAGCAGCAAGGCAAGTTTTACCTCGGCCGCGATTACGACGTCAGCACCCAAACGGCCCAGGACAACCTCCTCCTCTACGACTCCAAAGACCTCGTCACCCACGGCGTCGTCCTCGGCATGACCGGCAGCGGCAAAACCGGCCTCTGCTTCGCCCTCCTCGAAGAAGCCGCCCTCGACGGCATCCCCTCGATCATCATCGACCCCAAGGGCGACATCTCCAACTTTCTCCTCACTTTCCCCGACCTCAACGCCGAATCCTTCCGCCCCTGGATCAACGAGGAAGACGCCTCCCAAAAGGGCCAAACCCCAGACGAATTCGCCGCCAGCCAGGCCGCCCTCTGGGAAAAAGGCCTCGGCGATTGGGGCCAGTCCGCCCAGCGCATCCGCGCCCTCCGCGAAAAAGTCGACATCAATATCTTCACCCCAGGCAGCAACAGCGGCATCCCCGTCTCCATCCTCGCCTCCCTCGCCGCCCCCACCGCAGAAGTCCTCGACGATTCCGAACTCTTCGCCGAACGCATCGAGACCACCGCCAGTTCCATCCTCGGCTTCATCGGCATCACCGCCGACCCCATCAACAGCCGCGATCACATCCTCCTCGCCAATATCTTCAGCCACGCCTGGCGCGCCGGACAGGACCTCGACCTCGAAAAAATCATCAACTCCATCCAGGCCCCTCCCTTCGGCCGGGTCGGCGTCATCGACCTCGAAGCCTTTTACCCCGAAAAAAAGCGCGCCGAACTTGCCCTGGGCATCAACAACCTGCTCGCCTCCCCAGGCTTCGGCACCTGGCTCACCGGCGAAGCCCTCGACGTCGCCCGCCTCCTCCGCACTCCCTCCGGCCAAGCCCGCGTCAGCATCTTCAGCATCGCGCACCTCAACGACGGCGAGCGCATGTTCTTCGTCTCCCTCTTGCTCAATCAAATGCTCGGCTGGATGCGCGCCCAAAGCGGCACCGCCAACCTCCGCGCCATGCTCTACATGGACGAAATCTACGGCTACCTCCCCCCCACCGCCAACCCCCCCAGCAAAAAACCCCTCATGATCCTCCTCAAGCAGTCCCGCGCCTTCGGCCTGGGCCTGCTCGTGGCCACCCAAAATCCAGTCGATCTCGACTATAAGGCCCTCTCCAATATCGGCACTTGGTTCCTCGGCCGCCTCCAAACCGAGCGCGACAAAGCCCGCGTCCTCGACGGCCTCGAAGGCGCCGCCGCCTCCCAAGGCAGCCCCTTCAACCGCGCCAACTTGGACCAACTGCTCGCCGCTCTCGGCAACCGCATCTTCCTCATGAACAACGTCCACCGGGACGGCCCCCGCATCTTTCAAGTCCGCTGGGTCCTCAGCTACCTGCGCGGTCCCCTCACCCGCACCCAAGTGCGACAGCTCATGGACCCCAAGCGCGCCGCCTTCGCCAGCCCCCCCGCGCTCCCCCTGCCAGATCCATCCCCTCCCGCCGCTGCCGCCCCGCCCCCCTCCAATCGCCCTGCCCTCCCCTCCACCATTAGCCAGTACTTCGTCCCCCCCAGCAACCCCAGCGCCCCACCCCGCCCCCTCGTCTACCTCCCCGCTCTCCTCCGCTCCGCCGAAATGACCTTCTCCGACGCCCCCAAGGACGTCTTCGTAATCCGCCGCCTCTCCCTCCTCGACAAGCTCAGCCAAAACCTCAGCGCCTTCGACCCCGCCCACACCCTCCGCAGCCGCCTCGACGCCGCCTTCCTCCCCCGCGACCCCCTCCCCGGCCCCGCCAGCTTCGCCGCCCTCCCCCCCTTCGCCCTCAAGCCGGGCACCTACACCGCCGCCCGCGACCAAGCCGTCGACTGGCTCTACACCAACGAAACCATCGACCTCTGGTCCTCCGACTCCTTTCCCCTCCTCAGTAAACCCGGCGAAACCGAAGCCGATTTCCGCCTCCGCCTCCACCAGCGCGCCCAGGACGACTGCGATCGCGCAACCGACGCCCTCCGCCTCCAATACCAGGCCAAATCCCAATCCCTCGAGTCCGCCGCCCAAAAAGCCCGCGCCGCCCTCGACCGCGAAGCCGACCAAGCCCGCAGCGCCAAAATCGGCACCGCCCTCAGCATCGGCCAAACCATCCTCGGCGCCCTCTTCGGCCGCAAATCCCTCCCCACCCTCAGCCAATCCTCCAGCGCCGCTCGCAGCGCCGCCCGCGCCTTCCAACAAAGCGGCGACGTCGACCGCGCCCAAGACCGCCTCGCCGACCTCGAAGCCCAACTCGCCGACCTCCACCGCGAACGCGACGCCCGCCTCCGCGACCTCCCAATCGCCTCCCACCCCGACCTCCTCCCCCTCACCAAAATCCCCATCCGCGCTCTCAAAAAAAATATCGCCATCGCCGCCACCGGCCTGGCCTGGCTCCCCTACTACCAAACCAGCGACGGCGCCCTCGAGCCCGCCTGGGACGAGGCCTGAGCCCCGCACTTTTTTTTGCTTTTGGAGGATGACGCCGCCCCCGCTTCGTGCAGGATGCCCCCCATGGCCTCCAAAGCATTGACATCCCCCTTCCCTCCCGGAGGCCGCCTCGCCGGACTCGACGTCCTCCGCGGCTTCGACATGTTCTGGATCCTCGGCATGGAAGCCGTCGGCGCCGCCCTCGCCAAAGCCAGCAACGCCCCCTGGGCCCACTTCGCCGCTTCCCAACTCGACCACGCCCCCTGGGCCGGATTCCACTTCCTCGACCTCGTCTTCCCCCTCTTCGTCTTCATCTCCGGAGTCTCCCTGGTCTTCTCCCTCGACAAATCCCTCGCCGCGGGCCGCCCCGCCACCCTGCGCAAACTCCTCCAGCGCGCCCTCCTCCTCTACTTCCTCGGCCTCCTCTGCTACGGCGGCATCGCCAAAGGCCTCGACGGCGTCCGCTGGCTCGGCGTCCTCCAGCGCCTCGCCATCTGCGGCCTCGCTGGCGGCCTCGCCTACCTCTACCTCACCAAGCGCGGCCGCCTCCTCGCCTTGTGCGCCCTCCTCGGCGGCTACTGGGCCCTCCTCCGCTTCGCCCCCGTCCCCGGATTCGGCCCCGGCGATTTCGCCGAAGGCCACAACTTCGCCAACTGGATCGACGCCCAATACCTCGGCGGCTTCAAATGGAACGGCAACCACGACCCCGAAGGCCTCCTCAGCACCCTCCCCGCCTGCGCCACCGCCCTCCTCGGCGTCCTCGCCGGCGACTACCTCAAACACTCCCCCAGCCCCCTCTGGCGCCAAATCCTCGGCCTCGCCGCCACCGGAGCCGCCCTCGCCGCCCTCGGCTGGGCCTGGCACCCCTTCTTCCCCGTCATCAAAAAAATCTGGACCTCCTCCTTCGTCCTTGTCGCCGGCGGCTACAGCCTCCTCCTCCTCGCCCTCTTCCTCGCCCTCGTCGACGGCTGCAAGCTCCGCCGCGGCTTCGCCCCCTTCCTCTGGATCGGCATGAACCCCATCACCCTCTACCTCTCCCATAAGTTGGTCCCCTATGAGGAAATCAGCCTCAGCCTCCTCGGCGGCCCCCTCGCCGCCGCCTGCGGCCCCTGGGGGCCCCTCCTCCTCGCTTGCGGCCCCGTACTCCTCGCCTTGGCCCTGGCCAGGTTCCTCTACGCGCGAAACCTATTTCTGAGGGTGTAAAACGCCTACCTCAGAACCGGGCGCCCTCCGCGCTCGCGGTACTTTACACCAGCCCCTCCCCGCGTATTTAAATCCATAGCCTCCCTGCGCGCCCCCACTCCCATGAAACGCCTCGCCCCCTGCGCCGCCCTCCTCCTCCCCCTCCTCGCCCTCCCCCCGGCCCCCGCCGCCGACTCCCCACTCGCCCCCCCACTCCGCAAATTCGACCGCAACGGCGACGGCAAACTCCTCGGCGACGAAGTCGTCCTCGCCCGCCAGGCCTTCAACCGCGGCGGCCGCGACCCCGACCTCTCCCCCGAAATCTGGAACGAAATCCTCAGCCAGCGCCGCAAAGATTGGGAAAAAGCCCAGCGCCAAGCCCTCGACGCCGACCGCGACGGCCAACTCAGCGACCTCGAAAAACGCCGCCGCGACGCCATCTGGGCTGATATCGCCCAAGCCAGCGCCGCCCTCCGCGACGAACTCACCCGCAAATACGACCGCAACGACGACGGCCAACTCAGCGACCAAGAACGCCAACCCTCCCGCGCCGAAGCCGAATCCCGCCGCCGCGACATCGAAAAAACCGCCCTCGCCGCCCACCCCTGGCCTCCTCCTCCCTCCCCTGAGCCAACCCCGGCCGCCCCGGCCTCGGCTCCAGCCCCGGCCGCCCCGGCCCCGGCCCCGGCAGCCCCAGCCGGACCCTGACCCCAGAGCGGGCATTGCTTTTTAAAACAAACCCCTCCACGGTGGCCATTCTAACTCAGTTTATTGGAAAGAAAGTTGAACTATGGGAAAAACCCTGATCATTGCCGAAAAACCCAGCGTCGCCACCGAGCTTGCCCGCGTCCTCGGCAAGCTGCCGGGCATGACCAAGTTCAACAAGGAAAAGGACTGGTTCGAGAACGATACCCACCTCATTTCCTCCGCCGTCGGCCACCTCTTGGAGCTGGCCCTCCCCGAGTCCCAGGACGGCAAAAAGCCCAAGTGGAACTTCGAAAGCCTCCCCATTCTCCCCCAGGCCTTCGCCCTCAACCCGATCGAGAAAAGCGCGGAGCGCCTCACTGCCCTCAAAAAGCTGCTCAAGCGCGCTGATGTTTCCGACGTCATCAACGCCTGCGATGCCGGCCGCGAAGGCGAACTCATTTTCCACTACATCATCCAGTCCGCCGGGAGCCAAAAACCCGTCAAGCGCCTCTGGATGCAAAGCATGACCCAAGGCGCCATCACCCAGGCCTTCGCCCACCTCCGCGACGGCCAAGACATGCAGCCCCTCACCGACGCCGCGGTCTGCCGCAGCGAAAGCGACTGGCTCGTCGGCATCAATAGCACTCGCGCCCTCACCGCCTTCAACTCCCGCAACGGCGGCTTCCTCAAAACCCCCGTCGGCCGCGTCCAAACCCCCACCCTCGCCATCCTCGCCAAACGCGCCCAAGAAATCGCCGCCTTCGTCAGCCGCGACTACTGGGAGGTTTTTGGCGATTTCCACGTCGCGGCCGGCGACTACCGCGGCCGCTGGTTCCTCGAATCCTTCAAAAAAGACGAGTCCGACCCCCACGCCCGCGCCGAACGCCTCTGGAAACGCACCGACGCCGAAGCCATCCGCGACCGCTGCGAAGGCCAGCCCGGCACCATCGAGGAAACCCGCAAGCCCAGCAAACAAGCTCCCCCCCAACTCTACGACCTCACCAGCCTCCAGCGCGAAGCCAACAACCGCTTCGGCTTCAGCGCCCGCCGCACCCTCCAACTCGCCCAGGCCCTCTACGAAGTTCACAAGGTCCTCACCTACCCCCGAACCGACTCCCGCTACCTTCCCGAGGACTACCTCAGCACCGTCCAGGGCGTCATGAAAACCTTTGCCGCCCTCGGCCCCGCCGAGCGCGACTCCCTCGCCGACGACCTCCCCCGCCACGCCGATACGGCCCTCGCCAAAGGCTACGTCACCGGCACCAAGCGCGTCTTCGATACCACCAAGGTCAGCGATCACTTCGCCGTCATCCCCACCGGCCAAGTCCCTAAAAAACTCAGCGCCGAAGAATCCAAAATCTTCGACATGGTGACCCGCCGCTTCATCGCGGTCTTCTTCCCCAGCGCCGAATTCGAACTCACCACGCGCATCACCCGCGTCGGCCCAGACGCCTTCAAAACCGACGGCAAAGTCATGCGCGCCCCCGGCTGGCTCGCCGTCTACGGCAAACAAGCCGCCGCCGATGGCGAACTCTCCATCGTCGCCGCTGAAGACGGCGAAATCGCCCAACCCGTCGCCATCGAGGTCGCCCCCAACGCCACCAAACCACCCCCCCACTTCACCGAAGCCACCCTCCTCTCCACCATGGAAGGCGCCGGTAAACTCGTCGACGACGACGAACTCCGCGAAGCCATGAGCGAGCGCGGCCTCGGCACCCCCGCCACCCGCGCCGCCACCATCGAAGGCCTCATCTACGAACAATACATCCTCCGCAACGGCCGCGAACTCATCGCCACCCCCAAAGGCATCAACCTCATCGATCAGCTCGGCGAAATCGGCGTCGATGTCCTCACCTCTCCCGAAATGACCGGGGACTGGGAGTTCAAACTCAAACAAATGGAAGCCGGCAAGCTGGATCGCCCCGCCTTCATGAGCCAAATCCGCAAGCTCACCACCGAAGTCGTCGACAAAACCAAACAGTACGCCCTCATCGCCAAAACCCGCGAATACGACGACCTCAAAGTCCAGTGCCCCGTCTGCGGCGAAGCCAGCCTCAAGCAAACCGACAAGTTCTTCCAGTGCCGCCAGCCGGAGTGCGGGTTCCGCATCTTCAAAACCGTGGCCGGCCGCATCCTCAGCGAGGAAGAAGTCGCCACCCTGGTGCGCGAACGCTACGTCGGCCCCCTCGAAGGCTTCCGGAACCGCTTCGGCCAAGAATTCGCCGCCGGCTTGGAACTCACCGCCGACCACAAAGTCGCCTTCCAATTCCAAAAAACCGAAGTCCAAGAAAAACAAGTCGAAGCCCTCGAAGACCAAGCCAACGCCCTCTGCCCCTGCCCCGTCTGCAAGCTGGCGGGCCGATCCAATCAAATCTACGACACCGAGACCGCCTACGTCTGCGAATCCGTCATCCGCGGCGACGCCGACGCCTGCAAACCCAAGGGCAAGCTCAGCAAGGAAATGTGCCAGTACCCCCTCGACCGCGACCAAGCCCTCAAATATTTCACCGAAGGTAAAACCGATCTCATCGACAAGTTCGTCTCCAAAAAAGGCCGCCCCTTCACCGCCCGCCTCGTCTGCCAAACCGAAGGCAAAATGATGCTCGGCTGGGATTTCCCCGAACGCGAAGTCAAAGAAGGCGAAGCCCCCCGCAAACGCACTGGCCCCCCCCGCCGCGACTTCACCGCCAAAAAAGCTCCCGCCAAAAAGGCCGCCAAAAAAGCCGCCAAACGCAGCTAGCTTCCCCCATGCCCCGCCTCTCTCACCTCGACGCCACCGGCGCCGCCCGCATGGTTGACGTCTCCCACAAACCCACCGTGGCCCGCGAGGCCGTCGCCCAAGGCCACATCCGCCTCCAAACCACTACCCTCGACCTCATCCGCGGCGGCCACATGCCCAAGGGCGAGGTCCTCGCCACCGCTCGCATTGCCGCCATACAGGCCGCTAAGCGCACCTCTGACTGGATTCCCCTCTGCCACCCCCTCCCCCTCAGCGGCATCGCCGTCGCCATCGCCGAATCCCCCTCCGGTCTCACCATCACCGCCACTGTCCGCACCACCGCCCGCACCGGCGTGGAAATGGAAGCCCTCACCGCCGTCTCCGCCGCCGCCCTCACCCTCTACGATATGTGCAAGGCGGTCGATTCCACCATGGTCATCGAGTCCATCCACCTCCTCTCCAAAACCAAGGCCGAACCGCCCGCCCCGGAGCTCCCCGGGGATGTCCCCAGCCCGATCTAAACGGAGGGGAACGAGTCGAGATGATCGAGGGCAAAGCCTGCACTTGACCCAAGCATCAAGGCCTCTCGGCATGGGCCTGGGGAGCCGTGCTGAGCTGCGGGCCAGTGACCCTGCGACCGCACCGCGCAGGACGCGGTGCCCCCCCAAGTGACTTCATCTGGAAAGATTGAATCCTAAACCCAGGAGTTGAAACGCGACGATGGGGCGCTTTTTCGTGATAAAGACAGGGGATGATCCGCTTTTAACCTCAGGAGACGCACCCCTTGGGTGAGTCCCTTTCGCCGTCAAAAGCCCCCACCGCATCGTGGCCGGTGGACACGCCCGACGGCGATGCCGGAGGCATCCCAGCGGCGATGCCGGAGGCATCCCAGCGGGTAGCCGGTGGTGAGCGGAGCGACACCACCGGATCCGCATCCCAAGGGGGCCCGCACCCCGGCAGGGGTGCCAGCGCCTCACCCCCCTAAAAAAAGCCAAAGCGCGAGGAAGCAGTCTACCGCGACCCCTCCTCTCCCCCACCGAATAAGCGAGTCAACTTCCGGTTCCAGGGTTGCATAACAAACTTTACACACCCCATCCGGGGCTTCCGGGGAAGCCGTGGTTCGCTACGGCTGCTTTGTGGTTTAACGCGTCCTGGGGTTTGAGTCGTTCAAGGGCGGGCGGCGCGGCAGCGCATCCAATGGCGGCGCTCCCGCCAAGCCAGCGGGGCCATCAGGCCGAGAACTCCCAGCAGGGTGTTGGCTTCCGGCACGGGGACCAATTCGCCGCTGGAATTGAAAACAGCGGGTCCGGCGAGGAGCGT
>CANHIJ010000082.1 GCA_947460575.1 Verrucomicrobiales bacterium | reverse complement strand
GTTGGGTCGCGTTGGGTCGCGTTGGGGTGTCCAGCGAGAATGATACATTCCCTTGGCGACAATTAAAACTGACCCCTAGCGGCCATGGGGGCACAGGGGCGGTTTCGGAGGCGTGGCAGGGCCCTCCGCGTGGGCCGTGGCGAGGTCACGGGCGCTGGGGCAGCCCGAAGCGGTCGGCTTCCCAAGCGTTTCTGCTGGATTTGAAGGAATTCACGGGTGGCTTGCTGGCTCATGGAATGGGGCATGCCCCGGGTGTCATGCTTTTTGAGTCAACCACCCCGGATGAAGACTTTCCGGAAATCCGCTCCGGTGTCATTATTTATGAGTCGATGCGCTGGGCAATCCCCGATCTCCTTCCGCCTTGCTTCGGCCAGTGGGGACTCCTAGTTTGGGGGCGATTTAGCGCACCTCTTTCTGATGAAAATCGTCTTCAACTTTCTCGTCGTGGCCCTGGCGGTGGCGGCCGGTTGGTATTTCCAGCCGGGACTCGTCAAGTCTCTGGAGGCGCGCCGGGCGCGGGCGGTGGCGCAGCACAGCGCGGAGATTGCGGCCGCGGTGCGGCAGGCCACGGGAGGCAGTGCTTCGATCGCCGCGGCCGAGCCTCCGGCGGCGAGCAGTGCCGCCCAACAACTCGCGGCGTCGCTGCGGCGGCCCTCCGCGGAGGGGGGGCCGAAAGCCCTGCCGGGGAGCCCGGCCCGGCCCAGCCTGCCGGGAGATCCCGCGCCGACGGCAGGGGCGGCACCGGGGACGGCGGGGGACGACATCGAAGCCCGCTATCCATTGCCGACTTTTAAAACCATCAGCGAGATCACTAAAGAATGGTCGAGCATACCGAGCCGGGCCTTTCCCCGCACTGTGAAGACCTTGGTGGCGGTCAACTTGGAGGGCCCCAGTGGGAAGGTGCCGCTTCCGGAGAAGTCCGAGGCCCTCGCGGTGGGGATGACTCAGGGCATGCTGGTGTTGATGAAGAGCCGTGAGGACCCGGCGCGCAGCTTGGTGCCTTTGGCCAATACCGACTTGAAGGAAACCCTCACGGTCCTTTTTGAAAAATACAAAAAGTATAAAACCGACCAAGTGCTGGGTCAGCGGGAGCGGGCCCGCAGCCTCAAGGCCCGGGCTAACGGCGCCAGCGAGGCGGAAATGGCGGCGGCAGGCCCCAAGCCGAGCCGGGAGGCCTCCGGTGGAGTCATCCCCGCTATGCTGCAAAGCCTGCGCGACAAGCAAATCAAGGAAACCACCGAGGACCGCATCATCGCCTGGGGGGACCTCAACGTCGAGCAGATCAACGGCGGCACCTTCTGGACCGGCACCATCCAGTGCACCGTGGACAATGCCATCTTCGGCCCCACTCCCACGGAATTGATGGCCTTGATCCGCGACGACAAGGTGGTCAAGTGGCTCTACTCCGGCTCCAAAGAGGAAGTCCAATAAAGGGGCCTCCCTAAATGCGCCGCCGCGGCAAATAGCTCTCGCTTTTTTTCTTAAGTAATCTTAAATTTGACATCCTTCCACCACCTATGCTCAAGGCCCTTTTTTTTACCGTGCTAGCCGTTGGGCTGGCGGCTGCTTATTTTCTGACCACCAGCCAGGCTGAGCCTTTGGCGCAGGGCGCTAAGGCCCCCACCGACCCCGTGCTCGACCAGGACGGCCAGCCCTTTGACCTCGCGGCCGCCTATAAAAAGGGCCTCACCCTGGTCTATTTTTACCCCAAGGCGGACACCCCCGGCTGCACCAAGCAAGCATGCAGCCTCCGCGACGAAAACGAAAAAATCGTCGCCGCGGGCATCCACATCATCGGGGTGAGCATGGACAAGCCGGAGGCCCAGAAAGCCTTTCAGGCCAAGTACAAACTGAACTTCCCCCTGCTGGCCGACCACGAAGGCAAAATCGTGGCGGGCTTCGGGGTCCCCACGATGCGGATCGGCTTTAGCAAGCGGCAGAGCTTTCTGGTCAAAGGGGGAATCATCGTCTGGAGTGACCCCGATGTTTCCCCGGCGACCCACACCGCCAAGGTGCTAGAGGCTGCCGCCAAACTCAAATAGCGCGGTCTGGGCGGCCTTTCCGCCGCGCGCCCCGCCACTTCGGTGGCGGGGCTTTTTTTTGGATAGGGGGTGAGGCGGGACCCGGCAGGGCGGCGCGGGGCGGGCGGGGAAATCCGCATTTCGCGTGAAATCCGTGGTTTCCCCCCTGCGGTCTCCACTCTAAAATGCGCGCTCTCAAATTCTCGACCGCCCTCCACGACCTGCCCTCCGCCCATGTTGACCGCCGCCCAGATCCGCCAGTCCTTTCTCGATTTCTTCAAGTCGAAGCAGCACACCATCGTCTCCTCCGCCAGCTTGATGCCGGACAGCCCTAACTTGCTGTTTACCAACGCGGGGATGAACCAGTTCGTCCCCATTTTCCTGGGTCAGATTGAGTGCCCGTACCGCCCCGGGCGGGCCGCCGACACCCAGAAGTGCATCCGCGCGGGCGGCAAGCACAACGACCTCGACGACGTCGGGCTGGACACCTACCACCACACTTTTTTTGAAATGTTGGGGAATTGGTCCTTTGGCGACTACTTCAAAAAGGAAGCGATCGGCTGGGCATGGGAATTGATCATCGAAGTCTGGAAATTTCCCGCCGAGCGCGTCTACGCCACGATTTACCAACCCGACAAATCCAAGGGCGACCCGGCCGACCGCGACCAGGAAGCCTGGGACTTGTGGGCGGAAAAGTTTCGCTCCCTTGGGCTTGATCCTGACATTCACATCGTGAATGGCAACAAGAAGGACAACTTCTGGATGATGGGCGACACGGGCCCCTGCGGACCGTGCACGGAAATCCACGTCGACCTCACGCCCGGCCCGGTGCGCACGGACACGGAGCGGCAAAAGGAAGGCGCCCTGCTCGTGAATGGGCCCGATGCGCGCTGCATCGAGATTTGGAACAACGTCTTTATTCAGTACAATGCCAACCCCGACGGCAGCTTTGTGCCGCTGCCCGCTCAGCACGTCGATACCGGGATGGGTTTTGAGCGCGTCGTCTCCATCATTCACGGCACGGAAAACTTCACCACTTTCGAGCACTCCAACAAAATCTCGAACTACGACACCGACGTCTTTCGGCCCCTCTTTGCGGAAATTGAGAAGCTCACGGAGTGGGCCGGGGCTCCCCAAAAATACCGCAGCACCCTTCCCGCGCCGGGGAGCACGGGGGCGACTGAGCAAGAAAAAATCGACATCGCCTTCCGGGTCATCGCCGACCACATCCGCACTTTGGGCTTCGCGATTGCCGATGGCATTCAGCCCGGCAACAGCGACCGCAATTACGTGCTGCGCCGGATTCTGCGCCGCGCGGTCAAATACGGCCGCACCCTCGGCTTTGCAGAGCCCTTCTTTTACAAGCTGGTCGATACCCTAGCGGCTCACATGGGCGACGTTTTCCCGGAAATCCGGGCCCGCAAGGAGTTCGTCAAACAAACCCTCAAGACCGAGGAGGAGGCCTTCAACCGGACTTTGGACAAGGGCATCCAGCTCTTCGAGAGCGAAGCCCAGGCCCTGGTAGAGGCCAGCCGCGGCGGCGTCGGCGCGCCCCAGGGGATGATCTCGGGGGCCTTCGCCTTCCGCCTCTACGACGAGCAGGGCTTCCCCCTCGACCTCACGGAGTTGATGGCCCGGGAGCGCGGCCTGGCCGTCGACAAGGAGGGCTTCGAAGTCCTCATGACCCAGCAGCGCGAGCGCGCCCGCGCGGCTCAGAAAAAATCCGTTATTAAGCTTTCGGAAATTGAAACGAAGGAAGCGACTCGCTTTGTCGGCTACGACGCCGCCGCGACCGAATCCAAGGTCCTGGAGGTGGTCACGGTGGGCGGCCAGACCGCGGTCATCCTGGACGTCACGCCTTGTTATGCAGAAATGGGCGGGCAGCTGGGCGACACCGGCGTGCTCCTGGCTGGGGCCGAGGTCATCCCGATTACGAACACCCAAAAGTCGGGCCACACCTTCCTGCATTACTTAGGGGCCGAGGACATGGTGCTCAAACCCGGGGCCCCCGTGGCGGTGCGGCTCGACGAATCGCGCCGCGCCGCGATTTCTCGCCACCACAGCGTGACCCACCTGCTCCACTGGGCTTTGCACGAAGTTGTCAGCACGGACGCCACCCAAAAGGGATCCTATGTTGGCCCGGAAAAGCTCACTTTTGATTTCAACAGCGCCGCGCTCACTCCGCAGCAAGTCGCGGACATCGAAAAGCGAGTCAACGAGCGCATCGTGGAAAATGCCCCCGTTTCTTGGTCCGAGGTAACATACGCCGAGGTGAAATCGCGCTCAGACATCATGCAGGCCTTCGGCGAAAAGTACGGCGAGTCAGTTCGGGTGGTGCAAATCGGCGGCGCCCCGGGTGCCCTGGATGGCTACAGCATGGAACTGTGCGGCGGCACCCACATCCGCGGCACGGGGGAAATCGGCCTTTTCAAAATTGTCAGCGAAGCGGCCACCGGCGCCGGGATCCGCCGCATCGAAGCGGTCGCGGGCCTGGCGGCCTATGAGTTAGCGGCCGCCGATGCCGCCCGCCTCAAGCAGCTCGCCACCAAAATCGGCGCGCCGCTCCCCGACCTGGAAAAGAAAATCGACCTTCTCTTGGAGCAAACCAAGGCCCTCGAAAAAGCCCTCAAATCTGCTCAGCAGCGCGAGGCCGCGGGCCGCGCCAAAGCCTTGCTCGAACAGGCTGAGGGCTCCGTGTTAGTGGCTAACTTGGGCGACGCCGACGGCGACTACGCCATGGCGGTCAGCGATGCCCTGAAGGGCCTTTTCCCCGGTGTGGTCGTCCTGGGCGCCAGCGGCGGCGGCAACGTCGCCCTCATCGCCACCGTCGCCAAGGACCACCAAACCCGCATCCAAGCGGGCCAAATCATCCAAGCCATCGCCCCCTTGGTCGGCGGCAAAGGCGGCGGCAAGCCCGACTTCGCCCGCGGCGGCGGCCGGGATGTCAGCGGCCTCGACGCGGCCCTGGCCGAGGCCAAGCGCTTGGCCACGGCCTGAGGCCGACGCGGCCGCCCCGACCGCCCCGCGGCTTTCCCTTTGCAAATCGGCCCCGCGGCAGGCATGGGAGAACCGCCCAAGTTTTGATCGGCAATTCTTGATTTCTTATTCTTTTTACCCGACTAATCCCCTCTCTACCCTATGTCAGCCCTCAGCATCAAAAAGATCACTGGCCGCGAAGTCATCGACTCCCGCGGGAATCCCACCGTTGAAGTGGACGTGCTGCTCGAGGGCGGCGCGCTGGGCCGGGCGGCGGTGCCGAGCGGAGCCTCCACGGGGGAGCACGAAGCCTGGGAGCTGCGCGATGGCGACAAGCAGCGCTTTTTGGGGCGCGGCGTATCCAAGGCGGTGAAGAGCGTCAACGACGTGATCGCCCCCGCGCTGCTCGGCAAGTGCGCCACCTCGCAGAACGTGCTCGACGGCATCATGCTCGGCCTAGACGGCTCTCCTAACAAGGCGAATCTGGGGGCCAACGCCATCCTGGGGGTCAGCCTGGCCATCGCCAAGGCCGCCGCCGCGGGCTTGCATCTCCCGCTCTATAAATACCTCGGCGGGCCGAACGCCAAGGTGCTGCCGGTTCCGATGATGAACATCATCAATGGCGGGGCGCACTCGGATGCCCCGATCGATTTCCAGGAGTTTATGGTGATGCCCAAAGGGGCGCCCACTTTTAAAGAGGCGATCCGCTATGGGGCGGAGATTTTCCACTCCCTCAAAAAGGTGCTCCACGACCGCGGCTTGAGCACGGCGGTGGGCGACGAAGGCGGCTTTGCGCCAACCTTGAAGAGCGCCGACGACGCCCTCGCGGTGATCGCCGAAGCGGTGGACAAAGCGGGCTACAAGCTGGGCGAGCAGATCTTCATCGCGCTGGATTGCGCGGCTTCGGAATTTTACGACAAGGAAAAGAACGCCTACGTCTTCAAGAAGTCCGACGGTTCTATCAAGTCGGGTGCAGAAATCGTCGACTACTACGCCGACCTCCAGAAGCGCTATCCGATCATTTCGATTGAAGACGGCTGCGCCGAAAACGACTGGGCCACCTGGAAGCTGCTCACCGACAAGATCGGCAAGACCACCCAGTTGGTGGGCGACGACCTTTTTGTCACTAACGTCAAGTTCCTCCAGCGCGGGATCGACACCGGCACGGCCAACTCCATCCTCGTCAAGGTGAACCAGATTGGATCCCTCACGGAGACTTTGGACAGCGTCGAGTTGGCCCAGACCCACGGCTACACCGCCGTCCTGAGCCACCGCTCCGGGGAGACCGAAGACAGCACCATCGCGGATCTCGCGGTGGCCACGAACTGCGGTCAAATCAAGACTGGCTCCATGAGCCGCTCGGACCGGATCGCCAAATACAACCAGCTCCTGCGCATCGAAGAAGAGCTGGGCAGCACCGCCGTGTACGGCGGAAAAATGAAGCACTGAGGTCTCGCGGGGGCGTGGTTTGGGGGGGCCTTGGGCTTCCCGAGCCGCGCCCCCGCAGCCCCGCGCTCCCTCTCCATGGCCCGCCAAATCATCGAGGAGCTCGACGAGCCGCAGACCGTTTGGTCTACGGTGAGTCGCTTCGCGGGCTTGGGCTGCGTCCTGGTGTTTATCGGCATCATTTCGGTGCCCTTCTTCCCCCGCTTTCGCGAGTACCGCTTGCTCAATGAGGAGGGCCGCAGCGTGGCGGCCCGCCGCGACAAGTTGAAGGCCCAGTTGGAAGACAAGGAGGCCGAACTGCGCATGGTGGAGACCGACCCGCAGTTTTTAGAACTGAAGGCGCGCGACCACCTCGACCTCTCCAAGGAGGGCGAGGTGGTTTTCCGCTTCGAGTCCCCCAAGTAGACGCGCGGGCGCTCGCTTGGGAGTGGGCTGGTCGTGGAGGAAAGCGGCTTGGGTCAAGGCGCTGCCGCCATGGCGGTGGCGGCGAGCCAAGCGGGCCGCGCGGTCTGCTGCGGGAGTGGGGCCAGGGTCTGATCAGGGCGGCCAAGCGCCTGCGGCGAAATCGCGGGGGGCCAGCTGGGCGGGGTCGACGATGGCGTGTTTGATGCGCTGGCGCTTCCAGGTGTAAGTGAGGTGGACGCGGCCGTCGGCGGCTTGTATGATGGCTGGATAGCTGAATTCGCCGGGCTGGTCCTCCAGGACGAGGGCGGCCTGCCAGTGGCGGCCATCGCGGGAGATGGCAAGATTGAGCGGCGAGCGCTCGGTGGCGCTGTGGTTGTAGATGAGGAGGTGTCGGCCATCGCGCAGGGTCACGGCGTCGGTGCCGGAGCTGGGATTGGGCAGGGCGGTGGCGGTGAGGGGGCCCCAGGTTTTCCCCAAATCGGGCGAGGCCACCTGGAAGATTTTGCCTTGGCGGGTGCGGCCGAGGGCGAGGAGGTTATCGCCGCCGGTGAAGAGAATGCTGGGCTGGATCGCGCTGAAGGCGGTCCCGTCGTTGAGGGGGCCGGAGCTGGTCCAGGTTTGGCCGAGGTCGGTGGTGCGCTCGAAGTGGATGCGCCAGCGGCTCGGGCGGGTGGGGGTTTCGCTGCTGGAAGGGCAGAGCAGGGAGCCGTCGGGCAGGACGACGGGCTTGTTTTTGATGGGCCCCAACTGATCGTTAGGGAGGCGTTGGGCGTCGCTCCAGGTGGCCCCGCCATCGGAGCTGCGGCGCCGCATGCCCCACCAGGATTGCGGGCTGGGGCCGACCTTGTAAAAGAGGAGCAGGGGGCCTCCGGGGGCCTGGAAAAGCACGGGGTTCCAGCAGGGCAGGCGGCGGCCGTCCGCTTGCAGGCCAGTGGCCACTTCCGCGGGGGCGGTCCATTTTCCCTCCAACTGGCGCGAGAGGTAGATGGCCACATCGGGCTCGCCTTCGTCGCTGCCGCCAAACCAAGCGGCGGCGAGGCCGCGGGGAGTTTCCGCGAGGGTGGAGGCGTGGCAGCTGGGGAAGGGGGCGCTTTGGTAGATGAATTCGGTGGCGAGGAGTCCGGGAAGCGGGGCCGCCGCGGCGGGGCTGGCGAGGAGGCAGAACAGGGCGCGGGGTTTCATGAGGTGGTCTGGGCGAGCCGGGCGGCGGGAAATGGCGGCGGGCGGCCCGCGGGGGACCCCGAGCCGCGCCTGTTAAACGCCCTGAGTCCGCGCCACCTTGCGGCGCTCCCGAGAATCGCCCCGGCCCGGCGGGGCGCCCACGGCAAAAATCGCCCTGGGAAAGCCTTTGACGGCACCGCCCCGCGGTTTACCCTCGCCGCCTATGCGCAAAATCCTCCTCTCCGCCGCCGGCCTCGCAATGGCCGGGGTCGCCGGTGCCCAAGACAAAGGGGCCGCCCCCGCCGACCCCCCGAGCTACGTCATCGGCACTAACATCGCCAGCAACCTCAAAGGGCAGGGCGTCGAGGTCAACCTCGAAAGCCTCATCGCTGGCCTAACTGATGTCCTCAAGGGCACTGGCTCCAAGATCCCCGCGGCCCAGGCCCAGGAGATCATGACCAAATTCCAGGCCGACATGCAGGCCAAGCAAGGTGCCAAAGCTGCCGAGAGCGGCAAGAAAAACATCGAAGAGGGCAAAGCCTTCCTCGAGACGAACGGCAAAGCCGAAGGCGTCAAAACCACCACGAGCGGTTTGCAGTACTCCGTCATGAAGGAAGGCACCGGCCCCCGGCCGAAGGCCACCGACACCGTGAAGGTCCACTACCACGGCACTTTGCTCGACGGCAAGGTCTTCGATAGCTCGGTGGACCGCGGCGAACCTGCCACTTTCCCCCTCGACGGCGTCATCAAGGGCTGGACCGAAGGCCTCCAGCTGATGACCGTGGGCTCCAAGTATAAATTCGTCCTCCCCTCCGAGTTGGCCTATGGCGAGCGCGGCGCGGGCGGAGACATCGGGCCGAATTCCGTCCTCACCTTTGAAGTCGAATTGCTCGAAATCGTGAAGAGCGCCAAGTAAGGCCCTTTTTCCTAGCTTCCTTATAACCAGCCGGTGTCCCCTCGGGGGCACCGGCTTTTTTGCGGGCCAGTCTCAGGGCCGGGAGGCCCGCCCGAGCACTAACTCCCCAGCGAGGCGGATCGCCGCGGTCATGCTAGCGGGGCTGGCGCGGCCCTGGCCTGCGATGTCGAAAGCGGTGCCGTGGTCGGGGCTGGTGCGGATCACTGGCAGGCCCAAGGTCAAGTTGACGGCCTGGTCGAAGTCTAACAGCTTGAGGGGGATGAGGCCTTGGTCGTGGTACATGCAGAGCACGGCGTCGTAGGCGCCCTGGGCGGCGCGGTAGAATAGGGTGTCGGGGGGTAGCGGGCCGCTGAAGGTGGCCCCCAGGCCCGCGCTCTGGAGAGCCTCCACGGCAGGGCGGATGACGGCGATTTCCTCCGTCCCCATGCGGCCGTTTTCTCCGGCGTGGGGGTTCAGTCCGGCTACCGCGACGCGGGGCGAGGGCTGGCCGCGCTGCTGGCAAAATGCCGCGAGGAGCTTGCCGTGCCGCACGATTTCCGGGGTGCTGAGGAGGTCGGGGACGGCCCGGAGCGGCTCGTGGATGGTTACCAAGCCCACCGTTAGGTGTGGCCCGGTGAGGCACATTTGGTAGTTCGTGCAGCCGAAGCGCGCCGCATAAAATTCCGTCTGCCCAGGAAAGCCGAACCCATAGGCTGCCAGGTGGTCCTTGCTGATGGGGGCGGTGACCACGGCGGCCAATTCGCCCGACTGGAGCCGCGTCACCGACTCCTCCAAAGCAGCGAGAGCGGCCCGCGCGGTGACCTCGTCCGGGCGCCCCGGCACCGCCCCCGGGCAGGCTCCGATGATTTGATAGTCAAACTGGGGGTCGAGTAATCCACCTGCTAGGGCGGCGCGGGTGACTTCGGGACCGATTCCGGCGGCGTCTCCCAGGGTGATGCCGATAAGGGGACGCCTCACGGGGCCTGGGGAGTGGAATAGCGGATCGTGGCCTTGCGCTTGAGTTGAACGATCCATTGCTCATAGCCTCGCTTG
Organism: Verrucomicrobiales bacterium; assembly: GCA_947460575.1. GTDB lineage: Bacteria > Verrucomicrobiota > Verrucomicrobiia > Verrucomicrobiales > V1-33 > CAIZWU01. Next base: position 8,798 of record CANHIJ010000082.1, on the reverse strand, counting down.
CGTTTTTCCATCAGGACGCGCTTTTCCAACTCGGCCTCGACTTCCTCGGTGGGCTTGGACTTTCCCGGGTTTTTGGCTTCGACGTAGAAGATGTAAAAGCTGTCGTCGAACTCGATGAGGTCGCTGACTTTTTTGGTGGGCAGGCTAAAAACCATGGCCGCCATGCGCCTGGTGAGGTCCTGCTTGGTGATGAAGCCCCAGTCGCCTCCGCTGCTGGACTTACTGTCTTGGGAGTAACTGCGCGCCAAAGTGGCGAAGTCGTCGCCGCGCAGCAGTTTAGCGCGGATGTCCTTCGCGAGGGCCTGCTGGGATTTGGCAGTGCGGCCGATTTCTTCGCTCTGCTTGGGGATGGTGATGGACCAGAGCTTGATTTGGTCACCCTCGCGGAAGTCTTCGCCGTGGGCCGCGAGGTAGGCCTTTTTTTCGTCGGAGGTCACATAGCCGACGTCCTTGACGTTTTGGCCGCGCATCATTTGGACGATGATATTGGTGCGCTGTTTCTCGTAAAACTTTTTATAGCTGAGGCCGCTGGCGGTGAGTTCGCGGACGAATTTGGCGCGGTCGCCCTGGAAGGTTTCCTTGATGTAGCTCGTCTTGATGTGTTCGTCGGTGTAGGCGTTGACCTTGTCGCGGAAGTTTTCTGCGAAGGGCTCGAACTCTTTGAGGATGAGTTCTTGCTCAATGAGGGTGTCGAGGGTTTTTTGGCGCAGATCGCTCAATTCCCGGTCGAGCTCGGCTTTGTCGCCGATGGTGCCGCGGAGCTGCATTTCCTGGAGCTTGTTGAGTTCCTCGACCTCGGAGCGCAGAATGGGGCGGCCATTGACCACGGCGGCGATGCCATTGGTTTGCTGCGCAGGGGCCGCCAGGGCCAAGGCCAGCGCCAGCAGCGCGGTGGAGACACGGAAGAGGTGGGGCATTTTCATGGGGCTCGGGGCGGCAGCAAACCGCTACCTGGGAAGCGTTGCCGTCGCCGAAAGCAGGGGAACTTTCCACCGATTAGAATAAAATCGAATCCCGCCGACCGTTCGCGCCGGGCCGTTGCGGACGCCTGCGAAGGCCGCCATGGTGGGCGCGGCCCTTCTGGCTACCCTTTGCCAAATCCATGAGCTTTCGCCCCTTCCTAGCGCTTTTTCTGTTTCCTTGGGGAGCCGCCCTCCTGCGCGCGGCCCCCGCCCCCGCGGCCCCGGCGATGGGCCAGGCCGTGGGCGAAAACGTCGCCACGCCCGTCGCGCGCCTCAAGGTGCCGCCGGGTTTTCAGGTCGAGCTGCTCTACTCCGTGCCCGCGGCCGAGCAGGGCTCGTGGGTGAATCTCTGCCCCGACGACCGCGGTCGACTCTACGCCAGCGATCAGTATGGCGGGCTCTATCGCTTCACGCCCCCGCCGCCCGGGCAGCCCCTCGCCCCCGCCGCCGTTGAAAAAGTGCCCGCCGCGATCCGCGCCGTGAACGGAATGCACTTTGCCCAAGGCGCCCTCTATGTCGGCGTCAACGATTACCAAAGCAAAATCGCCAGCGGGCTGTATCGGCTCAGCGACAGCGATGGCGACGACCAACTCGACCGCGTGGAATTGCTCCGCGGGATTCAGTCTAAAGGCGACCACGGGGTCCACGCGGTGCTGCCCACCCCCGACGGGAAGGGCCTCTATTTGGTTTGCGGCAACAACGCCGTCCGCACCGAAACCGAGGCCACCTCGCCGGTGCCCCAGACCTGGGGCGACGACCACCTGCTGCCGCGCATGCCCGACGGCCGCGGCCACAACCGCGACGTCATGGCACCCGGGGGCATCATCTATCGGGTCTCCTTCGACGGCAAAGCCTTCGAGGTCTTCGCCTCCGGCTTCCGCAATATCTTCGATGCCGCGGTGAACCTCGACGGCGAGCTCTTCACCTTTGACGCCGACATGGAGTACGACTTTAACACCTCCTGGTACCGGCCCACCCGCATCAATCATGTCGTTAGTGGCGCCGAGTTCGGTTGGCGCAATGGGGCCGGCAAATACCCCGAGTTCTACGTCGACAACCTTCCTGCCACGCTCAATATCGGCCCCGGTTCCCCCACCGGCACCACCTTCGGTTACGGAGCCAAATTCCCCGCCCGCTATCAGCGCGCCCTCTTCGCCCTCGATTGGAGTTGGGGCAAACTTTACGCCGTCCACCTCCAGCCGCAGGGCGCGAGCTACACTGCGACCAAGGAAGAATTCCTCAGCGGCTCGCCCCTTCCCCTAACGGACGCGGTGATCCGCCCGCAGGACGGGGCCCTCTATTTCACCATCGGGGGCCGCCGCGTCCAGTCGGGGCTCTACCGCGTCACCTACACCGGCCCCGAAGACACTGCGCCCATCCCGCGCCTCCCCGCGCCCAGTGCGGAGCGCGACTTGCGCCACCAGTTAGAAGCCTTCCACGGCCACCCCGATCCGGGCGCGGTGGCCGCCGCTTGGCCGCACCTGGGGCACCCCGACCGCTTCATCAGCTGGGCCGCGCGGGTAGCTTTGGAGCACCAGCCGCGGGCCACTTGGCAGGCCCAAGCCTTGGATGAAAGCGACCCCGCCAAGCAACTTCCCGCCCTCCTCGCCTTGGCCCACGTCAGCGGCGTCTGCCCCACCCACCGCCTCCCCGGCAGTCCGCCCCCCGACGGCCAGGGCCGCCCTATCCTCGACGCCCTGCTGCGCCTGGATTGGGCCCGCCTAACTCCGGCGCAAAAACTCAGCTTCGTGCGCCTCGCGCAAATCGTCTTGCACCGCTTCGAGCCCCTCGCCCCGCCCGCCGCGGCCGCGCTCACCGCGGTGCTCGACCCCGCCTTTCCCGCCGACTCCTTTGAGTTGAACTGGCTGCTCGGCGAGACCCTAGCCTTCCTTCAGGCGCCCCAGACCGCCGCCAAAGGCATGGCCTTGCTCGCCGCCGCGCCCAGCCAAGAACCGCAGATCGAATACGCCCGCAGCCTGCGCTTCCTCACCGTCGGCTGGACTGTGGAACTGCGCCGCGCTCAGCTCGAGTGGTTCCGCAAAGCCGCCAATTTTCGCGGGGGCTCCAGCTTTGCAAAATTCATCGAATTCATCCGCCGCGACTCCCTCGCCAGCTTTAGCGAGGAACACCGCACCGCCCTCGCCGACCTCATCGCCCGCCCGCCCGAGCGTAAGTCCGCCGTGGAAAACGCCGCCCAAATCTTCGCCGGGCGCACCCCCACCCTGTGGACCCTCGAAGAACTCAGCGAGGCCACTCGCACCGGCCTGAAAAACCGCAATTTTGCGCGCGGTCAAAAAATGTTTGGCGCCGCCGCCTGCTACGCCTGCCACCGCTTCGGCAACGCCGGCGGCATGACCGGTCCCGACCTCACCGGCGCCGGCGGCCGCTACAGCCCCCACGACCTGCTCGACCAAATCATCAATCCTAGCAAGGAAATCAACGAGCAATTCGCCCCCATTATCGTCACCAAAAACAGCGGAGAGACCCTCTCCGGCGTGGTCGTCAACCTCAACGGCGACTTCGTCACCCTCAACACCGACCTCTCCGACCCCGACCAGCGCGTTAACGTGGACCGCAAGGAAGTGCGCAGCATCGCGCCCAGCCCCATTTCCCCCATGCCGCCGATGCTTTTGATGATGCTGCAAAAGGAAGAAATCCTCGACCTCACTGCCTACATCTTGAGCGGCGGGGACCCCGCCCACTCCCTGTTTCAGCCCTAAAGCGCGCGCCTCTCGGCTAGTCCTAACGCCATGAAACGCATCCTCCTAGCCCTCCTCCTTAGCGCCGCGGCCCTGCGCGCGGCCCCGCCCCTCAATGTCCTGGTCCTCCTAGCCGACGACTGGCGCCACGACACCCTCAGCGCGGCGGGGAATCCCGTGGTGCAGACGCCGCATCTCGACCAGTTAGGGCGCGAGGGCACCCGCTTCACGCATGCCTGCGTGACCACCTCGATCTGCGGGGTGAGTCGGGCCAGCCTGTTCACCGGGCAATGGATGTCGCGCCACGGCAACTCCGCTTTCGCGGCCTTCAAGACGCCCTGGGAGCAAACCTACCCCGGCCTGCTCCGCGCTCGCGGCTATCACGTCGGCCACGTTGGCAAATGGCATAACGGCAAGTTTCCCTCCGAACATTTTGACTTCGGCCGCGCCTACGCCGGCACCCACTGGATGAAACAGCCCGACGGCAGCAAAATCCACGTCACCCGCAAAAACCAAGACGACGCCCTGGAGTTCCTCCGCCAGCGCCCCGCCGACCGCCCCTTCTGCCTCACTCTCGCCTTTTTTGCGACCCACGCCGAGGACGGCAATCCCCTCCAATATCTCCCCCAGCCGGAAAGCCTGTCCCGCTACCAAGACGTCGCCATCCCCCTCCCGCCCACCGCCACCGAAGCCGCCTTCCGCCTCCTCCCCCCCTTTTTTGCCAACGAAAAAAACGAGGGCCGGGTCCGCTGGCACTGGCGCTTCGATACCCCAGAGAAATACCAGTCGATGATGAAGAATTACTACCGCCTGGCCAGCGAAGTCGACGACACCTGCGGCCGCATCCTGGCTGAACTCGACCGCCAGGGCCTGCGCGACTCGACCCTCGTTATCTTCACTGGCGATAACGGCTATTTTCACGGCGAACACGGGCTCGCTGACAAATGGTACCCTCACGAGGAAAGTATCCGCGTCCCCCTCATCGTGCGCGATCCCCGCCTCGCCCCCCCGCAGCGCGGTCGCACCCGCGGCGACCTCGTCCTCAACGTCGACATCGCCCCCACCCTGCTCGCCGCCACCGGCACCTCCGCCCCGGCCCCTATGCAGGGCCGCGATTTCGCCCCCCTCTACCTCCAGGCCGATCCGCCCGCGTGGCGGGAAGATTTTTTCTACGAACACGCCCAGCTCACCAGCCGCGACTTCATCCCCGCCTCCCAGGCCCTCGTGACCCGCGACTGGAAATACTTTAACTGGCCAGACTTTAACCAAGAACAGCTCTTCGACCTCAAAAGCGACCCCGGGGAACTCCTCGACCTGGTCGCCGACCCCGCCCAGGCAGCCCGCCTAGCGGTGATGCGGGAGCGCTTTGCCGCCCTCAAAGCGGCCGCGCTCTGAGAAGCCGGGGAGCGCCCAGACCCCGCGCGGCGCAAAGCCTACACGGCCGCGCAGGCGGGGACCAGGATGGAGTCGCTCATGCCGTGGAGGATTTTTTTGTCGGAGGGGACGATGGTGGCGAGGACGCCGCCCAGGCGGATGGGGCTGGGATAGGTGCCGCCGGGGTGACTTGGGCTGGGGCTGCTGCCGGGTGGGCTGCCGGGCGCTGGGCTTGCCGGGTGGGCGACGAAGTAGTACGGGCAGAGGCGGACGCGGCCTTGCATGATGCGGAGGGCTCCGCTGTCGCGGTCGAAGTAGGGATGCTCCACGACTTTGGCGGCGTGGAATTGCTGGAGGACCCAGGGGGAGGTGGCAAAGCTGTCCTGGGCGAGGCGGAGGGCGGCGGCCCACTGGGGTTGGGGGACGTCGTGGCCGATGACTACGCTGCGGCTACCCCAGGCGTCTTCGTGGAAGCCGCTGCGCTTGAGGACGAGTTGGCGTTCTTTTTGGGAAAAGTGGGCCAATTCATCCCAGGCGTTGACTTCCAGGCCGGGGAGGACGGCGTGGGGCGGAATGGGGGCGGGATCGACCACCCAGCCGCGGGGGATGAGGCGGGCCAGGGCGTCGCGCTGGTTTTCGCGCAATTCGCGGCGCCACAGCTCGCGGAGGGGTCGGCTGTGGAAGAGGGCCAGCCAGAGTTTTTCCTCCAGCCAGGGCTTCATGGGGGCGGAGAGGGTGAGGCGGCCTTCGGCGGCGGCGGCTTGCATGGCGCGCCAACCGGGGATTTGGGGGAGGTCGAAGAGCTCGAAGAAGCGGTAGATGGCGCGGTCGCGGGGCTGGTAGGTTTCGGCCTGCTGGACGGCAAAGTCTGGGCCGAGTTGGGCGGTGAGCCAGTCCATTTCGGGGCGGTAGTCGCCGGCTTCCTCGGAGATCACGACGTCGGCGCCTTGGGGGAAGAGGCTGCCGAAGCCCTCGAGCATGCCCGAAGCGCCGCCGAGCGGGGGCTTGTCGGGGTGGAGGCGGGCGTAGGTTTGGCTGAGCCAAGCGGTGAGGCCGATGCCGCCGGGGACGCTGTCGATTTCGGTCAGGGCAAAGCCGGTTTCGGTAAGAATGAGGTCGGGGCGGATGACGCTGGGGAGGGCCTGGCGCAGGGCGGGGGCGCGGGCGGCGGCGAGCAATTCCGGGGGTTTGCCGGCGTCGAGATAAGCGGCGATCCAGGGGGGGACGCGGCCCTGCAGGCTGCGGTAGTAGAGGTCGTTGGCGGTTTTGAGGAAGACGTGGAGGCGGTGGCCGAGTTTTTCCAGCTCGGCGACGAGGGGCGGAGCGAGCGGGAAAGGCTCGGGCGAGCTGAGCCAGCGCTTGCCAGCGAAGAGGCCGCCGGGGGGCATGGCCTGGAGGACATCCTGCGAGGAGAGGGACATGGGGGCGGGGCTCAGGATTGGCTGAGGAGGCGGAGGGCCCCGCGGAGCAGGGCGCTGGGCTCGGGGCTGGAGCCTTCCTCAAGCAATTTCTTGACCGCCTTTTGGGCTTCCACTTGCTTGTAGCCCAGGTTGATGAGGCCCAGCACGGCGTCGTTGAGCGCGGCCTGCTCGGGGGACTGGGCCGCCTTGGCCCCAGGGCCTTCGCCAGAATCCTTCCAGGCGTCGGTGACCCCAACCTTGTCTTTCAGTTCGAAAATGATGCGCTCGGCGGTCTTCTTGCCGACCCCGCTGATTTTAGAAAGAGCGGTGACATCGCCTTGCACCACGTGGCGCTTAAAATCGCGCACCGCCATGCCCGCAAGAATCGCCAGCGCCATTTTCGGGCCCACCCCCGTGACCCGGTTGAGCAGGAGGCGGAAGAGGTCGCGCTCGTCATCGGTGGCGAAGCCGTAGAGCATGTGGGCGTCCTCGCGCACCAACAAATGGGTCAGGATTTTCACTTCCTGCCCCTCGGCGGGCAGGCGGTCGTAGGTGCTCAGGGGCACGTAGACTTCGTAGCCCACCCCCTGGACGTCCACCGTGAGGCGGTCGGGCAGGCTTTCAGTGAGGCGGCCGCGCAAGAAGGTGATCATGGCTTCATGGTAGGCGGCGGGGGGCCGATGCAAACGGGAAGTCCAGGCTGGGGCCCAGAAGCCGAGCGCCCACGGCGCGGCCTAAGTTACCCCAGGGCAACGCCCATGCCCTGAAGGGGCGCGCGCATACCAGCCCAGGGCAACGCCCTGGGTAAGGCAAGGCCCACGATTCCGCGCGTTCTCAAGGAACGCCGCATGGGGAGACGCGCGGCAGGCGTTGGTCTGATCTACGGAGATGCGGCGCTCCTTCAGAGCGCACTGGTTTTGTTGGTAAACCCTACCCAGGGCGTTGCCCTGGGCTGGTATGCAAAGCCCCGTTGGGGCTCGGGTTGGGGCTCGGGTTGGGGTTTGGGTTGGGGCTTGGGTTGGGGTTGGGGTTCGGGTTGGGGTTCGGGTTGGGGCTCGGGCAGCAAAATGACCTGGAACGCACATGACTTGACCAATGGCGGCACCTATCGGCGGCACCTATGCCCTGAAGGGGCCGCGCATACCAGCCCAGGGCAACGCCCTGGGTAAGGCAAGGCCCACGGTTCCCGCGTTCTGAAGGAACGCCGCATCGCGTCGCGCGGCAGGCTTGGGCCTGATCTACGGCGCTGCGGCCCTTCAGAGCGCCCTGTTTTGCTGCCCCAACCCAGGGCGTTGCCTTAAGTTTTCCACCAAAAATGGACAAGCCCTTTAAGGGCACCACAGCATCGTCTCCGACAAAGTTCCCCCGACCTGCCGTCATCTGCGAAACCTAGTGCAGATGATGCGTGCGTTCATGAAGGGGGTACAGCGTCAGTCCCAGACATAGCGTTCGTCATAGTCGATGCCGTATTTTCCGAGGAAGGCACGGTATTCTTCCTGAAAGGACCGCGTGCGGTGGTGTTTTTCTTGGGTGTCGATGTAGTGGAGCAGGTTTTTCTTTTGGCTCATCCCGAGGGAGAACGCACCGTAGCCCTGTTGCCAAAAAAAGTCAGCAAATAGAGTGTCTTGAGCCTTTAGCCATTTGCCAGATGCGGTTTTGACCTCCTTCACTAGATCCGCGACTGACAAAGTGCGGCCAAGCCGCACCGCCAGGTGGACATGATCCGCCACGCCGCCCACCCGGTAGGCCTCAGCATCCAATTGGCGCACCACCCCGGCAAGAAAGGCGTGTGTCTTTGCTCGGATGCTCGGTTCCAGCCAAGGACGCCGGTCCTTGGTGCTCCAGATCAGATGAACGAGAATGTGAGAGAGCGATTGAGGCATGGGGGCATGGTCGGTTTTGATGCGTGATCGATAACACGAAAACGGGAGGAATGCCACCGATGCGTTATAAAGGAACGCCGCATCGCGTCGCGCGGCATGCTTGGGCCTGATCTAGGGGGATGCGGCGCTCCTTCAGAGCGCACCGTGTTGTTGCTAAACCGTACCCAGGGCGTTGCCCTGGGCTGGTATGCAAAGCCCCGTTGGGGCTCGGGTCGGGGCTCGGGTCGGGGTTCGGGTTGGGGTTCGGGTCGGGGTTCGGGTTGGGGTTCGGGTTGGGGCTTGGGTTGGGGCTTGGGTTGGGGCTCGGGCAGCAAAATGACCTGGAACGCACATGACTTGACCAATGGCGGAACCTATCGGCGGTACCTATTGGCGGCACCTATTGGCGGCACCTATTGGCGGCACCTATCGGCCGCACCTATCGGCCGCACCTATGCCCTGAAGGGGCCGCGCATACCAGCCCAGGGCAACGCCCTGGGT
>CANHIJ010000081.1 GCA_947460575.1 Verrucomicrobiales bacterium | reverse complement strand
AGGGTTGCCCGGCGGTGTGGGGGGCATTTTGCGCGATCGCCTTAGAAGAGGAAGTAGCGCTGGGCGAGGGGGAGGACGCTGGCGGGTTCGCAGCGGAGTTCGCGGCCGTCGGCTTTGACGATGTAGGTATCGGGGTCGACCTCAATGCGGGGGAGGTAGTCGTTCCAGAGCATATCGCGCTTAGTGACCTGGCGGCACGAGTGGATGGCGCTGAGGGTTTTATTGAGGCCGAGTTCTTGGGCGCTGGAGAGGCCGACGGCGCTGACGAAGGTGAGGGAGGTGCGGAATTTGGCCCGGCCGTGGGCGGCGAACTGGGGCCGGTAGAACATGGGCTGGGGGGTGGGGATGCTGGCGTTGGGGTCGCCCATATTGGCCATGGCGATGAGGCCGCCTTTGAGGATGGCCTCGGGTTTGACGCCGAAGAAGGCGGGTTTCCAGAGGACGAGGTCGGCGAGTTTGCCGATTTCGATGCTGCCGACTTCGTGGGCGATGCCGTGGGTGCGGGCGGGATTGATGGTGTATTTGGCGAGGTAGCGGAGGGCGCGGAAATTGTCGGCGGGGCGGCTGGCGGAGCCGTCGATGGGGCCGAATTGGGTTTTCATTTTGTGAGCAGTTTGCCAGGTGCGAGTAATGACTTCGCCGATGCGGCCCATGGCTTGGCTGTCGCTGGACATCATGGAGATGGCGCCGAGGTCGTGGAGGAGGTCTTCGGCGGCGATGGTTTCGGGGCGGATGCGGGATTCGGCGAAGGCGACGTCTTCGGGGATGCGGGAGTCGAGGTGGTGGCAGACCATGAGCATGTCGAGGTGCTCATCGATGGTATTGACGGTGAAGGGTCGGGTGGGGTTGGTGGAGGAGGGGAGGACGTTGGGTTCGCCGCAGACGCGGATGATGTCGGGGGCGTGGCCGCCGCCGGCGCCTTCGGAGTGGTAGGTGTGGATGGTGCGCTTTTTGAAAGCGGCGAGGGTAGCTTCGAGGAAGCCGGCTTCGTTGAGGGTATCGGTATGGATGGCGACTTGGACGTCGAGTTCGTCGGCGACGCCGAGGCAGGTATCGATGGCGGCGGGGGTGGTGCCCCAATCTTCGTGGAGTTTGAGGCCGATGGCGCCGGCGCGGATTTGTTCGCGGAGGGGTTCGGGGGAGCTGCAGTTTCCTTTGCCGAGGAAGCCGAGGTTCATGGGGTAGTGGTCGGCGGCTTCGAGCATGCGGGCCAGGTTCCAGCGGCCTGGGGTGCAGGTGGTGGCGAAGGTGCCGTGGGCGGGGCCGGTGCCGCCGCCGAGGAGGGTGGTGACGCCGCTGGCGAGGGCGTGGTCGATTTGCTGCGGGCAAATGAAGTGGATGTGGGAATCGATGCCGCCAGCGGTGACGATTTGGCCTTCGCCGGCGATGACTTCGGTGGCGGCGCCGATGACCATGGTGATGCCGTCTTGGAGGAGGGGATTGCCGGCGTGGCCGATGGCGGCGATGCGGCCGTGTTTGATGCCGATGTCGGCTTTGATGACGCCTTGGACGGGGTCGAGGATGAGGGCGTTCGTGATGACGAGGTCGAGGCACTCGGCGTCGAGGGCGAGGGGGGATTGGGCCATGCCATCGCGGATGACCTTGCCGCCGCCGAATTTGACTTCGTTGCCGTATCCGCCGTTTTCGGCGATGAGGTCGCGCTCGACTTGGATGAAGAGGTCGGTGTCGGCGAGGCGGACTTGGTCGCCCGTGGTGGGGCCGAACATGGAGGCGTATTGTTTGCGGGAGATTTTCATGGGGGGCGGGCGCGGCGCGGCGGGGGGAAGGGTGCTTAGTCGAGGGGGCCGTCGACGCGATTGTTGAGGCCGAAGACGCGGCGCTGGCCAGCGAAGGCGACGAGTTCGACGTCGCGGGTGTCGCCGGGTTCGAAGCGGACGGCGGTGCCTGCGGGGATATTGAGACGGAAGCCGCGGGCGGCCTGGCGGGGGAAGTCGAGGGAGGTATTGACTTCGAAGAAGTGAAAATGGCTGCCGACTTGAATGGGGCGGTCGCCGCAGTTGGAGACCACGAGGGAGCAGGTGGCCAAGCCGAGGTTGGCGTCGAGGTCGGGGGCGCCGGGGGGGTGGATGATTTCGCCGGGGATCATGGGGTCCAGTCGCGCACGGGGTGGTGAACGGTGACGAGCTTGGTGCCGTCGGGGAAGGTGGCTTCGGCTTGGATGTCGTGGATCATCTCGGCGACGCCTTCCATGACTTCGGATTTTTTGACGATAGTGGTGCCGAAGGACATGAGGTCGCTGACGCTGCGGCCGTCGCGGGCGCCCTCCATGATTTCGTAGGTGATGAGGGCGATGGTTTCGGGGTAATTGAGTTTGAGGCCGCGGTCGCGGCGGCGGCGGGCGAGGTCGGCGGCGACCACGATCATGAGTTTTTCGGTTTCGCGGGGGGAGAGGTGCATCCGGAGGGGGTCAGGCGGCGAGGTTGGAGAAGAGAAGGCCTGCGCCGACGGCGGCGAGGGTGGCCCCAGCCCAGCGGGGGAGGGCGGCTAGGGCTGGGGGCTGAGCGGTGGCGGCGCAAGCGGCGGCTAGGGCGATGGTTCCGGAGGAGAGGGTGAGGCCGAGGGCGTAGAGCAGCGGCGCGGAGGTGGCGGGCATTTCGGCGCCGTGGGCGAGGCCGTGCCAGGCTCCGATGGCGCTGGCCAGGGCGAGAGCGGGGCGGGGGGCGCAGCGGCGGGCGGCGGCGACTCCGGCGAGGCCGACCGAGGCGGCGAGGCCGAACTCCATCCAGGGGAGGGAGGCGCCGAGGCGGGCGGCGGCGATTCCGGCGCCCAGGGAGAGGGTGAAGGCCGCGGCGGTGCGGGTGGCGGCGGGGCGGCCCCAGGAGCAGGCGAGCAGGCCCACGGCGAGGGCGGCGAGCCAGTGGTCGGCGCCGCTCAGGGGGTGGGCCAGGGAGGCCGACCAGGGGGTACTGGCGAATTCGTCGATTTCGTCTGGGTTGGGAGCCTGGTGGTGGGCGAGGGCTTGGCTGGTGGCGGCTGCGGAGAGCAGCGCGGCGCGGAGCAGGAGGGAGAGGGGACGTCGCAGGGCCATGGGGAGGAGTTTAGAGGGAGCGGTGATTTGAGGAGGAGGAGGCGGTCGCCGCTTATGTAAGCAGGCGCCGTGCCGAAAGGCGTCGCGGAAAGGGGGCAAGGCGGTCGCGGATGGGGGCAATTCACTCTTGTCATTGGCCGGAATGGGCGGAATCTGTCCTCTACTAATGGTTTACCCTCTGTCCGGTGCGGCGCCAGCCGCCGGGCGGAAAACCCACTGACCCCTGCTACATGCCTGCCCGCCGCAAAACCAACAACCGCCCTGGTGCCCGCCGCCCCGCGGGGCCGCCTCGCCCTTTCGCCAATTCCGGAGGGTTCCGCCGTCCGCCGCCCAAGGAAGTGGATCCCGAAGGGGAAATCGAGGTCGACGGCACCATCGTGCAGGTGTTGGCCGGCACCATGTTTAAGGTAGAACTGGCGATCAACCAGCAGATCGTCCTGGCGCACATTTCCGGGAAAATGCGCAAGCGTTTCATCCGCCTGGTCGTCGGCGACCGCGTCAAAATGGAAATGTCCCCCTACGACACCACTAAGGCGCGCATCACCTACCGCATGTAGGGTAGGATAATGGAGGGCAAGGCCTGCAGGGCGGGGCTCCACGCCAGGGACTGGGCGAGCGCTGGAGGGGTTGGCGGGATGAAGGTTGCGGCGCTCGGGGGGAGGCGCGCGCTGCGGCTTGGGGCCGTTTTTTGGGGGAGTGGCGCGGTTTGGCGGGCGCGGCCAGGGAGGCGGAGGCGGTTGACTTTTGCCTAAATCCGGTATTTCCTATAGGGAATTAGGAGAATCCCAAATACTATGGCCTTTTTGCTTGAAGATCACGCGGGACTTGACGTTCACGCTGAGGCGGCGCGCTTGGAGAATGCTTCGCTGGAGGAGGCGCTGCAGTGGACGTGGGACACGTTTGGGGAGCGGGCGCAGATCGGGACGAGCTATCAGGGTTCGGGGCTGGTGATCATCCACCACGCGCGGAAGTTGGGTTTAAACTTTCCGGTTTTCACCTTGGACACGGGGCTGCTGTTTCCGGAGACGTATGAACTGAAAGGGCGGCTGGAGGATTTTTTTGGGATCGCGATCCAGAATTTGGAAGCGGCGCAGACGGTGGGGGAGCAGGCGGAGGCCTACGGGGGGGAACTGTGGGCGAGCAATCCAGACACGTGCTGCACCTTGCGCAAAGTGCTGCCGCTGCAGCAGAAGTTGTCGCAGATTGAGGTTTGGATCACGGGCTTGCGGCGCAGCCAGGGGGACGCGCGGGCGCAGACGGGGGTTTTGGAGCTATATGAATTCGACAAGCTGCGGGGGAATCACCTGTTGAAGTTGAACCCCATGGCGCGCTGGAGCCGGGAGGCGGTGTGGGAGTACATTCGGGCGGAGGGAATCCCCTACAATCCGCTGCACGATCGGGGCTACCGGACGATTGGGTGCTGGCCGTGTACCAAGATGGCGGGGGGGGAAGGGGAGCGCGCCGGGCGCTGGGAGGGTTTTGACAAGACCGAGTGCGGGATCCACACCTTTTTGGGTTCTAACATTTAATGCGGCCGCCGCGCGCGGGGCGAAGCGCCCTGCGAAGACCGCTTGCCGCAGGCTGGGGGCGGGCGATGATCGGAACTTCCCATAGCCATGCGCATCCTGTTCACTCGACTTTACGTAACCCTGTTAGCGGGCCTGATCTTGTTTAGCGGTAGCCACTGGCAACCGGGGCCCTTTGGGCGGGCGGGGCTTTTGTTGGCGGCGCTGGCGCTGACTTCGGGGGCGGCGGTGGGGCGGCTGTGGTGTTCCCTGTACATCGCGGGCTACAAGAAATCCTGCCTGGTGACGGACGGGCCCTATGCGATGTGCCGGAACCCGCTCTATTTTTTTTCCATGCTGGGGGCGCTGGGAGTAGCGCTGATGACGAGCACCCTGACGGTTCCGCTGCTCGTGCTGATCAGCTTTGCAATTTACTATCCGCAGGTGATCCGCGCCGAAGAGGCGGATTTGACGCGGATCCACGGGGCGCCCTTTGTGGCCTACCGCAGCCGAGTGCCGGCATTTTTCCCGAGCTGGAAACTTTTGGTGGAGCCGCCTAGCTACGAGGTGAAGCCGCGGGTTTTCCGCAAGCACATGGGTAGCGCGGTGTGGTTTATTCTCGCCATTGGCCTGATCAGCCTGCTGCAGGCGGCCCGCACCGCGGGCTGGGTGCCGTCACCCTGGATTCTCTACTAAATAAATATATGGCTACGGTGAGTTCTAACCTTTCGATTGGCCAAGTCCGCGTGCTGGGGCGCAGCGCGCGCGAGCGGCTTACTGGGCAGCGCTCCCTTACGATTTGGCTGTATGGGCTGAGTGGCTCGGGCAAGAGCACCTTGGCGACGGCCTTGGAGCGGCGCCTCCACGAGGAGGGGCGCCTGACGACTTTATTGGATGGGGACTTGCTGCGCACTGGGCTGAATGCGGGGCTGGGGTTTAGCGACGACGACCGGCGGGAAAACGTGCGGCGGGCGGCAGAAGTGGCGCGGCTTTTCAACCAGACGGGGGTGGTGGCGGTGTGCTCCTTTATCACGCCGCGGCGGGCCCTGCGGACCTTGGCGCGCCAGATTGCGGGGGACGAGAATTTTTTCCAGGTGTACGTCAAGGCCAGCGTGGAAACCTGCCGGGCGCGCGACGTCAAAGGCCTCTACGCAAAGGCCGAAGGGGGTGAAATCAAGCAGTTCACCGGACGCGATTCCATTTTTGAGGAGCCGGAGAGCGCGGACTTGATCTTGGACACGGAAGCCATGGACGAGGGCGCCTGCCTGGAGGCCCTGCTGGCGGCGGTGCGGCCGCGGTTGGTGTCGCTGGCGCAGGCCGCGGCGCCGCGGGAGGCGGGCGCCTAACTGTACACTAACCGAGGTCGGTGATGGAGCGGAATTCGGCGTCGAAGAGGCGGCGGTAGAGGCGGGTGGCGGCGCCGTCGGTCATGCGGGCGACCGCGTCGCAGACAAGGCGGGCCTTGGCGGCGGGGAGGGGTTCGCGCTCGAGGGCGGCCTCTTCGGATTCGCGGAGGAGGCGGAAGCGGGAGGGCGGATTGGGGGAGACGTAGCGGTCCAGCAGGGCGCCCATGAGTTGCGTGAGGATAGCGTCGCTTTTGTGTTCGAGCTGTTGGAGTTGGCGGCTGCGGAAGACGAGGTGGAGGGCCAAGCGCTTGTAGAGTTTGGCTTCGGCGCGGGCGGCGGGATCGACTTCGAGATTCCAGGCGTAGCGGCGGGTCCAGCCGGTCATGAAATTGACCTCGGGGGCGAGGGAGCAGGCGGTGATGAAATGGCCGATGCGGGCGCGCAGCATGACTTCGAGGCGCTGGCTGCGGATGCTGGTGAGGAGTTTATCGATGAGGCGGGCGTCGTCGGGGGCGAGCGATTGGGTGGTGGCCCAGCGCTCCACGGCTTCGAGGCTGAGGAAGCCGGCGTTGTAGCCGTCGGCGATGTCGTTGAGGGAATAGGCGGTGTCGTCGGCCCAGTCCATGATTTGGCATTCGATGGACTTGCAGCGGTCGCGGGCTTCGCCGGGGGTGTGTTCGAGGGGGAAATCTTGGTCGGCGAGGGTCCAGTTGAGGTAGGAAAATTGGCTATCGTAAAGGAAGTGGTTATCGGGCTGGGGGAGTTCGCGGTAGAGGGTTTTGTATTTGAGGGTGGCGTCGAGGAAGGCGCGGCAGGGATTCATGCCGCGGCCGCTCGCGGAGAAGATAGTTTGGGTGAGCATGCGCAGGGTTTGGGCATTGCCCTCGAAGCCGCCCCAGGGGCGCATGAGGCGGTGGAGGGTGCGCTCACCGGCGTGGCCGAAGGGGGGGTGACCGATGTCGTGGGCGAGGCAGGCGGCTTCGACCAAGTCGGCGTCGATATAAAAATCGGGGCCGAGGTGGGGGCTGCGGCGGCGGAGGGCGGTGCAGATGCTGCGGCCGATTTGGGAGACTTCGATGCTGTGAGTGAGGCGGGTGCGGTAGAAGTCGTATTCGCCGGAGAGGAAGACTTGGGTTTTGCTTTGGAGGCGGCGGAAGGCGGAGGTGTGGATGATGCGGTCGCGATTGATCTCGAAAGTGGTGCGGTAGTCGGGCTCTCGGGGCGGGGCGGAGGCTGGGCGCGGGATTTCCGGTTCGAGGGGTTCGAGGTCGAAGGCGTTGTAAAATTGGTTTTCCACGGGGAGATCAGGGGACGCGCGATTTTGCGCGGGGCGGGGGCCGGAGGCAATGCCAGATGGTAAGGCGGGGGAGAAATCGGCGCCGGGTCTAGGGGGCGCAGGGCTGGCCTGATTCCGTTAGAATGTGGCGCAGGGTGGTGCCGCCGTCGGGGGAGCAATAGAGGCCGTCGGTGTAGATAAACCACCACTGTTGGCCGAGGGCGAGGTCGGCGGCGGCGGCGATGAGACCGCCGGGGGGGACGTCGCCTTGGGGAGTTAGCCAGGACCATTCGAAGGCCCAGGTTTCGCTGCGGGAGAGGCGGCCGGGGGCGGAGGGGGCGAGGGATTGGGCGAGGCAGCGGCCGAATTTCTGGTCGCCGAGGGCGGCGGCGGCGAGGCCGGTGAGGGGGCGGAAGCAGTCGAGGTTTTTGGCCTCGGGGTAGAGGGCCATGTGGGCGCCGGGGGAGATTTGGGTTTGCAGGCCGTGGGTGGTGCCGTAGCGCATTTCGTTGACGGACTGGAGGGCTTTATCGAAGATGGCGTTGTAGAAGCCGGTGTCGTCGCGTTCGTCGGCGAGGGCGATGGTTTGGACGTTGTCGTAGGAGACATAGCTGCGAGAGGTGAGGGCCGCGGTGGCGGTCGCGGGGGAGCCGCGGCCGAGGAAGGGCATCCAGCGGTCGGGGCAGGTGCAGATGCAGAGGTGGGTTTTGCCTTGGGCGGGGGCGGGGTAGTGGTGTTCCCAGGGCCAGACGGTGACCGCGGTGATGCGTTCGTTTTCCGCTCCGAGCCTTTTCCAGGAATCGCCGCCGTCGCTGCTCTTGAAGAAGCCGCGGGACTCGCTGCCGAGATAGACTGTTAGGGGGTTGCGGAGGTCGTAGGCGAGGATTTCGCCGCAGAGGGCGGAGGGGCCGACGCCGTCGAAGTCGGCGGCGCAGGCGAGGCGGGCCCAGCTTTGGCCGCCGTCGCTGGATTTCCAGAGGGCGGAATGGGGGCCGCGTCCATTGGCCCGGATCATCGTTAGGGGGTCGGTGGGGTGGATGGCGACGCTGCGGACGGCGAGGTCGTCGCCGGTGAGGGCGCCGTTGGCGGGGGCCCAGGTGCGGCCGCCGTCGCTGCTGCGGAGGAGGCCTGCGGAGGTGGAGCGGAGGACGAGGACTTGGGGGTTGGAGCGGGCCACGACTACGCCGGTGAGGCGGTCGCCATTAGTGTTAGAAGCGGTCGTGGGGAGGGGCGGGATGGCCTCGGGGGGGACGCCGGGCACGATGGTGAGGGCGGAGATGCGGGCGCGGTAGTGTTCGAGGGCTTCTTGGGGGAGGGCGCTAAAGAAGAGGCCGACGTCCATGCGGGGGGCGGTTTTCTTGAATTGATAGGCGCCGATTTCCCAATGGGTGCCGTCGGGAGAAGTCCAGGCGGTCCAGATGTCGCCGTGCCTAGCAACGCGCAGCCAGGGGCGGTCTTTGGGCAATTCATAGGACGTGATGCGGCCGGCGCCGAAGTCGGTGAAATCGGCGGAGGCGCGGAGGCCGTCGCGGGCGGTTTGCACGAGGTGGAAATCGCGGCCCCAGTTCCAGTCGAGGCGCTCGCCGAATTCGCGGGCGGTGAGGCCGGCCCAGGCGCGGGGGTTGACGGGTTCGCCGTGGGAGCCGTGGGAGGAATCGAGGCGGCAGGTGGCAGTAAAATCGCCGATGACTGGTTGGGTGACGGTGTGCATACCGTTGCCGAAGAATTGGAAAGCTTGGGGGCCGGTCTGCCAGAGGCCGGCGGCGGCTTTGGCGTCGCCGACGTTGCGCACGGTCCAGGCGGGGTCGACGGGCTTGCCGCTAACCGTGAGGATGACGGGGGTGGAGTCGACGGTGTGTTCGCCGTCGAAGCGGACGCGGGACCAGAGGGAGTTGGCTCCGGCGGGGAGGGGGCCGTCGTAGCGCAAGTTAGGGCCGGGGCCTTGGGCGAGTTGAAGGGGGCCGAGGTAGAGGGTGGTTTGGTCGACGTGGTGGCCGCGGGGATCGGCCTGGGCGGCGAGGTGGCCAGTGCCGTCGCCGGGGGCCTCGGCGAGGACGCGAGGTTGGGGGTAGGCGGTGTCGTCGGGGGCGCGGAGGGCCTCGAGGGGGATCGCTTGGCGGGGGATCTGGGGGCCTTCCCAAGTGAGGCTAAAATTGTGCGCGGGGAGATCGTCGTAGAGGTGCGTTAGGAGGAGGGGGTGGTCACCGGCGGCGAGGTAAGCTAGGCTAGACTTGGCGGTGGTGCCGTGCTGGCCGTCCCAGGCGAGGGTTTCGCGGCCGTCGATTTCGAGGCGGTAGGCGCCGTCGATTTGGGCTTCGAAGAGGTAGGCGCCGTCGGCGGGGACGCGGAGGAAGCCGCGGAAGATGAGGGCGTAGCCGACGGCGCGGTTTTCGCGGACGCCGAGGTCGAAGCCACGGGCGAGGCCGCGGCGGACGCGGAGGTTGGGGTTTATTTCGTCGAGGGTGAGCCAGCGATGGGATTCGTCTGGGGCTTGGAGGGGCGGGTTGAAGGCGTTGACGCGGCGCGAGGCGTCTTGGTGGAAGAGTTCGTAGGCGAGGCCGGGGAGGGTGGGGGGCGCGGCGGTGGCTGGGGCGGGCGGTGGGGCGGGCGCGGTAGAGACGATCGCGGAGGGGGCGCTTTGGCCGAAGATGTCGGTGAGGGTGAGGCGGATCGTGGCTCCGGGGAGGGAGCAGGCGACGAGGGCTTGGCGGGCGGTGGGGAGGTGCTCCTCCCTAACCGTAAGGGGGTCGCCGGAGCAGAAGGGGTTGGGGAAGATTTCGATTTTGTAGGAGAAGGGGGGGGACGCGGTGGCGGGGACATCCCAGGAGACTGCGATTTGGCGGCCGTTGGCGAGGGCTTGAACTTGCGTTAGGGCGGGGCGGTCGAGTTGGGGGAGGTCGGGCTGTTTGACGGTGAAGGTGTGGAGGCGGTCGCCCGCGAGGGGGGCGCCCGTTAGCCTTAGGGGGAGGAGGTCGGGGCGCTGGGCGTATTCGATGGCGGCGAATTCGTGGTCGCCTTCGGGGAGGGTGTTGACGACGACGAATGAGGTTTTGTCGATGGAGATGGCGTCGGACTTGTGCCAATTTCCGTCCTGGCGGAAGTAGCCGAAGCGGCGGTGGAGGGAGCGGACCGCTTTTTCGCTTTCGAGGGGTTCGAGGAAGCCGCTGTTGCCGGTGAAGGAGGTGGCGGGGATGGGGAGGCGGGCGATGCCGATGAGGTGCCAGGTGCCGTCGGCGTGGTCCTTGATCCAGCGGCCCATGAAGGCATGGTCGGCGCCGCCGCGGGGTTGCCAGACGCGGGCGAGCATGGTGTACCAGCGCTGGGATTGCACAAAGGGCCAGACGTGGGAGCCCACCGTGCCGCTGCTGCCCTCGCCGCCGTAGTCGTTTTTGATGAAGAGATGAGGAGCGGCATCGGTGAAGCGGACCGGGGTGCCGGAGGTGTCGCTGCCCCAGAAGGTCCAGACATTGCCGGGGCGGAAGGAATCTTGGCGCGCCTGGTCGGGATTGGGTAGGGAGCCGGGGCCGTCGGCGACGAACGAGGTGAAGCCGGCGTAAAAGCTGAGGTTGTTGGGTTTGGGATTAAAGCTGGAATTCCAGTTAGCGAAGTAGGTCCCCGAGGGCCAGTACGGCCAGCGGAGGTCCATCATGATGAGGTCGGCGCCATCGGCGACGTTTTCGCGGTACCAGGTGGCGCGGGCTGGGCTGGCGGCTAGGGCGAGGAGGAGGGCGAGGAGCGGGCGGAACGGCATGGGGAAATCTTAAGCGAGGAGGTCGTGGACGACGTGTCCGGCGACGTCCGTTAGGCGGTAGTCGCGCCCGGAGAAGCGGTAAGTGAGACGCTCGTGATCGAGGCCCATGAGGTGGAGGATGGTAGCGTGGAGGTCGTGGACGTGGACGCGATTTTCCACCGCGGAGCAGCCGAATTCGTCGGTAGCGCCGTAGGTGAAGCCGCGTTTGACGCCGCCGCCGGCGAGCCAGGTGGTATAGCCGAAGTGGTCGTGGTCGCGGCCTTTGGCGCCTTCGGAGGTGGGGGCGCGGCCGAATTCGCCGCCCCAGACGAGGAGGGTATCGTCGAAGAGGCCGCGGGCTTTGAGGTCGTGGATGAGGGCGGCGATGCCTTGGTCGCAGGCTTTAGCGAGTTTGGCGTGGCCGTCGGCGATATTGTCGTGGCCGGTATCCCAGGCGATATCGTAGCCGTCGATGGAGAGGGAGAGTTGGACCACGCGGACGCCTTGTTCGATGAGGCGGCGGGAGAGGAGGCAGCCTTTGCCGAATTCGCTATCGCCGTAGAGGTCGCGGGTGGCTTGGGATTCCTGGGAGATGTCGAAGACGTCGGGGACGGAGGCTTGCATGCGGAAGGCCATTTCGAGGGCGCTGATGCTAGCTTCGAGGTCTTGATCGCGTTCGAGGGCGGCGAGGTGTTGTTGATTGAGTTGGGCGAGGAGGTCGACTTGGCGGCGTTGTTCGGGCGCGGGGAGGCGGCTATTATTCAAATCGCGCATGAGGGCGTCGGGTTTCATTTCGGCGATATTGACGTAGCTGCCGGCGTGGGAGCCGGGGAGGAACGCGTTGCCCCAGTTGGCGAGGGTGCCGCGGGGTTGGGCGCGGGGGGACATGGCGACGAAGCCGGGGAGGTTTTGGTTTTCGGTGCCGAGGCCGTAGACGAGCCAGGCCCCCATGCTAGGGCGGTTAGGCTGGAGGGCACCGACATTCATCATCATCATGGCCCCGGCGTGTTCCGGGATATTGGTGTGCATGGAGTGGATGAAGCTGATGTCGTCGGCGCATTGGCCGACGTGGGGGAAGATGTCGCTGACCCATTTGCCGGACTGGCCATATTGTTGGAAGGCGAAGGGGGACGGCATGAGGCCGTTTTTGGTATTGCGAAGGGTCTTGCGGTTGACGACTTCGGGGCGTTCTCCGGCGTGTTTGGCGAGGAGGGGTTTGTAGTCGAAGGTGTCGACCTGGGAGGGCCCTCCGGGCATGAAGAGTTGGATGACGCGTTTCGCGCGGGGGGCAAAATGGGGGCCGCGGGGGAGGAGGGGGACGTCGGGCGAAGCGGCTAGGCTGCGGAGGGGCTGCAGGACACTGGCGAGGCCGATGGAACCCATGCCGGCGCCGAGGCGTTGCAAGAAATCGCGGCGCGAGGAGGTCTGGGCGTGGCGGCGGAAGGCGGCTTGGTGTTGGTGGAATTGCATGGCGGTTTATTGGATTTGCCGGAATTCGTGGGCGGAGAGGAGGACTTGGGCGTAGGAAGGCCAGCGGGAGGCGGGCGCGCCGGAGGCGGTGTCGGCGAGGAAAGTTAGGCCGAGTTCGATTTCTTGGGGGCGGGGAAGGCGGGAGTAGAGCAATTGGTAGGCGCGGGCGATGCGAGTGGGGTCATCGGGGGCTTCGCGCTGGAGGCGATCGGTCAGGGCTTGGGCGCGCTGGATCATGAAGGCGCTGTTGAGCATGAAGAGGTATTGTTGGGGTACGGTGCTCGCGGCGCGGGTTTCGCTAGTAGAGCGGGGGGTGGGGAAGTCAAAGAGGCGGAGGAATTCGTCGGAGGGATGGCGGTCGCCATTGCGGCTGATGGTGCCGTAGAGGGTGCGGCGTTTGTCCTCGAGGATGCGGTCGCTGGGGGGGCCGTGGAGAGCGGGGTCGAGTTCGCCGGTGACGGCGAGGAGGCTATCGCGCCAGGATTCGACTTCGAGGGGGCGGGGATTCATGCGCCAGAGGAGGCGGTTCTCTCCGTCTTGGGTAAAGGCTTGGGCGCGGTAGTGGCTGCCGCTGCGCCAGGTGGCGGAGAGGAGGATGAGGCGGTGGAGTTTTTTGAGGGACCAGCCTTGGTCGATGAAGGTGGTGGCGAGCCAGTCGAGCAGTTCGGGGTGGGTGGGCTTTTCGCCGAGGATGCCGAAGTTGCTCGGAGTGCGGGCGAGGGCTTGGCCGAAGTGGTGTTTCCAGACGCGGTTGACCATGACCCTAGCGGTGAGGGGGTTGGTGGGGTCGATCACGGCGGCGGCGAGTTGGCGGCGGCCGCTGCCTTCTTTGAAGAGGGTGGGATTTTCTCCGGCGACGATTTGGAGGAAGCGGCGCGGGGCGGGTTCACCGGGTTTGCGGAGGTCGCCGCGGATGGCCACGGGGAGATCGCTGTTGCCGCTGTCGGCGAACATGTGCGCTTTGGGATAGGCTGGGGGGGCGGCTTGGCGGAGGCGCTCGAGTTCGGCTTGCAGGTTGGGAACCTGGCTAGGGTCGCCGCCGGGTTCGCTAGCGGATTTAATTTTTTTCTCTTGTCCTTGAATGGCGGCCTGGGCGCGGTCGAAGGCTTCGACGACCTCGCGGGGGGCGATGGGCAGGTGCGAGGTGGCGGTGTTGTTGAAGATGCCGGCGAGGGCGTAGTAGTCGCGGGCGGTGATGGGGTCGAATTTATGGTCGTGGCAGCGGGCGCAAGCTACAGTTAGGCCGAGGAAGGCGCGGGAGAAGGTGTCGACGCGGTCGGCTAGGGTTTCGGCGCGGGTTTGGGCTTCGGCTTCGGGGTCGCCGCCGTCGGTGTTATAAGTGGGGCCGACGGCGAAGAAGCCCGTGGCGAGGCCGTCGGCGCGGTCTTCGGAGAGGAGGTCGCCAGCGATTTGTTGGCGGACGAATTGGTCGTAGGGGAGATCGCGGTTGAGGGCATCGACGACCCAATCGCGGTAGCGCCAGGCTTCGGGGAGGGGGGCGGCGTCGAGGTAGCCGCCGAGGCCATCGCTGTAGCGGGCGACATCGAGCCAGTGGCGACCCCAGCGTTGGCCGTACTGGGGGGAGGCGAGGAGGTGATCGACGACTTTTTCAAAGGCCTCGGGGGAGGAGTCTTGGAGGAAGGCGTTGAGTGCTTCGGGGCTGGGGGGGAGGCCGATGAGGTCGAGGTAGGCGCGGCGAATCAGGGCGGCAGGAGCGGCGGGGGGAGATGGCGTTAGGTTGGCGGCTTCGAGGCGAGCGAGCACGAAGTGGTCGATGGGGTTGCGCGGCCATGCTGTTAGGAAGACGGAGGGAGGGGAGGGGCGCTGCATGGGGCGGAAGGCCCAGTGTTCGGCGCGGAGTTTGGCCCAGTCGTAGTCCTTGGCGGCGGTGGCGGTTAGGGGCGCGGCGGCGCTCTCCGGCCAAGGGCTGCCCATGCGGACCCAGGCTTCGAAGTCGGCGATTTGGTCATCGCGGAGGCGTTTTTTGGGAGGCATGGCGCTTTCTTGGTCTTTGTAGCGCACCGCTTTGATGAGGAGGCTGGCGTCGGGGTCGCCGGGGACGAGGGCGGGGCCGGAGTCTCCCCCGCGGAGGAAGCCCTCGCGGGAGTCGAGAAGGAGATTGCCTTTGAGTTTTTTGGCGTCGTGGCTGTGGCATTGATAGCATTCGCTAGCGAGGACGGGGCGGATGCGGTTTTCGAAGAACTCGAATTGTTCTGGGGTGGGCGAGTCCGCGGCGAGGGCGTGGGTGAGGCTGAGCAGGGCGAGGCCGCCGCCGCGGAGGGCGCGGGCGAGGCGCGCGGGGGCGGTCGAATAAGGTGTTAGAAAGCGGCGGGCCATGGGGGCTCAGGGGCGAAGGGGAACGGGCGCGGGAATCCCCAGATACGCGGGCTGCTGGGGGAGTTGGTCAGCGGGAAGGGCGCGGATTAGGCGGGAGAGCGGAGGCGCGGGCCGTTGAGGAGGCGCCCGAGCCAAGTATAGCGCACCGCCTTTTCGTAGGCCAGGAGAAGGAATCCTACGACGGCGGAAGTGAGGAGGGCCCACTTGAGGAGGGCGGGGCCGGGCCAGTTGGCGACGAGGCCTTGGCCGAAGATGATGAGGGGGAGGTGGGCGAGGTAGAGCCAGAACGAGGCGTCGGAGAGATAGCGGATTTTGGGGTTATCCCCTGCGAGGAGGGCGCGGAATAGGCCGAGCGTGCTACAGATCATGACCCAGGTGAAGAGGGCTTCGAGGGCGAGGCCGATGGGGCGGTGGAGGGGCGCGGGAAGCAGGGCTTGGCAGAGGCCGGGGCTGCCGGTGCGGCAATCCAGGGCCAGGGGGAAGAGGACAAAGAGGGCGGCTGGGAGGGACCAGCGCCAGGAGCGGCCGATTCGGCCTGCGGGATCGGTGCTTTCGCTATAGAAAACGCCGCAGAAAAAGAAGAGCAGATAGTAGGCGAGGACGGGAGGAAGCGGGAGGAGGCCGAGGGGGGTATCGGGGCCGAATGGGGCGTCCATGAAGGCGAGGGGAATCATGGTGATAGGGACGAGATAGATAAATCGGATAGGAGAGAGAAGCCAGCGGGGGGCGGAGGCCTGCCACTTAAACGTGCGGGCCAGGAGGGCGTAAGGGACGAAGGCGGCCACGAGCCAGCAGAGGAGCCAAAGAAACCACAGCACACCCCAAAGCGGGGCTTGGGTGAGGGCCCAGAGGCCATCCCAAGGGCGGGTGCGGGGAGCGGCGGGGAGCGGTAGGTGAAGTTGGGCGCGGCCCGCTTCGACGCTTGGGCGGTCTACGTTTAAGGCGAGGAGGTTGGCGATATAGGCGACGATTTCCCAGGGAGCCTGGGCGCTGGAAGCGGGCGACTCGCCGCGGAGGTTTTGGGCTGCGGGGTCGGCGCCGTGTTTGAGGAGGAGGTCGGCGAGATCGGCGCGGCCGAGGAAGGCGGCGGCGTGGAGGGCGGTGCCGCCGTCTTGGTTCCGGGCGTTGGGGTCAGCGCCCTGGGCGAGGAGGTCGGCGGCGAGGTCGGCTTGTCCGGTGAGGACGGCCCAAGTGAGGGGGGTGATGTCGAATTCGGGGTGGCGGGAGTCGCGGGCGCCCGGGACTTGGAGGTGGCGCTGGAGGGCGGGGGCATCGCCGCGGCGGATGGCGTCCCAGAGGCTGGCGTCGGCGGAGGGCGCCAGGGCGGCCTGGCGGGTGCGGGCGGCGGCGGCATTGGCGGCGAAGGAGATGGCCCAGTTGGTAGCGGGGACGACGGTGACGAGGCCGAGCAGGCAGGGGAGCAGGACGCGGTGGAAGCGCTGGCGGAGGAGGGCGCGGAGGCCGCGGCGGCGCCACAGCAGGGCGGTGAAAAACCCGCTCAGCAGCATGAAGAGGGGCATGCGAAAGCCGTGGACCCAGTTTTCGAAGAAATAGAGGGCGCGGCTTTGGCTGGGGTCGCGCACCATCCAGCTGGCGCCGAGGGCGAAGGACAGGGCCGCGTGATAGGCGACTCCCAAAAGCATGGCGGCGGCGCGGAGGGCGTCGAGGTCGTGGCGGCGGGGCGAGGCAAGGGGCGCGCGGGGAAGGGATGGATCCATGAGCTAGGAGGTCGTTTCTTCGGTTCCGCTGGGAGGTCAAGGCGCTTGTCCGCCGGGGAGTGCGAAGCCGTGGGAGGAGGCCCAGGAGCGGGCGGCGGGGGCGTCCAGTTTGAGCCATTCGGTGATGCCGAGGGTGACCGAGGCGGTGCGGTTTACTTCGTCGGAAATGCTAGCGGCCCAGGCTAGGGCGGAGGAGGGGTCCGAGACGAAGGTCGCTAGGGCGAGGCCGTTGATGCCAGCGTCGCGGGCTGGCCCGGCGGGTTGGTTGGTGAGCCAGGTGGAGGCGTCGTTGGGATTTTGTTTGGTCCAGTTCCACATGACGCTGCTCATGGCCTCGTTTTTGGCGGTGCTGTCGGGGCGGGCGGCCAGCCAGGTGGCGGCGGCGGCGGGGGCTTTGGCGACCCAGGGTTCGGCGACGGATTTAAGGAGGGGGCCGTCGAGATCTGCGGACGGCAGGTCTTCGAGAAAACGGGCGGCCTCAGCTGGTGCGGTGTCGGACCAGGAGCCGAGGGCTTGGCGCATGGCGGTCTGGCGTTCGGTGCCATCGAGGGAAATGGCCCAGGCGAGGGCTTCGGAGGGCGATTTTTTGGCCCAGGATTTACTGATGTCGCCGAGGACGTGGAGGCGGGCGGCGTCGGCTTCGAGCTGGCTGGCGAAGCGGGCGGCGGCGGCGGGGTCGGTGCTAGCCAAGGTGCCGAGGACGCCGACGTAGGCGCCGCCGCGTTGGCTTTCGGGCAGGCTGCGGGCCCAGGCGAGGGCGGCCGCGGGATCTTGGCGCACCCACTCTTTGCCTAGAGTTCCGGCGAGGATGGCGCCCATGATGGGAAAGTCGACCAAGGTATTTTTGGGATCGGCGAGCCAAGCGGCGACGCGTTGGGGGTCGCGGGCGGCCAGGCTAGAGAGGATGCTCGGGGCGTCGCCACCTTGTTTTTTGGGGTCGAGGGAGTTGAGGCTAGCGAGGGCGGCCTCGGGGTCTTGTTGGGCCCAGCGAGTGAGGAGGAGGTGGAGGACGACCTTGGCTTCGGGGTCCCAGTCGGGGGAATTTTCGCGCAGGTCTTGGATGGAACTGAGGATATCGCCGGAGGGGATTTGGGCGACGAAGTCGAGGAGGGCGCGCATCCGGTTGACGGGATCGCGCTGGGCGAGGATTTCGCGGAGCGATGTTTGGGCGGGAGGGGCGGAAAGGCGCCCGGCGGGCTGGGCAGAAGCGGGAGAAGCTAGGGCAGGGGCGAGAGAGGAGCTAGGGGTCGTGGCGCTGCGGCGGAGGGCGGCGATTTCACGGCTCTGCTGTCTATTTTGGACGAATTGAAGGACGATGATAGGAGTCGCTAGGACTACGGCGGCGGCAGCGATTTGGGTTTTGGTCATGGAGAGGAGAGCGGCAAGGGTTGAGGGGACTGCGGCGGCGGAAATGGCAGTGGAGATGGCCGCGGCGAGTGGGGCGGGGGCGGTGCTGGCGGCGTGGGCGGGGAGGGTGAGGGCGAGGGCGGCGGCGGAGGTGTGGAGGCCTTGGCGAGCCAGGCGCTGGCGCAGTTTTTCGAGGCTGCGGTGCACCTTCATGCGGGCGGCGTCCTCGGACAGGCCCAAGCAGCGGCCCACTTCGGCGTGCGGGAGGTTGCGGTAGAAGCGCAAGAGGATGGGTTCGCGGTCGGCGGTGGGGAGGGACGCCACGGCTTCGTCGAGGAGGGGTTCGAGGGCGGCCCAGTCTGCCGCAGGGGCATCGTTCATGAGGAGGTGTTGGTGAAAGGCTTCCTGGCGGCGGTGGCGGGCGGTTTCGGAACGGACGAGGTCGATGGCGAGGGAGCGGGTGTTGAGATGGAGCCAGGAGGAGAGGGAGCGTTCCCAGGGGAAGAGGCGGGCGCGCTGGGCGAGGCGGGCGAAGACTTGTTGCGCGACATCGGCGGCGAGTTCGGGGCTGCGGGTCACCCGCCAGGCCACCGCGTGCACGTGGCTGAGATGGCGGTCGACGAGGGTGCGAAAGGCGGCCTCCGAATGGAAAGCGGCGAATTGGCGCAGCAGTTGAGCATCAGAGGCGGTCTCCATCACAGAGAGAATCGGATACCGCTTGAGGAAGCGAACAACTATTTTCGGGGACGGGCGATTTTAACCCAAAAAAGGAAAGCTGGA
The DNA here is from genome assembly GCA_947460575.1 of Verrucomicrobiales bacterium. Classification (GTDB taxonomy): domain Bacteria; phylum Verrucomicrobiota; class Verrucomicrobiia; order Verrucomicrobiales; family V1-33; genus CAIZWU01. The sequence continues at coordinate 765 of CANHIJ010000081.1, read as the reverse complement.
CAGGCGGGGATCATCGCGCCCAGGCTGGGGGGAAGCCGGTGGCTCGCCGGGATATGAACCTAGCAGCGGGAGTTAAAACGCGAACATAGGGCCTTTTTTTTGACAAGGACGGGGGATGATCCGTTTTTTCCTCTTTAGGAAACTCACCTCTAGGGGTGAGTCGCTTTCGTTGTCAAAAGGCCCCAACATCGCGGACGGTGGACCCGCCGGGCGGCGATGCCGAAGGCATCCTAGCGTGTCGCCGGTGGTGAGCACAGCGACACCACCGGATCTTCATCCCCAGAGGGCCCGTACTCCGGCAGGGGTGCCAGCGCGGCAGCTCCCCAAAAGCCCACGAGCGAGGAGAAAGCCCCCCGCGCCAGCGCTCCGCGCCCACCGATTACGATCGTCAAGTCAGGATTTTAGGTTAAAAGGCCTGTCGGCGCACTCGGTGGAAGGATGTGCCTGCAGGGTCCGACAGCTCGCGACATGGGGAATAAGCAAGTCGACTCAGGCTTCTAGCAAAGCATCGCGGGGCCGATGGGGACGGAAAGTAACTGGCTGGCGCGGCGCGATCACTCGTGGCATCGTCGCCGTGACCAAATCATTGGCCTTGCCCCAGCCCCAACGGGGCCCAGAAAACCAGGGCTTTGCCCTGAGCGGCACAGATGGAGCGCGCCAACGGCGCGGCCTACCCCAGCCCAGGGCAAGGCCCTGGTTAGGCGGCCCAAAAGCGCATCAAGCCCTGAAGGAGCGACCCAAACGGTGGGCCACGTCGCCGCTTTT
>CANHIJ010000080.1 GCA_947460575.1 Verrucomicrobiales bacterium | reverse complement strand
CGATTTGTTAAGATTAACACCGCGAGTTGACTATCGATTTCGGGGGGCGGGGGAAGCGTTCTCCTCGCTCGCGGGCTTTTGGGGGGCTGCCGCGCGGGCACCCCTGCCGGGGTGCGGGCCCCCTTGGGACGCGGATCCGGTGGTGTCGCTTCGCTCACCACCGGCTACCCGCTGGGATGCCTCCGGCATCATCCTGAGCGTGTCTCGCGGACCCGATGTTGAGGGGGGGGTTGACCGCGGAGGGGACTCAACTAACCGTGAGCTTAGAGAGGTAAGAGAACACGGATCACTCCCGATCCCGAGAAAGGGCCCTCACTCTTCGCCGTCGGCGAGCCAGAGGGCGGCCTGCTTGGCGAAGTATGTCAGGATGAGGTCGGCGCCGGCGCGGTGGATCGCGGTGAGGGATTCGAGCACGATTTTGCGTTCGTCGAGCCATCCGGCGGCGGCGGCGGACTTGATCATGAGGTATTCGCCACTGACTTGGTAGGCGGCGAGGGGGAGGGGGGTTTCGCTGCGGAGTTGGTGGAGGATGTCGAGGTAGAAGCCCGCGGGCTTGACCATGAGGATGTCGGCGCCCTCGGCTTCGTCGAGGCGGGCCTCGCGCACCGCCTCGCGGCGGTTAGCTGGGTCCATTTGATAGGTTTTTTTATCGCCGGACTTGGGGGCGGAATCGAGGGCGCCGCGGAAGGGGCCGTAGCAAGCGCTAGCATATTTCGCGGTATAGCTCATGATGCCGACGTCGGGGAAAGCATCGGCGTCGAGGGCGGCGCGGAGGGCGCCGACGCGGCCGTCCATCATATCGCTGGGGGAGATGAGGGTGGCGCCGGCGCGGGCGTGGCAGAGGGCTTGGCGGCAGAGGGCGGCGACGGTTTCGTCGTTGAGGATGCGGCCGTCGGGGGCGACGAGGCCGTCGTGGCCGTCGCTGTTATAGGGGTCGAGGGCGACGTCGGTGATGAGGGCTAAATCGGGGAGGGCGGCGCGGAGGGCGCGGAGGGCGCGGGGCACCAGGCCGTCGGGGTTCCAGGCTTCTTCGGCCAGGGGGGATTTGAGGTTTTCGGCGATGCGGGGGAAGAGCACCACGGCGCGAATCCCAGCGGCCCAGGCGGAGCGGGCTTCGGCGACGAGGCCGTCGAGGCTCCAGCGGTGGCAGCCGGGCATGGAGGCGATGGGTTCGTCCTGGGAGCCCTCGGTGATGAAGAGGGGGAGGATGAACTGGCGTGGGGAGAGGCGGGTTTCGCGGACCAGGCCGCGGATGGCCGCGCTTTGGCGGTTGCGGCGGGGGCGGATGGGGAGGGACATGGCGGGGCAGGGGAGTGTCCTAAGCGAATTTTGCCTAGCTGATTTTGCCGTCTTCGGTGCGGCGGAGGCCGAGGGGGTTAGCGTCCTGGAGGGCGGGCGGGAGGAGGGTGTCGGGGGTATCTTGCCAACAGACTTGGCGGGTGAAGCGGAAGATGGCGGCGCCGCCGACGCTGGTGCTGCGGCCGTCGGAGGTGGCGGGGAAGGGGCCGCCGTGGACGATGCTCTGATTGACTTCGAGGCCGGTGGGGAAGCCGGCGCCGAGGACGCGGCCGACGCGGGTTTCCAGGATGGCGAAGAGGGCGCGCTGCGTGGGGAGGTCGCTAGGGGCGGCGAGGACGGTGGCGGTGAGTTGGCCTTCGAGGGCGCGGGCCAGGGCGAGCATTTCGTCGGGGCCGTCCGCCGCCACCAGGAGGGTGGAGGGGCCGAAGACTTCGCCGCAGAGGGCGGGGTCGGCGAGAAGGGCGGCGGCCGTGGTTTCGTAGAGGGCGGCGCCGCCGCAGGCGGAGTGCGGGGTGGGGACGGCGAAAAGTTCTCGGACCGCGGGGTGGGTGGCCAGGGCGGCACGCCGATCTTGGTAATTTTGGCGGATCGCGGCGTTGAGCATGGGGGCCGGGGCGGTGGCTTGGAGGGCGGCGGCGAGGGATGCGCGGAAAGCGGTGGAGTCGGCGCCTTGGTCGTAGATGGCGAGGCCGGGGCTGGTGCAGAATTGGCCGACCCCGAGGGTCACGGAGGCGGCTAGGCTGGTGCCGAGGGCCGCGCCGCGTTCCGCTAGGGCGCCGGGGAGGAGGAAGATAGGATTGACGCTGCTCATCTCGGCGTAGACGGGGATCGGCTGGGGCCGCTGGGCCGCTAGCTGCATCAGGGCGAGGCCGCCTGCGCGGGAGCCGGTGAAGCCCACGGCCTGGATGGCGGGGTGGGAGACCAGGGCGGCCCCGGCGGCGTGGCCGTGGTCGTAGAGCATGGAAAAAGTGCCTTCGGGCAAGCCCAGGGTGCGCGCGGCCTCCACGATGGCGGCGGCGACGAGACCGGCGGTGCCGGGGTGGCCGGGGTGGGCCTTGACGATCACGGGGCAGCCGGCGGCGAGGGCGGAGGCGGTGTCGCCTCCGGCCGTGGAGTACGCTAGGGGAAAGTTAGCGGCGCCGAAGACTACGACCGGGCCGAGGGGGCGGAGTTGGGAGCGGGTATCGGGCTTAGGGAGGGGACTGCGGGCGGGGTCGGCGCGGTCGATGCGGGCGTCGACCCAGGATCCGTCTTCGACTAGGGCGGCGAAGAGGCGCAACTGTCCGCAAGTGCGGGCGGTTTCGCCTTTGATGCGGGGTTCCGGCAAGCCGGTTTCGGCCATGGCGCGGTCGGTGAGGGTTTGGCCGAGGGCTTCGATGTTAGCGGCGATAGTGCGAAGGAAGGCACCGCGCGCAGTGCCGGGCAGGTCGCGAAAAGCGGGGAAGGCGTCCTGGGCGAGGCGGGCGGCGGTTTCCCCGTCCGCTGGGGAGGCGCTGTGGAAGGTGCCGGGCAAGGCTTCGCCGGTGGCGGCGGCGCGGCCGGTGAAAGGGGTTCCGCCGGGGGCGGAGCGCTGAAAACCTAGGTAGGAAAGTCCGGTGAGCATAGCAAGAAGTGGTAGTGGTGCAGGGGAGCCCAGACTGGGGCTGGGCGCAAGGCGCGACATGGGCGGGGGGGCCTCAGCGGCCGGGGAGCTTAGCGAAGTCGATGGGGGGTGGGGTGCTTGGCGGGGAGGGGAGGCGGAAGGATTGGTTGAGCGGGGTGCGGTCGCTAAAGAACCCGCCGTTGTGGAGGAAGAATCCTGCGTCGGCGAGGCCGCCGGCGTAGTCGAGGCGGTGTTGGCCGCTGGCGGTGGCGTCGCCGGTGAAGCGGGCTTCGGTGATGGGCAGCCAATGGCCGGCGGAGTCGCGGACCCAGGGATGGGCGTGGAGGGCGCGGCGGCTGCGGTAGCCTTCGGTGTCGAGGAAGTTTTCCAGGAAGGAGTGAAATCCGGTGAGGTGTTTGTCGGTTTTGGGGCGGCGGAACTGGGCGATGAGGCGCCAGGGATCGGAGCCGAGTTCGCTGAACCAGGCGGTGTAGAGGGTGCTTCCGTGGCCGTCTGGCTTGACGGAAGTGAGGAAGCGATAGGTGGTTCCGGCGCGCCAGGGGTAGACGAGATAGCTTTGGCCGCCGGAGCCCTCGTTGCCGAATTCGCCGACCTGGACGCCTGGGCCTTTGGCGAGGAGGACGATGCGGTCGGCCTCGGGGATATCGGCGGGGCGGTCGGTGGAGAAGGGGCTCCAGACGGAAAAGAGGATCCAGCGCTCGGTGGGGCTTTTGACTTGGATGCCGAAGTAGCCTTCGCCAAAGCCGTTGGCCATGAAGTAGGAGCCGGGAGGGTCTTGGCCTTCCGGCACCGTCAGTTCGCTGTAAGCGTATTCGATCGGCTGGTCGCGCGGCATTTGATAGGAAAGATGCACGGAGGGGCCGCGGCGGCCCCAATAGAACATGTTGTCCTTATTTGTTTTGACGCAGGTCAACTGGAGGCCGTCGGCGGCGGTGGAAAGCAAGAGGTCGGTGGCTTGGCCGAAATCGGCGGCGGAGCGGCGGAGGCCTTGGAGGTCGACGCGGACGTAGCCGGCGGCGGCGACTTGGACGCGGCCGAGGGGGACCTCGCGGGAGGGTTCGGCGCGGGGGGCGGTTTGGCACTGTTGGTCGCCGACGCGGGCTTGGATGGTGGCGTCGCCGAGCGGTTCTTTGAAGCGGAGGGCGAGCTGGAGCTCGGCGGGATGGTCGAGGTGAAAATAGACGCTGAAGACGGTTTGGGGGTCTTGCCAGCGGGTGGCGCCGGAGCGCGACAGGCCGTCGGAGGATCCGGGGGCTTGTGCTGTGAGATAGGCGTTTCCGGCCAAGGGGACTTCCCCGCGGGTTTCCGCGGGGGCGGCGTGGAGGGCGCAGATCAAGCAGGCGAGGCCCGCGGCGAGGCGGCGGAGCAGGGGAGTGGGGAACATGGGCAAAGCGGGAGAGAAAGCGCTAGGGGGGCGCCCTGCGAGCGGGGGATGGGAGGGAGCAAAAAGGGGCTCCGGCGGCTTGCCGGAGCCCCTCGGGGGGAGGGCCAGGAAGGGCTTATTTTTTATCTCCCTTTTCGGGGGCGGGGGCTTCCTTGGATTTTTCGACCTGTTGGCGCATTTGCACGATGCGTTCCTTGATGGACTTGGCGCGGGCGCTCAGTTCGGATTTTTCATCGACCTTGATGACGTCGTCGAGGAGGGCGTCGGCCTTGTCGAGGTCGCTGGGCCCGAGGACCTGCAACTTGGTCATGAGGAGGTCCTGGAGGTTGGTGCCGGTCACTTTTTCGGCGGCGATGAAGGCGTCGATGGCCTCGGAGAATTCCTGAGGTTTTTGGGACTTGGCGAATTCCTCGAGGGAGGCGTCGAGTTTGGCGCGTTTGTCGCCGAAGGCTTTTTGGGCCTTGAGGCCGAGGGTGTCGGCGGTGTCGAGGGCGATGACCTGATCGACTTCGTCCTTGTAGTAGGCTTTGACTAATTCTGGGGGGAGAGCGTTGAGGCCTTCTTGCATGGCCTTAGCTTTGTCGAGGCCTTTGGCGTCGGCGGCTTTTTTGAAGGCGGCGTCGCGGGTTTCGCGGACGGCGCGGAGTTCGGTGAGGTGTTTGTTATAGGCCTCCGGACCTCCGGGCATGTAGCCAGTTTTGGCGTAGGGTCGGCCCTTGGCGTCAGTGAGAAGGATCGTGGGAAAGCCTTCGATGGCGTAGGTTTCCTGGAGCTTGGCGTTTTGCTCCTTGAGCTCTTTGGGCAGTTCTTTTTTCTGGGGGAAGTCGAGCTCTAGCATGACGAAGTGCTTGGGGGACTCCTGTTTGAAGGCGTCGAGGGTGAAGACTTCCTTTTGGAGCTTGATGCACCAGCCGCACCAGTCTGAGCCGGTGAAGTCGATCAGGAGGTCCTTGCTGTCTTTGGCGGCAGCGGCCTTGGCTTCTTCGAAGTTCGTGACCCAGCCTTCGGCGGCGCGGGCGGCGGGGGCCAGGCTGAGCACCAGGGCGGGGAGGGCGGCGGCGAGGGCGCGCCAGGAGGAGAAAGCGGACATAGTAGTTTGATAGGGTGATTGTGGGAACGGCAGAGAGCGAGCGCCGAAGCGCCTTTGTCTGAAAACCGTAGCAGTTTTCCCGCGCTTGTCACCTGGGGATGGGGGCAAACGGGGAGCGGCGACGGGGGGCTGGCCAAAGGGGCGGGGCTGTGCTACAAGAGGGGATGAAAGTCCGCCGGTTGATTGCCTGGATTGCCTTTAGTGGGGTGGCCCTGGGGGGAGTGCGGCTGGCCGCGGGAGGGGTGGCGGCGGCGGGCGGCATGGCGGCGCCCGAGGTGGAGGCCACGGCGGGCGGGCATTTTCAGGCCACGCTGGCCAGCGCGGCGGACCAGTATTATTTACTGCAGCGGGCCGACAGCTTGGCGGGGCCCTGGTTGTCGGTGGCGCTCCGGCCGGGCAACGGGCAGGCGTTGGCGCTGCGGGATCCGGCCAGCATGGCCCGCCGCGCTTTTTATAGGGTGGGGGCGGTGCCCTTGGCGGCCCCGCTGGACAGCGACGGCGACGGAGTGGACGACTACGCGGAGTGGAAAAAGGGCACCCTGGGCAACCCCTTCAACCCGGCCCCCGCCCCGGCCAGCACCGACGCCGCCATCATGATGTCGGACCCGGTGCGCTATGAAAAATTAGCCCACCGCGACAACTTCCCCGGAGCCGCCGACGTCCGCGAGGTGAAGTTTCTCATTACCGGGGCCAACGCCGCGGCCCCGCGCCTCTATTTCCTCAACACCAACATCCACCAGTACCACTTCTATTTTGCCCAGGATGTGCTCAATTACCGCTCCGATCTAACTACTTTCAACAACGAGACTTATTTTAGCGACGCGCGGCGCCAGATCGCGGGCAGCCTCATTTACTACCCGCACTACCGCGGCGAGTCCGGGCCCGAGGGCCTGTACGCGATGGAGTTTTGGCCGAGCGATTCGGTGGGTTTTGGGCACGTCCGGATGGCCTACAACTTGGTGTCGCGGGCCCTGCCGTGGATGGACCGCCGCCTCGCCTATCATCCGGCGGGGCTGACTCAGGAACTGCGCCTGGAGAGCGAGGCCACCCAGTGGGCGGGGGCGGCGATCGACCGCATTTCTTCGTCGGAGCTCTTTGCGTCGAGCAGCTATAGCGTGCTCAATCCGGGCGTTTCCTTTGGCCGCTTGGTGCTGGGAGGGGGGGTGACGGCAGTGACGGCGCGGGACATCGTGGTCTTGCCCACGGTGCCAGCCGACCTCTCGCGGGTGGCGGGGATCATCACCGCGGCGCCGCAGACCCCGCTGTCGCACATCAACCTCAAGGCGCGGCAGAACCAGACCCCTAACTGTTACTTGCGCGATGCGCTGCGCGACCCGCGGATTGTGGCCTTGGCGGGAAAAAATGTGCGGATGGAGGTGGCGTCGGACGGGCTGCTCTTGCGGGAGGCGAGCGCGGCGGAGGTGGAGGCGCGTTTGGAGGGCCTGCGGCCGACCGCGGCGACGTTTCCGGGGCGGGATCTTTCGGTGGGGGTGATCCGCCCGCTGAGCGCGGTGGCCTTTAGCGCCAGCAGTAGCGTGGGGGCCAAGGCGGCCAATGTGGCGGAGCTGCGGCGCCTTTTGCCGACGGGGGTTTCGCCGGACGGCTATGCGGTGCCGTTTGCGTTTTACGACGCCTTCATGCTCGAGAACGGCTTTTATGCCTATGCGCGCCTGATGATGGAGGAGCCGGGTTTTCGCGCAGACCCTGCGGTGCGCGAAGCGCGCCTGAGCGCTTTCCGGGCCCTGCTGCGGGAGGGGACGGTGCCGGTAGCGCAGCGCAGTGCCCTGGGGGCGACCCAGGCGGCCTTTGCGCCGGGGGTGGGGATTCGCTGTCGGTCGAGCACGAACAACGAGGACCTTCCGGGTTTCAATGGGGCGGGGCTCTACGATTCCTACACCCATCGGCCGGACGAGGGATCGCTGCACAAGACGGTGCGCCAGGTGTGGGCCAGCCTGTGGAATTTCCGGGCATTTGAGGAGCGGGAATTTTACCGCATCGACCACTTCAGCGCCGCCATGGGGGTGCTCCTGATCCCCAACACCGACGACGAGCTGGCTAATGGGGTGGCGGTTTCCAAAAACCTCATCGACCCCGAGTGGCGGGGCTATTATGTGAATGTGCAAAAGGGCGAAGAACTCATCACTAACCCCGAGCAGGCGGTGATTCCCGAGGAATTTCTGATCGCCTCCCTGATGGGGCTGACTCGCTATGAAATCCAGCACGTCAGCTACTCTAGCTTGCAGCCGACGCGGACCAGCCTGTTGAGCACCGCGCAGGCTTGGGAGTTAGCGGACCGCCTGTCGTCGATCCAAAACCGCTTTCGCAGCTTGTACAATGCGTGGTCCGACGCCGACTTCGCCATGGAGGTGGAGTTTAAGATCACCCAGGCGGGCAAGCTCTATATCAAGCAGGCTCGCCCGTGGGTGGACTGAGCGCCTTTTGATCCTGACATGAGTTTGGTGCGCAGTTTTCAAGTGAGGGTCAAGCCCAATGCCAAGGTCAGCCTTTTGGAGGACCTGGGGGAGGGGCTGGGTTGGCTGGCCAAGCTCAAGGCGGCCCCCGTGGAGGGGAAGGCTAACGCAGAATTGATCGCGCTGGTGGCGGCGCACTTTGGGTGTCGCAAGGCTGACGTGAGGATTCGCCTGGGCGGCGCGGGGCGGACCAAGTTGGTGCAAATTCAGGAGCGGTGAGCCGGGGCGCCGCTTCTGCCCTGGATTTGTCGGCGGGGCGGTTCCAGGATGGTCGCTCCAGTCTAACATTTGATCCCCCCCTTTTCTCCATGAGCACCTCCCTACTCCACACCCCCCTCCGCGCCGGAGCCTTGGCGCTGCGCAATCGCATCGTGATGGCGCCCTTGACGCGCTGCCGCTGCAGCCCGGGGCGGGTGCCTAACGATTTGATGGCGACGTACTATCGGCAGCGGGCCGCGGCGGGGATGATCCTGAGCGAGGCGACTTCCGTGGATCCGATGGGGGTGGGCTATCCGGACACGCCGGGGATTTGGTCGGACGAGCAGGTGGTCGGCTGGCAGAAGGTCACGGGGGCGGTGCACCAGGAAGGCGGCCTGATTTTGCTGCAGCTGTGGCACGTCGGGCGGATATCGGATTCCTCCTATTTGCATGGGGCCCAGCCGGTGGCGCCGAGCGCGATCGCCGCCAAGGGACACGTGAGTTTGCTGCGGCCGGAGAAGGCCTACGAGGTGCCGCGGGCTTTGGCGCTGGAGGAATTGCCGGGGGTGATTGCGGGCTATCGCCGGGGCGCGGAGTTGGCCCAGCGGGCCGGATTTGACGGGGTGGAGATCCACGGGGCCAATGGCTACTTGCTCGACCAATTTTTGCAGGACTCCACCAACCACCGCAACGACGCCTACGGCGGTCCGGTGGAAAACCGGGCGCGCCTGATGTTGGAAGCGGTCGATGCCGCGATTGCGGTGTGGGGCGCGGATCGGGTGGGACTGCACTTGTCGCCGCGTGGGGATGCCCACGACATGGGCGACTCCGATGCGGCGGGCACGTTTGGCTATGTGGCTAGGGAGGCGGGCCGCCGCGGCCTGGCTTTTATTTGTGCGCGGGAGCACCATTTAGCGCCGGCCCTGGGGCCGCAGTTGAAGGAGCAATTCGGGGGCGTCTTCATCGCCAACGAGCAATTCACCCGCGAGAGCGCCGCGGCCGCGATCGCCGCGGGGCAGGCCGACGCGGTGGCCTGGGGGCAAGCCTTTATTGCCAATCCGGATTTGCCGCGCCGCTTTTTGGAGGGGGCGGCGCTCAACGAGCCGAAGCCGCAAAGCTATTACGGCCAGGGTCCGGAGGGCTACACTGACTACCCGGCGCTCTGAGGCGCGCTTGGCCCAGGAACCGCGGGGTTCCTGGGCGCCGACGAGGGCGCGGAGTTCCCGGGGCACAAAGAGATTGCCAGTCGGGCCGACTGCGCGGAGGAGTAGGAGTTCCTCGACCTTGCGCCCTATGAATGTGGATACCCGCCGCGATTTTCTGAAAAAGGCTTTACTCATGGCGTCGGGAGGAGGCGGGGCGGCGGCCTTTACGGCGGCCCTCGACAAGGCCTTAGGGATCGACCCGGCGCCGGGCAGCACCTACCGCGACGCCGAGCACGTGGTGATCTTGATGCAGGAGAACCGCAGTTTTGACCACCTTTTTGGCAGCCTGCAGGGGGTGCGGGGTTTTAGCGATCCCCGGGCGATCACCTTGCCGGACGGGTTGCCGGTGTGGTGTCAGAGCAATGCCGCGGGGGAGACCTATGTGCCGTTTCCCTTGGACTTGCAGGGCACCAAGGCCACCTGGATGAGTTGTTTGCCGCACTCCTGGGCGGATCAAGCGGCGGCGCGCCACGAGGGGCGGCACGACCGCTGGCTCTCGGCTAAGCCCTCGGGAGTCAAGGAATACGCCGCGATGCCCCTAACGCTAGGATACTGCGAGCGCCGCGACCTGCCGTTTCACTACGCCTTTGCCGATGCCTTTACGGTTTGCGACCAGGCCTTTTGTTCCTCGCTCACCGGCACCACCGCGAACCGCCTTTACCTCTGGAGCGGCACGATCCGGCCGGACCGGGATCCGGCGGCCCCGGCCCACGTCAACAATGCCGACACCGACTATCACCGCGAGGTTTCCTGGACGAGTTTTCCGGAGCGCTTGGAGGAGGCGGGGATTTCCTGGCGGGTTTATCAAAATGAAATCAGCCTAGCCAGTGGCTTGCAGGGGGAGGAGGACGCCTGGCTGACTAACTTTACGGACAATCCGCTGGAGTGGTTTCGCCAGTACCACGTCCGCGCGGCGGCGCCGCACCGGGCCTGGCTGGGGCGCCGCGAGGCGGAGTTAGGGGCGGCGGAGGCCGCGGCGGTCGACCAGGGGCAGGCGGCGGAGGCGGCGCAGGCGTTGGCTAAAATTCGGCGCCAACTGGCGGAGGTGGAGGATTTTGATCGTCTCGAAGCCAAGGCGCAGTCGCTGCACCAGCGGGCCTTTACGACCAATGTCGGCGACCCCCGGCACCGCCAACTCAGCGCGATTTCCTGGCAGGATGGGGACCAGGTGCGGAGCATGAAAGTGCCGGCGGGGGATGTGCTGCACCAATTTCGCGAGGACGTGGCGGCGGGGGCCTTGCCGACGGTTTCCTGGCTCGTGGCCCCGCAACATTTTTCGGACCACCCGAGTTCGCCCTTTTACGGCAGTTGGTACTTGGCGGAAACCCTGGGCATCCTGACGAAAAATCCGGCGGTGTGGCAAAAGACGATTTTCATTCTCTGCTACGATGAGAACGACGGCTACTTCGACCACGTCCCGCCGTTTGTGGCCCCGCAGCCGGGGCGGCCGGAGACGGGGGCGGCCGCTCCGGGCTTGGAGACGGAGCTGGAGCACGTGGCGGGAGGGGCCTCGCCCGGCCCAATTGGGCTAGGCTATCGGGTGCCTTTGGTGATCGCTTCGCCGTGGAGTCGGGGCGGCCGGGTGTGCTCGCAGGTCTTTGACCACACGAGCATCCTGCAGTTCTTGGAGGTTTTTTTGAGCCACAAAACGGGGCGCGCCATCCGCGAGCCCAACCTGACGGCGTGGCGGCGGGCGGTCTGCGGGGACTTGACTTCGGCCTTCCGGCCATGGCAGGGGGAGGCGGTGGGGCTGCCCGCGGCGCTGGAGCGGGAGGCGGTGCTGCGGGTGGTTCACCAGGCACAATTTAAGCCGGTGCCGGGGGGCTTCCGGCCGCTGGGGGCCGAGGAATTGGCCCAAGCGCGGCGGGATTTTGCGGCGCTGGCGGTCCGGCCGCGCCAGGAGGCGGGGACCCGGCCGTCGGCGGCGCTGCCCTACGAACTCGCGGTGCAAGGGGCCCTGGGGGCGGATCGACGGCACTTCGCGCTGCGGCTGGCGGCGGGGAAGGCGCGCTTTGGAGACCGCGCCGCGGGGGCGGCTTTCCACGTCTACACCCCGAGCCGGGTGCGCGGCCTGGAGGGGGCGGATTGGGTGGCGGGGCGCGCCTGGGCTTTCGCCGCGGCGGCGGGCACGGAAGTGTCAGGGCAGTGGCCCCTGGAGGACTTTGTCGGCGGGTCCTACGACTTGCGGGTGCACGGGCCCAACGGGTTTTTCGCGGCCTTTGCGGGCGACGCTGGGGATCCGCCGCTGTCCATCCAGTGGGACGCGGCGCCGGGTGCAGCGCCGGTTCTGCGCCTGCGCTTGCAGGGGTTGCGCGAAGGCGGCGCGGGGCGCGGGTTGACGGTGATCGCAGAGGATTTATCCTATCAATATGCGCCGCGGCGGGGGCGCCTGGAGGCGGGGGCGGCGCTGCAGTGGGAGTGGGCCCTCGGTGCTACCCAGGGCTGGTATGACTTCCGCGTCGCGGTGGGCGAGGCCCCGCGGTTTTGGCAGCGCTTTGCCGGGCGGCTCGAGACGGGTCGGGACAGCGTGAGTGATCCCGCGATGGCGGGGTGATGGCCTGGGGCTGCTTGGCCGGGGCGGCACCTCACTCGCCCATTTGCTCGAGGGCTTCGGGTTGGGGCTTCATCCAAGCGTGGGCCAGAAAGCTGAGCACGAAAATGCCCAGGGCGATCAGGGGCGCCACCGAGGAAGCGGCGGAGGAGTCGCGCAGGGCGGCCGCTACCCTAACGCCGACGAGGAGTAGGCAGACCGCGGCGCCCAGCAGAGGCACCAACAGGGGGACGTCAAAGCCGCCAGTGGGTTCGGCGGGGCGGAGCTTGAGGGTCACCAGGGAGAGGTTGACGAGGGTGAAGACGACGAGGAGGAGGAGCACGGTGGCCTCGGCGAGGGGCTTGACGCCGCCGCTCAAGATGAGGCCGGTGACGATGGCGAAGAGCAGCGCGATGGCCACGTGGGGGGTGCCGCGGCGGGGGTGGAGTTGGGCCAAGCCGCGGGGGAGGAGCCCTTGGCGGCTCATGCCGTAGAGCAGGCGCGAGCCCATCAAGTAGTTGAGGAGGGCGGTGTTGCCGATGGCGAAAATGGTGATGCCGAGGTAGAGGCGATCGATCCCGCCAAACCAGGGGGCGGCGCGGTGGGCGACCTCCATGAGCGGAGTCTTGCTAGCGGCGAGCTCTCGCCAGGGGACCACCGAGACGGCGGTGATGGCCACTGCCAGGTAGATCAAGGTGGCGAGGAGCATGGCTCCGATGAGGCCGAAGGGGACGGCGCTCCGGGGGTTTTTGACTTCCTCGCTGACGTTGAGGATGTCCTCGAACCCGATGAACGAGAAGAATGTGAGAACAGCGCCTTGGAGGACGAGGGAGAGGGTGATGCCGGAGCCGATGGCGCTGGGGCCGGGGAGGTCGGCGGGGGTTTCCAGGTAATTGACTTGGCCCCAGAAGCGGAGGCCAATGGCGATGAGGAAGAGGAGGCCCCCGGCTTCGACGACGGTGCAGAGGAGATTGACCCACATGCTTTCGCGGAGGCCGCGGAAGATGATGGCCCCGACCAGGAAGACCAGGGCGATGGCGACGAGCTTGATGGGGAGGGCGAAGCCAACCGCTTTTTCAAGGTTTTCGGCGATGGCCTGGGCCCCCGTGGCCATGCTGGTGAGGCCGCTCATCATCACTGCGATCCCGACCATGTAGCTGAGGGCGGGGCGGCCAAAGGCGCGGTGGGTGACGTAGGCGGCGCCGCCCGCCTGGGGGTAGCGGCCGCCCACGCAGGCGTAGGAAAGTCCTGTGAGGAGGGCGGCCACCATGGCGGCCACGAAGGCGAGCCAGACGGCGTTGCCGAGGGATTCCGCGGCGCGGCCGATCAGGGCGTAGATGCCGGCGCCGAGCATGGAGCCGAGCCCATAGCAGAGGACTTGCCAGCGCCCGAGGGTTGGGGTGAGGCGGGGAGGGGAAGGGGAGTCGTCGGGCATGGGGGGCAGATTGCCTGGGGCCCGGGCCGAGGGAAAGGAAAACTTCGGGCGCGCCGCCGGGGTCCGGGGGAAAGCGCGGCGCGGCCTTGTCAAGGGGGGCGAGGCCGGGCATGGGTGGGGGCGCGCCGAGCGGGGCCGCTCGCGCCCGATGTCCTCCATGGAGACACACTTTTCATATCCGAGTTTGCGGGCCTGGCTGGAGGCGGCAGGGGGGGCGGTGCCCTTTCGGCGCTTTATGGAGGCGGCCCTGTACGACCCGGGCTTTGGGTACTATGGACGGCGGATTGGCACGGTGGGGGCGCGGGGTGATTTTGCGACGAGCGCTAGCTTGAGTGGGCGCTTGGCGCGGGCCGTGGCGGCGTGGATGGCAGAGGAGGGCCAGGCTGGGGGGTGTCGGGAGGTGATCGAAATTGGCCCGGGGAGCGGGCAATTGCACCAGGCGCTGCGGCAGGCCCTGGGGTGGCGGGGGCGCTGGCATTGGCGCAGCCACTTGGTAGAGCGCTCCGCGGTGTTGGCGGCGGAGCAGCGGGCGGCCTTGGGCCAGGGGAGGGCGCAGTGGCACACCGACCCGGCGGCGGCCCTGGCGGCGGCGGGGGGGAAGGCCCTGATTTTTTCCAATGAGTTAGTGGATGCCTTTCCGGCGACCCTGCTGCAGCGGCAGGACGGGGTTTGGCAGGAAGTGTGGCTAGAGCTGCGGCCCTCCGGCAGTCTGGTGGAAGCCCTGCGCCCGGCGGGGGACTGCGGCACCAGCCTAGTCGCGGCGGATTTCGCGGAAGGCCAGCGGGTGGAATGTCACGCGGGGTACCGGGATTGGCTGGAGGCCTGGAGGCCGCAGTGGCGCGCGGGGACGATGCTGACGATCGACTATGGGGCCTTGGGGCCGCAGTTGTATCGGCGCCGCCCGGGGGGGAGCCTGCGGGGATACCGGCGCCACCAGCGGCTAGAGGGCTTGGCGCTCTATGGGGATCCGGGCAGCGCGGACCTCACTGCGGATGTGAATTTCAGCGACTTGCTGCGCTGGGGGAAGGCGGCGGGTTTGGCCAATGTGGCGCTGGAAAGCCAGGCCGACTTTCTCGCCCGCTACAGTGCGGGGCGGGGCGAAATCGACGCCCGCCTAGCCGATCCCGGGGAGGCGGGCGGGGCCTTCCTCTGCCTGCAGCAGCGCCCGGTCTGAAGGGGCCCGGGGCGGGGCGCCTGCCCGGCCGACAAAGCGGAGTGCATTTCCTCTTGCTCCGCGGGCCGGGCAGTTGTGGGGTGGCTTTCCCGCTGTGGGGGATTTTTTAAGGCAGACATGGCCACGATTGTTCAAAAATTTGGCGGCACCTCGGTGGGGAGTCCGGAGCGGATTCGCCGGGTGGCGGAGCGGGTGCTGGAAACCCAGCGCGAGGGAAACCGCGTGGTGGTAGTAGTGTCGGCGATGAGTGGGGTCACTGACGGCTTGCTCAAGTTGGCGCGGGAAGTTTCCGAGGACCCCACCGAGCGGGAGTTGGATGTGCTGCTGGCGACGGGCGAGCAGACCACTATTGCCCTAGCGGCTATGGCGATCAATGCCCTGGGCGGCAAGGCGGCCTCGCTCACGGGGGCCCAGGCGGGCATCGTGACGGACGGCGTGCATACCAAGGCCCGCATTCGCGCGATCGCGCCCGACGAGGTCAACCGCTTGCTCGACGATGGGCACATCGTGATCGTGGCCGGTTTTCAAGGGGGTGCCGCCGACGGCCGCATCACCACCCTGGGGCGCGGGGGCAGCGACCTCACCGCCATTGCTTTGGCGGCGGCGCTGCAGGCGGATTTGTGTCAGATTTACACCGACGTCGATGGCGTCTACACCTGTGATCCGCGGGTGGTTCCCGAGGCGCGCAAGATCCCGGTCATCAGCTATGAGGAAATGCTGGAGATGGCCAGCAGCGGCAGCAAGGTGATGCAGAGCCGCAGCGTAGAATTTGCCAGCAAATTTGGGGTGCCCTTTGAAGTGCGCAATAGTATGAACCGCAACCCCGGCACCCTCGTTACTCAGGAAACCATGAACATGGAATCAGTCGTCATCCGCGGGATCAGCTTGGAGCGCGACCAGGCCAAAATCACGATCACCTCGATTCCGGACCAGCCGGGATACGCGGCGCGGGTTTTTGAGACCATTGGGAAAACGGATATCAACATCGACATGATCATCCAAAACACCGGGCGGGACGGCCTGGCGCGCATCTCGTTTACGCTGCACAAGGGCAACCTCAAAAAGGCCTGCGAGGCCTTGGCGCCAGTGCTGGCGGCGATTGGGCCGAGCGTGGAGTTGGAGCCAAGGGACGGCGTGGCCAAGGTCAGCGCGGTGGGCATTGGGATGCGGAGCCACAGCGGGGTGGCGGCCACCATGTTCACCGCCTTGGGCGCGGCGGGGATCAACATCGACATGATTTCGACTTCGGAGATCAAGATTGCCGTGATCGTAGACGAAAAGCAGGGCGAGGAAGCCTGCCGGGTGGCGCATCAGGCTTTTAAATTGCACGAAACGGTGGCATTGTAGGGGGGCCACGGGAGCGAATCGCGCGCGCCGCGCCGCAGCCACAACTTATTCTATGAGCCGCCGATTTTCCGCCCTGTTTGCCGCCGCCGCGCTGGTGCTAGGGACCGCGGTCTTCGCCCAGGACGCGGCTCCTCCCAAGGCGCTCCCCAGCGACCTCGTCGACGCCGGAGGAAACTTCGCCCCGCTCCCGCCCAAGGACGACCTGGAGGCCAACCTGCGGCTGCAAATTTACCTCGACGAAAATAACTTTGGCCCGGGCTATTTGGACGGCAAGATCGGGGAATATGGCAAAAAGGCGGCGTCCGTCTACAACCAGATCAAGGGCATTCCGGTGGGCAACTACCACGGCTTGATTGAGGCGTCGCGCCAGCGGGTGCCGGAAATCTTCAGCACCTACACGATCAAAGAGGGCGATCTCGGCTTTGTCACTCCCGATATGCCGAGCAAGCCGCCGGAGCAGGCCAAGACCAAATATCTGGGCTACCTCAACTTGCTGGAATTCGCCGCCGAGCGCTTCCACACCAGCGACGAGTTTCTCCAGCAGATCAATGGGCAAAACCTCTACGGGCTCAAGGTCGGCAGCGCTATCAAGGTGCCTAACGTGACTCCCTTTGCCCTGGAAAGCTGGGCCAAACACGTCCAGTACAAGGCGGAGCAGCCCATTGCGAGCCACGCCGTGGTGGTCGACATCCGGGCGCGGGTGGCGATTTTCTTTGACGCCAAAAATCAGCCCATCGCCAGTTTCCCAATCACCCCGGGGCGCCCCAAATTCATCCAGTTCGGGGAGTGGAAGGTCACCAACATGGTGAGCACGCCTACCTTCCGCTGGGACGAGTCCATGCTGGAACAGGGCAAGCGCAGCGACCATTTTTACGAGCTTCCCCTGGGTCCCAATAATCCGGTGGGGGTGATGTGGTGCGGCACGAGCCGGAGTGGGATTGGCCTGCACGGGACGCCCAGCCCACACACGATCGGCCGGGCGGAGAGCCACGGGTGCATTCGGCTGGCCAATTGGGATGCGGTGCGGCTTCCCAGCTTACTGCGCCCGGGCTCGCGGGTAGTGATCCGCTGAAGCGGACTGGCGCATGGACTCATAAATAATGACACCGGAGCCCTGGGTTTTCCCAGCACCAAAAGAATGCCAGCCCTGAAGGGGCGCTATAGGGCCGACTCAAACCGCATCTCCCGGCCGC
This sequence comes from Verrucomicrobiales bacterium, assembly GCA_947460575.1. GTDB lineage: Bacteria > Verrucomicrobiota > Verrucomicrobiia > Verrucomicrobiales > V1-33 > CAIZWU01. Next base: position 2,552 of record CANHIJ010000080.1, on the reverse strand, counting down.
GAAAAAGGAGAAAAAACCGCCGCCTCCCCTCCCCGGCCGCCCTCGGAACGCCTCTCCCTGCGGCGGCGGCGGGTGCGGCCTGGAGCTGCGGCGGCCTGAGCCGCCTGGCGCGCCGCGGAGCTCGGCACCCGCGGCGACAGGAACCTGGGCAAGGCCCAGGGTTTCCCCTTTTCCTGGGCTGCGGCGGCGAGCTCGGGCTCGGCGTTCCGAGGGCGGCGGGCGAGGGGCACATTTTGGGGCACTTGGGGGCCTTTTGGGCGTCGATTGAGGGGCCCCTGGGGGGACCGAAAAAGGCCCCGTTTTGATCCAAAATGGGGGCGCGGGCCGATTCATCGCAAAATCCGCCAGGTTCACCGCAAAAAATTAGACCAAGCCCCTTCTTGGTCCACCGGGCCGTCTTAACCTCTACCAAAACATTGCATGTCGACCCCGCCCCCCCACCGCAAGGTTCTCCTGATCGGCTGGGATTCCGCCGATTGGAAAATCATCAACGATTTGCTAGAAGAGGGCGGCATGGACGGGATTCGCGCCCTCATGGACGGCGGGTCGCACGGGAATTTGGCGACCTTGGAGCCGCAGCTCTCGGCGATGCTGTGGACGAGCATCGCCACCGGCAAAATGGCCTATCACCACGGGGTGGAGGGGTTTACCGAGGTCGATCCGGTTTCTGGGGGGGTGGTGCCGGTTTCGGCGGCGACGCGCCGCCGCCGAGACCCGCCGGGAAAACCAGTGGAGCCTAGCGCGCGCCTATCTCTACTCCGGCAAAACCGAGCAGGCCCTGCCGCTGTTAGAGCACTGCTTTGCCGCCTACCCCGAGCGCAGCGACTACGCCCAGGCCCTGGCCCGCACCCAGTTGGCCCTCGGCCTGGCCGACGAGGCCGAGGAAACGTTGGCCATTTGCTTGGAATCGTTTGGCAACTCGACCTCGGCGCACATTCTCCAAGGGCAGATTTGCACTCAAAAAGGGCAGCACCAGCAGGTTTTAGAGCACGTCGAAAAAGCGCGCGCCCAGGCCCCCGGGGCGGTGCCGGTGCTCGAACTCTCCTGCCGCGCTTACGGGCAACTGGGGCGCTGGGAGGAGGCGCGGGCCACCGCGGCGTTCCTCCTCGGCATCGACCCCAGCAGCGTGCCGGCCCACGTCATCCTCGCGCGCGGCCACCTGCAAGAGCGCCAGCCGGAGCAGGCCGTGGAAAGCGCCCTGGCGGCGATCGATTTGCAATTTGCTAGCCCGCGGGCCCACCAATTGCTCGGCCGCGCCCTGATGCAGCTCGGCCAGTGGGAAGCGGCCGAGCGCGCCCTCGGCAACGCCCTGCAGTTGGCCCCCCACGACGTCGCCGCCCTGGAGGCCCTCCAAGCGCTGCACCGCCAGCGCGGCGCCACCGCCCTGGCCCAAGACTGCGCCGACCGCCTGATTCGGCTCCGCCTGGTCGACGACGTGCTCCGGCAGCGGGAACTGGATTCCCGGCGCCGCGGGGTCGCCGCCCGCGCCGCCGCGCGGCACGCCGAGCGCCAACAGCGCCGCCGCGAAACCGCCGAGCGCGCCACCGCAGACGCCGCTAGCGAAACCGCCCTCGCCGCGTCGCCGCGGGGCACGTACACCATCGTCTCGGGCCTGCCGCGCTCGGGGACCTCGCTGATGATGCAGATGCTGCGCGCCGGGGGCTTGGACCTGATGCACGACGGCCAGCGCGGGGCCGACGAGGACAATTTGGAAGGGTATTGGGAGTGGGAAGCGGTGAAATCCCTTAAAAAGAACCCGCGCCTCATCGAGCAAGCCGAGGGCAAGGTCATCAAGGTCATTTCCTCCCTGTTAGGCCAACTGCCGCCGCGGCACCGCTACCGCATCGTGTTCATGGTGCGCCCGGTGGCCGAAGTGGTCGACTCCCAGTGGGCCATGCTGGCGCGGCAGGGGCAAAATCCGCGCTCCGAGCGGGCCCACCTCATCCAGACTCAGCAAACCCACCTCGACCAAACTCTGGCCCAACTGCGCCAGCGCGGCGACGTGGAGTTGCTAGAAATCGACTACCCCGCCCTGGCTCGCCAGCGCGGCAGCGCGGCCTGCGGCGCGGAAACGATGGGGAGGGCGCGCCGCGCGGCGCGCCCTCGCCCCTGGCTGTCCCTGGGATTTCCACCTGGGTGAGTTAGTAAGTCCGGCGCATCTGCACCGCCCGATCTTCCGCCCACCACTGGGGTGCCGTCGGCCCGGTCGCAGGCGCGGTCCGCGGGCGGGGCCTATCCAATCCTCCGGGCGCAACCCCTCCACCGCCGCCGGTTGCGCAAAACGCCGCGGAGCGCAGACCACCAGGTCATCTGAACGCCGCGCTTCAAGTCATCCGCACCGCGCGGCAAACCGGGCCATCGGCGGAGCCAGGGCAACCCCGGAGGGGTCCTGCGGGGCCACGCCTGCCCCGCAGGGATCGTGCGGGGCGATGGCCAACCCCGGAGGGGTTGTCCCCGAATAGCCGGGGGTTTTAACCCCCGGATCCCCCAGCCCCCACATTCACAGCCGCGAAGCGGCTGGCCAAGAGGCTGCAGGCGCTAGCGCGGTTTTG
>CANHIJ010000079.1 GCA_947460575.1 Verrucomicrobiales bacterium | reverse complement strand
GCGGCCATTGGCAAAACGGGCGTTTGAGCGCTTCCTCCACGGCATTCATCAGCTCCATGTGTTCGGCCAGCGCGGGCGTTAGTTCTCTGGCGGCGGCCTGCGCGGGAGCAAGGTCCCGGTTTTCCTCATCGAGCACATCGTAGAGCTTCGTGAATGGATCAGGACTAACCAACCTCCACGCCAGAAAGGCCTTCCATTTGGCCACCATGGCAGCATCCGCCACATCGGGTGGATCCGTTTTCAGGCGCATGGCGCGTTTTCCTCCGGGCAATGTGTAGGTAAAACACCGCAGGGCCGGATGCATCGCCGCGTTGCGCTCGTCCGGGACGGGGGCCCTCTCGAAGTCTTCGAGCGCTATCTTTTCGCCGCGTGATCTCAAATCTTCCAGAGTGGAGGTCCACGCCCTTGATCCACGCCAATTTTCCACGGCGTAAAACAAGGCGGTCAGCGTGGCCAGAACAAGGACTACGGAGGAGACGCGGACAAGGATTTGGCGCAACGGCCGGGCGCGGCTTGGGGTAATATCAGTGGTTTTCATGTGGTCCATGCGGGTGAGAAATGGGATGACTTCAACTAGCGGGCAGAAGCTGCCGCCAATAAAACAGGCTGGTTCCAACCGGCCATCACCATGGAAGCGGCCTGGGCATTGGCGTATTGGGAGAAGCGTTTGGTTTCCCGCTCAGCGCTCCAATTCAGGAGGAGGGTGGCCATCCAGCAGGCGGCGAGGCTGCCCCAGAGATAAAAAGTGCGGCGGCGATGGCTGGAAGCCTGGGGGGCGGCAGATGTCAGGGCGGCATGGAGGATTTTCTCCCGCCAGGCCGGATTCGGTGCGGCCAGCCGGGAGGCCCGCTGACGGAGGAGGGACTCGAAATTGGGATCGGGATCAGGGGAGGTGTTCATCGGATTTCGTTATAGAGCGGACGCAGGTGATCCTGGAGTTTGACCAAGGCCAGGCGGTAGCGGCTGGCGGCCGTGTTGCGGGAGATGCCGAGCATTCCGCCGATGGCATCGAAGGAGGCGTTTTCCCAGAGATGGAGATGGACCACGGCACGTTGCTCCACGGGCAGAATCAGAAGAGCGGAGGCGAGGGCCTCATCAAACAGGGTGGTGTCAGGATCGGCAGAAGGAGTGAAGAGCGGTTGGGATTCCGAATTCCAGCGGGTTTCCCGGGAGGCGCTGGATTTTTGTTGGCGGAGGCGGTCGAGCACCAGCCAATGGGTGAGTTTCAGGAGACCGGGTCTGGCGGGCGGGCTGCCGGCGGATCGGGCGAGGCGCACAAAAACGTTATGCAGAATGTCCTTGGCCTCCCCCTCATCGCGCAGCAAATTCAGGGCAAAGGCATAAACTGCTCCGGCGTGGAGATCGTATAATGCGGCGAGGTCGGGCACGGTGAGGAAGGAGGGACACAGGAAGGACGGAGCCGTCGGAATTTTGTGTCACCAGGGGTTCCGCTTTTACCAAACGCCCCCCGTCCGGGAGAAACGGATTTCCGCAGTCGAGGATAAAGCGGGGATGGACGGGAGGCTTCCATTTCCCTACAAAAGCCAAATGGCACATCCACCCCCGGCCCGCTCTGCCTGCCACGCCTACTTCCTGCTCCTCGCTGCCAGCCTGGCCTGCGGCGCCATGGAATCGACAGGCGCGGCGGAGACTCCCGGCTTGCGGCCAGGCTCGGTGATGGAACTCCAGGGACGGACCGCACGCCTGATCAAACTGGACAGCCTGCCCTTGGTCGAAAGCACTTGGTCGAAACGGTTCCACTTTGATACGGCCAGCAATCCCAAACTCAAGGAGCTGCGGGAGCGTTACCACTTGGATGGAGTAACTGCGGCCGGCCAGGACGAATTTGACCGGCAGGTGCTCCTGATGGACTGGACCCACCGGCAATTCAAAAAATTCGGCCGCCCGTCGAGCCCAGCCAAGGGGGCGCTCGATATTTTGTCAGCGATTGGTCAGGATCACCGTTTTTTCTGCGCGCAGTATGCAGAAGTTCTTGTCTCCACCGCCGCCAGCCTCGGCTGGATCAACCGGCCGCTGGCGCTGCGGCGGCATCAGGGCGTCAACAAGGCGGGAGGTTCCACCGAGCATTCGGTCACGGAAATCTGGTCCAATCCATTCCGGAAGTGGATCATGCTCGATCCCACCAGCAACCTGTTTATCGAAAAAGCAGGGGTGCCGCTCAATGCCTACGAAATCCGTCAGGAATGGTTCCAGCAGGGCGGCCGGGATCTCGTATTTGTGGTGGGCAAGGAGCGCCGGAAATACCGAAAGGCCGATCTGCCCATCCTGCTAGGACACTTTGAGGACTTCGGCGACCTCACGGTGGAACCGGATGAACCTGACAAATATGGGTTCATTGGTTTCATCCCGAACACCAATCTGATGGATGCCGGATTCGACTATGGCGGAATGTTCATCATCAAGGATGCGCTCTGCGACGGCACCCGGTGGCATCTCCGCGACAATCCACCCCATCCTGCCACCGACCCTTATTTTCCCCTGGGTCAGTCCACCCTGACCCTCGCGGCGGAGGGTTCAGGAATCCGGGTCACCCTGCAAACCATGACTCCGAATTTCCAGCGGTTTGAAATCCGGTGCGGCGAGGGCGGATGGCAACCGGTTGCTGACCATTTCCTCTGGAAGATCCAACCGGGCCTGAACCGGCTGGAAGCCAGAACTGTCAACGCCTTCGGGGTGACGGGTCCTGTTTCCACGGCGGAACTGCAGATGGATCCCTGAAGGCAGGGCCGATTTCCGGTCGCGGTGGAATGGCCCTGGTTCAGCGGGCCGACAGCTTGCGCACGGTATGGACGAGGCGGGGATTGAGGAGGGCACCGCCTTTGCGGCTGCGGCGCCCTTGGAAATCGAAATCGTGGACGGTGCCGGTTTTCATTTCCGGCAAGGTCAGGGTCGCGATGGTGCCGGGGGGAAAGCGGCAGGCAGTCGTCCCATGAAATTGGATATTGCCCCGCGACCCGTGGGGCCGCCACGTCCGGGAATCAGGCGGGCGGCAGCACCGGAACCGGATCGGCCTGAGCGAAAGCCGAAGGCACCCCAAAGTGATTGATATGGGCCAGGCTGAAGCCGGCGATCACGCTGCGCTGACCGTCCTTGAGGCGGTAGAAGACCACGGCCCCATCGCGGCACTCCGCCTCCTCGGCGTGGACCCACATGATCTTGCCGCTGGTTAGTTTGACTCCAAAGGATTCCATAAAAGGGTCATAAGAAGAGCGGATCAGGCCCGTTTGGCTTTTTGCCCCTCCTCAATCAACTTCCAAAAATTCTTCGACTTGGCCAAGAGCTCGTCCTCCGCCCCGTCCTGCTTGCTCCCATTGCGAAACAAAAAATCCTTCAAGGAATTCTTGTGCAGCACCCGGTGCACCCGCACTCCAGCTTCCACCACTTCAAAATAAATCCGGTAGCCCTTGGCCCGGTAGCGGTAGAGCGGCTTGCCGTCGCGCTCAATTTGCCCAAAGCGCACCCCATCCGGCCGCCGCAGGTCGTCCGGCGTCACCTTAAATTCGGTGAGAAGCTCCAGTTGGAGCATGGTATCCAGTTGGGAGATCTCGGCGGCACTGATTTCGTTGAATATAACCTGAAACACCCCCCACCATTCCCCTGGGTCCAGCCTTTGCAACCGGAACGCCTCCCGGCCGGACTTGACGCCCGGCTTCTCCCGCGTTTGGCTGGGCATTCATGAAGTTTCTTGCCCTCGCCCTGCTCCTCGCCGCCGCCGCCCCCAGCTGCTCGCTGGTCACCGTCCCTGTCAAAACGGCCGGAAGCATCGTCAACACCACCGTCAAAACCTCCGGCAAAGTCGTCGAGGCCCCTTTCAAGGCCGCCAGTGGCGGATACCACAGCCCCAAAGCCAGCGAAACCCCAGCCCCTCCCGAGCAAAAAACCCCCCAGCCCTAAGCGGTGGCTCAGGCGCGCCCCCCGGCCCCGGGCCCTCACCCAAACTAGGTGACAAAAATGACACATTGCGCTCTTTCCAACCGATTTTTGTTCCAAATCCCCTCCCGATCTGAAGATTGTCCCCGAAAAATGACCCACCCGGCCCTGCCCTCCCTCCATTTGTGACAATATCGCCACACGAACTCTTTAGACTATGCGGTTCAGCCATGGTCAGGATTCCGCTACCGGATGGCTCGCCCCCACGGCGGTCTCGGCTTCACCACAGCAACCACCACTCATCATGAAAAAACTCTTCAAGCTGCCCTTGATGGCCGCCCTCGCCTTCGGCCTCAGCGCCTGCGGCAGCAAGGACGCCGCCAAAGCCACCGCCTCCATCAAGGTCTCCGGCTCCAACACCATGGCCCAAGTCGGCACCGCCTGGGCGGAAAACTTCACCGGCGCTAAAGTCTCCGTCGCCGGCGGCGGCTCCGGCATCGGCATCGGCGAACTCACCGAAGGGCGCATCGACATCTGCACCAGCAGCCGCCCCATGAAGCCCGAGGAAAAGGCCAAAATTAAAGAAAAACAGGGCAAGGAGCCCGTGGAGTTCGTCGTCGGCTATGACGCCCTCGCCGTCTTCGTCAACCCCGCCAACCCCCTCAAGGAAATCTCCATCGAACAACTCAAGGAAATCTATTGGGACGGCGGCAGCATCACCACCTGGGAACAGGTCGGCGCCGACGGCCTCACCGGCCCCATCACCGTCCTCGGCCGCGAAAATACCTCCGGCACCTATGAATTCATCCACGACGCGGTCGTCGGTAAAAATGCGGCCGGCGAAAAACAAAAATTCCGCGGCAATATCTCCTCCCAGAGCAGCTCCCAGTCGATCATCGACAACCTCGCCACCGTGAAATCCTCCATCGGCTATGACGGCATGGCCTTCAAAAACGACAAGGTCAAATGGCTCGCGGTCTCCAAAAAAACCGGCGAACCCGGCGTCCTCCCCGACGCCAACGACGCCCGCAGCGGCAAGTACCCCCTGGCGCGCAAACTCTACCTCTACACCATCGGCGAACCCGTCGGCGCCACCAAGGAGTTCATCGACTTCGCCCTCTCTGAGGCCGGTCAAAAGCTCCTTTCCGCCACCGGCTACGTTTCCCTAAAGTAAACGGCTACCTGGCCGCGGAACCAGCGCCCGCGGCGCTGGTTCCGCCCCCCCAATCCTCCCCGCCCTGCATGACCGAACGAACTCCTTCCCGAGGCTGGCGCGCCGCCCTCTCCAGCGCCGCCGACTGGATTGAAAAACCCATTGAGGCCCTCATCCGGGCCTGCGGCTGGAGTTCCATCGTGCTCGTGGCGGCCATTTTCTGCTTCGTTTTCTGGTACGCCGCCCCCCTCCTGCCCCACATTGATTGGTTCGGTACCGACGGCTTTTTTACCTCTACCCACTGGCACGCCAAGGAGCGGGAGGGCGCCACCTACGGCGTGCTGGCCATGATCGTGGGCAATTTTGCGGTCGCGCTGGTAGCCATGGTCATCGCGATCCCCTGCGGCCTCGCCGCCGCGGTTTACATCAGCGAATTCGCCGGGCCCCGCTCTAAGGAGTGGTTCAAGGTGGGCATCGAAATCCTCGCCGCCATCCCTTCTATCGTCTGGGGCTTTATCGCCATCACCATGATTGGCCCGCTTCTCATCAAGTACGCCGGAGCCACCATGGGCACCAACCTCCTCAACGGAGGCATCGTTCTGGGTCTGATGAGCATCCCGCTCATTGTCTCCTTGGCGGAAGACTCCCTGCGCGCCGTGCCCGACAGCTTCCGCGAGGCCGCCATGGCCCTCGGCGCGAACCGCTGGGAAATCGTCTACCGGGTGCTCTTTCCGGCCGCCCGCAGCGGCCTTCTCGCCGCCTGCATGTTGGGCGTGGGCCGCGCCATCGGCGAAACCATGGCCGTGCTTTTGGCCACGGGGAACAAAAACCAGATCCCCACTTCCCTGACCGACCCGATTACGACCCTCACGGCGACCATCGCCAGCGAGATGGGCGACGCCGAAGCCGGCAGCCCCCACTCCCAGTCGCTCTTCACGATCGGCCTGCTCCTGCTCGTCATCACCTGCGCCATCAATCTCACCGCTAACCTGGTGATCCGGGGAAACAAGCGCGCCAGCTCCAACTGACATGTCTTCCGCCAATCCCTTCATCCCCTCCTCCTACGAGCTGAACAAGGAGAAGCGCGCCCGGCGGGCCAAGTGGTCCACCCTCACGGTCACCGTAGCCCTGCTCATTCCAGTAGCTCTGATCCTCACCTTGATCGCGCTCAAGGCCTGGCCTGCCCTCTCCTGGGACTACCTCACCGGTGACGTCTCCCGCTCCGGCGCGGCCGGCGGCATCTGGGGACCCCTCATGGGCACCTTTTACCTCACCTTGCTCTGCCTAGCCATCGTGGCCCCCATCGGCATTCTCGCCGGCGTCTATATCCACGAATACGCCCCCGACAACGCTTTCACCCGGGCCATCATGATCGCCGTGACCAGCCTCGCGGGCGTCCCCAGCATCGTGCACGCCCTCTTTGGCTTGGGGGCCTTCGTCGCCACTTTGGGCATGCCCAAAGGGCTCCTCACCGCCGCCATGACCCTTTCGGTGATGACCTTGCCCGTCATCATTACGAGCACTCGCGAAGCCCTTTCCTCAGTGCCGAAAAACTTCCGCGAAGCCTGCTGGAATCTCGGCGCGTCCCGCTGGCAGACCATCCGCACCATCGTGCTCCCCAATTCCTTCGGCGGCATCCTCACCGGAGTAATCCTAGTGATTGCCCGCGCCGCTGGCGAGACCGCTCCCATCATGTTCATGGGCGCGGTGATGTGGCTGCGCATCGCCCCCGCCGGGCCGGAGCGCCTTATGCCTTACGGCCTCAACGACGAGTTCATGGCCCTCTCCAACCACCTCAATCTCATCTCCAAGGACATCCCCGGCATGCCCGAACAGATGAAGTTTGGCAGCGCCCTGGTGCTCCTCACTTTGATTCTCTTCATCAACGGCCTCGCCTCCCTGGTCCGCCTCCGCCTGCGCCGCCGCAAGCGCTGGTAACCCTTCCCTCCCTTTTTCCCCTCAAGCCCATGTCCCCCGCCCATTTGGAGCTGCGCGATCTCTCAGTCTGGTATGGCTCCAAGAAGGCCCTCGACGAGGTCTCCTTCTCCGTCCCCCGCCACCACGTCCTCGGCATCGTCGGCCCCGCCAACAGCGGCAAGTCCAGCCTTCTCAAAACCATCAACCGCACCCTGGAGTTCATCGACCACTCCCGCAGTGCGGGCGCTGTCCTCCTCGATGGCGAAAACGTCCGCGATATCCCCAACGTCTATTCCCTGCGCCGCCGCATCGGCATGGTCTTCCCCCTCCCCGTCGGCCTCCCCCTCAGCATCTACGACAACGTGGCCTACGCCCCCCGCCGCATGGGCATCCATCACAAAGATCAACTCGACCACCTCGTGGAAAGCTGCCTCCGCGACGCCGTCCTTTGGGACGAAGTCAAAGACCGCCTCGACCTCCTCGGCACCAAGCTTTCCGGCGGCCAACAACAGCGCCTCACCTTGGCCCGCGCCCTCTCCCTCGAACCCGAAATCCTCTGCCTCGACGAGTTCTCCATCGCCATCGATCCCGTCACCACCATGAAAATCGAGGAGGTCCTGATGCGACTCAAAGAGCGCATGACCATCATCCTGGTCACCAACCTCACCCAACAGGCCCGCCGCATGGCCGACGCCGTGGCCTTCATCAATGCCTCCCAACTCATCGAGTGGGGCCCCACGGAACAACTTTTTAACCAGCCCGCTAAAGAGCTCACCGGGCGCTACCTCAACGGCGAGTTCGGCTAAAAACCGCTCCCCTTTCCCCCTCCCCTTTTCATGCAAGACGGCGTCAGCATCGACATCCGCGACTACAGCCTGTGGTACGGCAAATTCCAGGCCCTGCTCGGCGTTTCCGCCCAGATCAAGCGCGGCATCATCACTTCCCTCATCGGCCCCAGCGGCTGCGGCAAAACCACCCTGCTCCGGTCCTTCAACCGCATCAATGAGCGCTACGGCAACGTCACCACCCAAGGCCATATCACCATCCTCGGCAAAAATATCCTCGACTCCGACGTCTCCGTCGCCGCCCTCCGCAAACGCGTCGGCATGGTCTTCCAGCGCCCCAACCCCCTCCCCATCTCCATCTACGAAAACGTGGTCTTCGGCATGAAGAGCCACCTCCCCCAAGCCGAACGCCCCCGCGCCGTCCTCGACCAAGCCGTCGAATCCGCCCTCCGCGAAGTCTCCCTCTGGGACGCCCTCAAAGACGGCCTCGACCGCCGCGCCACCGAACTCACCCTCGAGCAACAACAAAAACTCTGCATCGCCCGCCTCCTCCCCCTCAAGCCGGACATCATCCTCATGGACGAGCCCTGCTCCGCCCTCGACGCTTCCGGCATCGAGCGCATCGAGGAACTCATCACCGAACTCAAGCGCACCTTCACCATCGTGATGGTCACCCACAACATGGCCCAGGCCCGCCGCGCCAGCGACGAGTGCATCTTCATGCTCATGGGCGAAATTATCGAGCACACCCCCACCCTCGATATGTTCATGAATCCCCAAAATAGCAAGACCGCTGCCTACATCGAGGGGCGCTACGGTTGAGCCCCTATTCCCCCCTGCCCCTTTTCCCCCATGCCCCAGCAAAACCTCATCCTCCAAGCCAACGAAGACGCCATGGCCGCCTTCGACCGCGACCTCCAGCGGATGGGAGAATTGGCCCTCCAAAACCTCCACCTCGCCGCCGAGGGCCTCCTCCAGCGCAATACCGACCTCTGCAACCGCGCCATCGCCGACGACGACGAAGTCGACCGCCTCGAGAAAAAAATCGACCGCTCCGGCGTGGAAATCATCACCCGCTTCGGCCCCGTCGCCTCCAATTACCGCCGCATCATCGCCAGCATGAAGGTCTCCACCGCCCTGGAGCGCATCAGCGACCACGCCGTCAGCCTGGCCCGCCGCGGCCGCAAACTCAATCAGCGCCCCCCCATCCCAGAAACCGAAAATATCCGCCCCCTCGCGGAACTCGCCTCCGCCCAACTGCGCGACGCCATCGACGCTTTCTGCCAGGGCCAACTCGACAAAGCCCTCCTCCTCCTCTCCCGCGACACCGCGCTCGACGAAGCCTATGAGGCCTTCACCCAGCGCCTCGTCAGCCTCATGGAAGCCAACAGCGAACACGTCAAAGACTACGTCGACATCCTCTTCGCTATCCGCTTCATCGAGCGCATCGGCGACCAGTCCACCAATATCGCCGAAGACGCCATCTACCAACTCACCGCCATGGACATCCGCCACGGCGGCCCCTTGCCGCCTTCCTAAAACGTCACCCCGTCCGCCTTTCCCTACCCCCTCTCCTCCCGTCTCTTCCCCTCCCATGCCAGAGCAACGCCACATCCTTTCCGCCGCGGAGGACTCCCTCGACCGCCTCACCAAGCTCGTCGTCCACATGGCCTCCCTGGCCGAACAAAATCTCGCCCACGCCATCCGCGGCCTCCAAGAACGCAGCGACGACCTCTGCAACCGCGCCATCGCCGACGACGCCGAAGTCGACGCCCTCGAAAAACGCATCGACCAAGAAGCTCACGCCCTCATCCTCCGCTTCTCCCCCATGGCCCGCGACCTCCGCCGCGTCATCAGCTCCATGAAGGCCGCCACCGCCCTTGAGCGCATCTCCGACCACGCCGTCAGCATCGCCCGCCGCGCCCGCATCCTCAACGCCCACCCCCCCGTCGCCGAATCCGCCCTCGTCCAGCCCATCTACCAACTCGCCGCTTCCCAACTCAAACACGCCGTCGACGCCTTCCACCGCGGCGACCTCGCCCTCGGCCTCCGCATCGTCCAAAACGACGACCCCCTCGACATCGCCCACTACGAATTCATCGACAAACTCACCGAAGCCATCGCCCGCAACGGCACCCAGGCCGCCGACTACGTCGCCCTCATTATCATCACCCGCCTCCTCGAGCGCATCGGCGACCAGGCCGTCAATATCGCCGAAGACGCCATCTACCTCCTCACCGCCCAAGATATCCGCCACGGCGGCGCCCTCCCCCAGGCCCAGCCCTAAATCCCACGCCCCCCACCCACCCAGGCCGCGCCCCGCATCCAGCGAAAAATCCCCGGCTCCGCCGCGTATGGGGAGTTTCTCACCCACTCATGCCTACTCCTGCCATCCCCTCCTCCCGCCGCCAATTCCTGCGCCATTCCTCAGGACTCGCCGCCGCCTCTGCCTTCGCCGGCATGTCCGTCCCCTTCGTCCACGCCGCGGAAAATAATACCGTCGACGTCGCCCTCATCGGCTGCGGCGGCCGCGGCTCAGGTGCCGCCGCCCAGGCCCTCAGCGTGGTCAGCCTCCCCACCCGCCTCACCGCCATGGCCGACGTCTTCGGCAATAAACTCAACAGCAGCCACAGCGCCCTCCAAAAAGAATTCGAAGGCAAACCCGGCCGCGTCGACGTCCCCGAAGAACGCCGCTTCCTCGGCTTCGAAGCCTACAAACAGGCCATGGATGCCCTCAAACCAGGCAGCATCGTTATCCTCACCACCCCCGTCGCCTTCCGCGCCCTCCACTTCAAGTACGCCATCGACCGCGGCCTTCACGTCTTCATGGAAAAACCCGTCACCGCCGACGGCCCCACCTCCCGCCAAATGCTCGCCCTCGGCGAAGAAGCTTCTAAGAAAAATCTCAAAGTCGGCGTCGGCCTCATGGTCCGCCACTGCCGCGCTCGCCAAGAACTCTGGAAGCGCATCCAAGACGGCGAAATCGGCGACATCACCCACCTCCGCAGCTACCGCATGCACGGCCCCGTGGCCTCCTGCTTCTCCACCAAAAAGCCCGACAACCAGTCGGAGGTCATGTTCCAAATCGAACGCTTCCACAGCTTCCTCTGGGCCAGCGGCGGCCTCTTCAGCGACTTCTACATCCACTTCATCGACGAAACCTGCTGGATGAAAAACGCCTGGCCCGTCAAGGCCCACGCCGTCGGCGGCCGCCACTACCGCGGCGACTACATCGACCAAAATTTCGACTCCTACTCCGTCGAATACACCTTCGAAGACGGCACCCAACTCTTCTTCGACGGCCGCACCATCGCCGGCTGCAAACAACAGCAGTCCAGCTACGCCCACGGCACCAAAGGCTCCGCCATCATCTCCATGTCCGGCCACACCCCAGGCAAATGCCGCACCTTCGGCGACCAACGCATGAAGCGCGGCACCGAACTCTGGGCCTTCCCCGAAGGCGAACCCAATCCCTACCAAACTGAGTGGGATGACCTCGCCGCCGCCATCATCAACGACACCCCCTACTCCGAAGTCAAACGCGGCGTCGAAGCCAGTATCGTCACCAGCATGGGCCGCATGGCCGCCCACACCGGCCGCGACGTCACCTTCGACCAAATGCTCAACTGCCCCCACGAGTTCTCCCCCAATATCGCCAGCCTCACCGCCGACGGCCCCGCCCCCGTCATGCCCGGCGCCAACGGCCTCTACGCCGTCCCCGAACCAGGCATCAAGCTCGATCGCGAGTACTAAACCCCTCCCGTTCCTCCTCCCAGGGCGCACCTCCTCCAAAGGGGTGCGCCCTTTCTTTTCCCCCCATGCACGCAGTCCTCCCCGCCCGTTGACAGCCCCCCCAGCCCCGACTAACACCCCCCATTCTATGTTGCAATTGATCGTCCTCAGCAGCGGCAGCGCCGGCAACTGCGCCGTCGTCTGCTCCGGCCAATCCCGCCTCCTCATCGACGCCGGCCTCAGCGCCGCCCGCCTCAAAGAACGCCTCCTCGCCTCCGGCATCCCCCCAGAATCCCTCTCCGCCATCCTCCTCACCCACGAACACGGCGACCACGCCCGCGGCCTCGACGTCCTCACCCGCCACCTCCCCCTCCCCATCCTCTGCAACGAACGCACCCGCGCCATGCTCCAGGATTCCTGCAAGTCCCCCAAAAACTGGCACCTCATCCCCTCCACCGGCAACTTCACCTTCGCCGACCTCGAAATCGATACCTTCACCGTCCCCCACGACGCCGCCGACCCCGTCGGCCTCGTCCTCCGCCACCGCGGCGCCGCCCTCGGCATCCTCAGCGACGCCGGCCATGTCACCCCCCTCATGCGCCGCAAACTCCAAGACCTCGATACCCTCTTCATCGAAGCCAACTACGACCCCGACCTCCTCAGCAACGACACCAAACGCCCCTGGTCCACCAAACTCCGCATCCAGGGCCCCCACGGCCACCTCTCCAACGCCCAAACCGCCGCCTGCGTCGCCGATCTCCTCTCCCCGCGCCTTCGCCGCATCCTCCTCGGCCACCTCAGCGAAGACTGCAATTCCCCCGACCTCGCCGCCGCCGCCGTCCGCGCCGCCCTCGCCGCCCACCAGCGCCACGACATCGAACTCCTCTGCGCCTCCGCCCACCAACCAACCCCCTGGTTCCAGGTGCGCCCCTCAGCACCTCCCCTCGGGGAGGCTCGGTATCAGGCCGATTTGTTCTAAGGCGCCGCCCCAGGCGGCGCTGCGTTGCCCTCCCGGCTTGGCGGACCCCGCTGCTGTGCTAGAGTCATAGCACCGAGTCCCCGATCCAGCCCCGCGCGCGGTGGCCGCTCCCGCCCCCTCGGCTGCACCCGCCCAGCCCATGGACTCCCTCTACGCTGACCACGCCGTCCAACAGCGCCTGGCAGAATTCCTCGGCGGCGACTCCCTAGTCGACGCCAGCGCCCTCTACATCACTCGCTCCGACGGCTGCCAGTTCCAGCGCTCCGAACTCCTCCCCCTCGCCCAACTCCCCCTCCTCCTCCACCAAGGCCGCGACATCGCCCGCTCCCTCGCCGACCACCGCGCCCTCCTCCTCCACCTCGACGTCGAATACGTCCACTTCGACCAGCCCGCCGCCGCCTTCCTCCACCCCCAACGCGCCTTCGCCCTCCAAGAACCCGCCGTCCACGCCATCCAATCCCTCCTCCTCGCCTGCGGCATCGCCCCCCTCCACCTCCTCACCGGCCAGGGCCACCACTTCGTCTGGCAAATCGACGCCGCTTCCCCCGTCGCCGCCCGCATCGCCGCCCTCAACCCCGCCCCCGAATTGGTCGACGCCTGCCAACGCCGCCTCGGCCCCAACCCCGCCCTCGCCGTCTCCCGCCCCCAGCAAACCACCTTCGCCTCCCTCGCCCTCCTCATGGAGTTCCTCGCCCACCTCATCAAGCGCACCGCCGCCCCCGCATCCACCCTCCCCATCGAAATCACCGCCGTCCTCCGCCCCCCAGCCCCCACCGGCCAACGCGAACTCGTCTCCATCGACATCTCCGAATACGGCGACCCCCTCCAAACCCGCATGGTCCGCATGCCCTTCACCCACTACCTCAAACCCTGGGCCACCGGCCTCGCCCAAAAACTCGGCATCGAACCCCTCCTCAAACCCATCGTCGCCATCCCCCTCCACGAAATGGACGTCTCCCAGGCCCTCCGCTGCCGCCAAAATCAAGCCGAGGTCCACCAATTGGCCCGCCGCGCCCCCACCCGCATCCCCTTCCAAGAAAAGGGCACCGCCCGCCTCCTCGACGCCTACCTCCTCTCCCCCCTCCGCCGCTTCCACCAACACTTCTACTCCGCCCTCCACGACCCCCCAGAACAGTGGCCCCACACCTACCACCAAACCCCCCTCGCCGCCCTCCCCCCCTGCGCCCGCCTCCTCCTCCAACAACCCAACGACCGCCTCCTCAAACCCGTCGGCATCCAACTCATCTGCCGCGTCCTCCTCGCCCACGGCTGGCACCCCCGCCACATCGCCGGCCTCATCCGCTCCAAATTCGAAAACCCCCAACACGGCTGGGGCGTCAATTGGCAGGACTACGAAGCCGGCACCCGCGCCGATTTCTACACTCGCCTCTTCCTCGGCCAGTGGGCCACCGGCACCGACCACCTCGCCGATTTTTCCTGCGCCTCCATCCAGGGCGCCGACTTCTGCCCCCTCCCCCTTTCCTCTCCCTCCCCCGCCTGCTCCCTCGACCCCCTCCCCAACCTCCCCAACCTCCCCAACCTCTCCCCACTCCCATGAAGCCCTGGCCCATCGGCCTCTCCACCGGCTGCTTCTACCACCGCCCCATCTTCGACGTCCTCGAAGAAATCCGCGCCAGCAACTTCCACCTCCTCGAAGTCTGCTCCTTTCCCCTCCACCTCGACTACCACCAACTCGGCCAGGTCCGCCGCGCCCGCGACCTCCTCCGCCACCTCCAACTCCAGCCCTTCTCCTTCCACGCCCCCTTCGCCGACGCCATCGACATCACCGCCCTCAGCCCCGCCGACCGCGCCCACGCCCTCCACCACTTACTCACCGCCTGCGAAGCCGCCGCCGAAATCGGCGCCCAAAACGTCGTCCTCCACCCCGGCCCCGAGCGCTCCGGACGCCCCCCCGAAGCCGAATTCCTCACCCGCATGCGCTACGCCGCCGAATCCCTCAACATCGTCGCCGCCCGCTGCTCCCAGCTCGGCATCCCCCTCGTCCTCGAAAACATGCTCCCCCACCTCCTCTTCGGCCACATCAATGACATGCTCTACCTCCTCGGCAGCATCCGCAATTGCCAGGTCTCCACCTGCCTCGACACCGGCCACGCCTTCCTCGGCCGCGAATTGGGCCTCGTCATCCACAAACTCCACGGCCACCTCCAACTTGTCCACGTCAACGACAACCACGGCCAGCGCGACGACCACCTCCCCCCTGGCCAAGGCAGCATCGACTGGCCCTGGTTCCTCCGCGAACTGCGCCGCTGGCACTTCTCCGGCACCCTCATCCTCGAACTCTCCTCCCTACCCCACGAATCCACCTCCCAAATGCTCCAGCGCGCCTCCCAGGGCCGCGACTACCTCCAAAACCTTATGCTCCACCTCGACTAAACCACTCGCCCACCCCGCACTTCCCCGGCGCCATAGCTTGCCAGAGGCGTATTTTTAGCCATGATCCGCCCCATGCGCCCCCTTTTTCTCCTCGCCGCCCTCGCCGCCCTCAGCTCCCCAGCCCGCGCCACCGACGCCCCTCCCACCCCACAGCCAACCATAAAGCCCACCTCCAAGCCCACCCCCAACCGCCTCGCCCAAGAAAAATCTCCCTACCTCCTGCAACACCAATTCAACCCCGTCGATTGGTACCCCTGGGGCCCCGAAGCCTTTGCCCGCGCCAAGGCCGAAAATAAACCCATCCTCCTCAGCATCGGCTACAGCACCTGCCACTGGTGCCACGTCATGGAGCGCGAGTCCTTCGAAAACCCCGCCATCGCCCAGTACCTCAAAGAACACTTCATCGCCATCAAACTCGACCGCGAAGAACGCCCCGACGTCGACCACATCTACATGACCGCCATGCAGGCCCTCGGCCTCGGCGGCGGCTGGCCCCTCAACGCCTTCCTCACCCCCAACCGCCAACCCTTCTACGGCGGCACCTACTTCCCCCCCGAAGACAAAGCCGGTCGCCCAGGCTTCCTCAGCATCCTCCAGCGCATCGCCGAACTCTGGGAAAAAGACCCCGCTGCCATCCAGGACGACGCCCAAAAAATCGCCACCCAGCTCCAATCCCACATGGCCCAGGAAGCCCCCAGCTCCGACCCCCTCAAGCCCGAACTCGTCCCCACCGCCGCCGCCCTCTTCTCCCAAAACTTCGACCCCAAACACGGCGGCTTCAGCGAAGCCCCCAAATTCCCCCAACCCCAAATCCCCAGCCTCATCCTCATGGTCGGCGTCCACACCGCCAACCCATCCCTCATCGACCAAGTCCTCTTCACCTGCCGCCGCATGGCCGCCGGAGGCATGTACGACCAACTCGGCGGCGGCTTCGCCCGCTACTCCGTCGACGAGCGCTGGCTGGTCCCCCACTTCGAAAAAATGCTCTACGACAACGCCCAACTCATCGACCTCTACCTCGATGCCGGCCTCGCCAGCGGCGACCCCTCCCACCACGCCGTCGTCCGCGATATCCTCCGCTACCTCCAGCGCGAGATGACCCACCCCGATGGCGGCTTCTACTCCGCCGAAGACGCCGACAGCGAAGGCCAAGAAGGCAAGTTCTACTGTTTCACCCAGTCCGAAATCCAATCGCTCCTCACCAAGGAGGAGGCCGCCCTCGCCCTCCCCTACTTCGGCGTCACCGAACCAGGCAATTTCGTCGACCACAGCCACCCCAATCCCCTCCCCAACCTCAACGTCCTCCACCGCGCCGACCCCGACCGCACCCTCAACCCCAGCGAAGCCGCCCTCCTCTCCGCCGCCAAAGCCAAGCTCTTCGCGGCCCAGCGCCTCCGCGTCCGCCCCCACCTCGACGACAAAATCCTCACCTCCTGGAACGGCCTCATGCTCGGCGCCCTCTCCCGCGCCGCTATCATCCTCAACGAAGCCCCCCTCCTCGAAGCCGCCCGCAAAAACTTCCGCTTCATCACCGCCAAACTCTGGGACCCCACCACCAAAACCCTCTACCACCGCTGGCGCGACGGCGCGCGCGACTCCGCCCAACTCCTCAGCGCCTACGCCTCCTATCTCCGCGGCTCCATCGAACTCTACCAGGCCACCCTCGACCCCGCCGTCCTCGACTTCGCCGTCGCCCTCGCCGACAGCATGATCGCTAAATTCTACGACCCCCAAGGCGCCGGATTCTACACCAGCACCGGCGGCGAGGACCTCCTCTTCAAAGCCAAAGACGACTACGACGGCGCCGAACCCAGCGGCAATTCCACCGCGGTCTGCGCCCTCCTCAAACTAGCCGCCATTACCGAGAACAAATCCTACCGCGCCGCCGCCGAAGCCACCCTCAAGCGGGCCCTCCCCCGCCTCACCGAAACCCCCCAGGCCCTCCCCCTCATGCTCCAAGCCCTCGCCTTCGCCAGCGAGGAACCCTTCCGCGCCGTCATCGCCGGCGACCCCTCCCTCCCCGAAACCCAAGCCCTTCTGCGCGCCGCCCACTCGGTCTACCAAACCCACCGCGTCATCCTCGGCACCACCGGCCCCGTGGAACCCTTCGCCAAAACCCTCACCCTCCAAAACGGCCGCCCCACCGCCTACGTCTGCACCGGCTCCAGTTGCCTCCCCCCCACCTCCGACCCCGCCGCCATACAAAATTCCCTCCGCCCCCCCTCCCCTAAAACTCCCAAAAACCCCAAAACTCCCGCTCCCCAATAGCCCCCCCTACACGCTCGCCCTCTTCAGCCCCTCCACCTTCCGGCTCACCGTAATAAAAGGCGCCCGCAAATACAGCGGCTCAGTCTCCACCGCCGCCGCCCGCGCCACCGCCTGCTCCGTCAAGGCCCCCGCCCGGCAAGCCAGCACGTCCGCCCGCGGCCGCACTGGCCGGGCTGCGCAGTACCCCGGACTCACCCCGTCCAGCGTATACACATGCCCAGGCCAAGCCGCCACCCGCCGCGCCATCGCCTCCTCCTCCTCCACCACTGGCCCCAACACCATGGCCCCAGCCTCCACCTCCGCATACCACCAAGCCCCGCGCCGCGCATCCCCCGTCACCGCATACCGCTCCTGCCCAAAAGCCTCCCCCAGCGCCGTCAGCGACGGCAGCCCAATCAGCGGCACCCCGTGCGCTAAGCTAATACCCAGACCAGCCGCAATCCCTACCCGTATGCCCGAGTAGCTCCCCGGCCCCGTCCCCACCACCACCACATCCGGCGCCCCCCTCCGCAGCGCCACCCGCAGCGGCTCGAAAATCATCGCATGGTGCTGCCGGTCGCTCGCAAACTCAATCACCTCCACCACCCGACCCTCCTCGTACCGCGCTACACTCCCCCCAGCCGTCGAGGTCTCAATCGCCAATATCGTTTCCATCCCCTCCCTCTACGCTCCCCCTCCCCCAGACTCAAAGCCAAAAACACTCCCCTCAGCCCCCGCTTTCCCCTCCCCATCTCCCTCCCCATCTCCCTCCTCCGCCCCCTCCAACGGCTCCGCTACCCCCCGAGCAAACAGTTCCATCGCCGTCCGGGCGACCTGCACGGTGTCAAAATAGGCGTAGCCCGCCACCCCCACCGCGCCCAGCACCGGCACCCAGCGCGCCAAGCCCTTCCCTAGCGCTCGCTGCGACACCGCAATCCCCACCCGTTTCGCCAGCGCCTGAAACGCCTGCCTCGACCCCTGCTTCACCGCATAGCGCTCGCCCACCCGCACTACCAAGTCCCGCACCGCCGCCGCCGCGCCGTGCCGAAAAAGACAATACACCATCTGCTCCCGCGAGCCATGCGCACTCTGCCCGTAAACCGCCGCCAAATCGGACACCATCTGCGCCTGGATCTGCCACACCTTCGCCATCTCCGGTAAGATCGTCAGCCACCCCAGCGGCCCCACCGGCAAGCCCAGCACCCCCGCCGCCGCCGCCGCCTTCAGCGCCGCTCGCTGCGCTATGACCCGCCCCGCCTCCCCTGGATCCCCACTGGGCACCAGCGCGCTCGTCGGCATCCGGGCCATCGCGCCCACAATGACCTCCACCACCCTCTGTGCCAAGCTGTCGGCCTCCGCCGCCATCTTATTCATACCCCAACTCAAACCCCTCCACCCCCGCTCCGCAAGCCCTCCATTCCCTCCCGCTCCGCCGACCTCATTCAGGCTAATGTTCCAAGTGAGCGAGATTTTCCGCGCGCCACCCCACCCAATCCCCTCCCGCGGCCCAGCGGATGTGAAGCCAAGCGTGGTTGCGCGGCCAACCCCGGCTACCACAGCCCGTCTACCGCGACCCCGGCTGCCGCGACCCCGTTCTACCGCGGCCCCGTTCTACCGCGACCAGGTCTACCGTGGCCGCGTTTATTGAATACGCCAACGGCGTTCCGCCCTCCAGCCCAGGGTTGCGCGCCTCGCGCTACCCTGGGAACCTATCCCCCCGCGCCCACCAACCCCATCGGGGTTGCGCCTTTTCGATTCACCTCCACTTCATCAGCCATGCCACAATCTCTCTCCGCCGTCTATCTTCATGCCGTATTCTCCACCAAAGGAAGGCGGCCCTTTCTGCGCGACCTTGATTTGCGGGCTTCGGTGCACGCTTATTTGGGCGCTATTTCCAAGCGACTAGAATGCGCCCCACTCCGCATCGGAGGCGTGGAAGACCATGCACATATTCTGGGGCGCCTGGGCCGCACTATTACCCAAGGGGACTGGATCAAGGAAATGAAACGAGCCTCCAACTTATGGATCAAGGGCCAACCAACGGCGCCGCCGCCGCCCCCTCCGAAGGTGCCGACAGCGCCTCTATCCGAATTTGCCTGGCAAGCGGGCTACGCCTGTTTTTCCGTCAGCGTGTCCAATCTAGAAACGGTGACCGCCTACATCGACAAGCAGGCGGAGCATCACCGTAAAATTTCCTATCAGGACGAATTGCGGATTTTGTTGGAAAAGCATCGGGAGACCTGGGACGAAAAATATGTGTGGGATTGATCCCAGGGGGGCGGAACCGCGTTGCGGTTCATCCCCGCGCCGACGTGGTCCCAGGGTAGGCCTCATTTCATTCGGTCAACCCTGGGCTGAAGGGCAAAATCCCGTTGGGATTAGGATGGCAGGGCCATTGATACGGGCATCGTGGGTGCTCCTGCAATGAGTCCCAGGGTAGGCCTCATTTCATTCGGTCAACCCTGGGCTGAAGGGCAAAATCCCGTTGGGATTGGGATGGCAGGG
>CANHIJ010000078.1 GCA_947460575.1 Verrucomicrobiales bacterium | reverse complement strand
TTAAGTACCAGGAACAGGACTCGAACCTGCACCCCTTTCGGGACCAGATCCTAAGTCTGGCGCGTCTACCAATTTCGCCATCCTGGCCGGTGCGATATGCGGGTCTTCATAAGGGGCACCGCGGCGCGGCGCAAGCCTTTCCTGCAATTCTCCGCGTTGGCATGGCGGGCGGCCTTCCTGGCCTGGCTGGTTCTGAGGTGGCGCGCGCGCGGCGCTGGGGGCTTTCCCATACATCCCCTTCCGCCCATAGATCCCATAAATCCCATCCCCTAAGGCCATGCCCGCGCGGTGCGGGGGGCTGGGGGGCGCGCGGCGGAGGGAAAAGATCGCCGCCCCGGGGCGCTTGTGAAATTTTTCACAAAATCGCCTTGCCGCTCTGGGGGGCGCGTTCATAGTTGAGAATCGGGGAATTTTCCCAAATTTTCGACCTATCTGCCCTACCCTGTGAGCACTGCGACGCAACCTTCCGGCCCTGCGGCCCCACCCGTGGATCTTGTGAATGTCCAGGTGAATGGGGAATGGAAACAATTCCCTAAGGGGACGCGCATGATTGAAGCGCTGCGCCAGGCGGCGGTGGATGTCCCGCACTATTGTTATCATCCGAAGCTGAGCAGTCCGGGGAATTGCCGGATGTGTTTGGTAGAAACGGGCATGCCCGCGCGCCCGGCACCTGGGCAGACGGAGGTGGAGAAAGACGAGCACGGATTCGCCAAAATTCTGTGGAGTCCGCGGGCCGCGATCGCCTGCGCCAACACCATCAGCGAGGGGATTGGGATTCGGACGGAAAGCAAACTGGTCCAGGAATGCCGCAAGGGGGTCATGGAGTTTTTGCTGATCAACCACCCACTGGACTGCCCGATCTGCGACCAGGCCGGGGAGTGCGGCCTGCAGGAATTTTCCGTGGAGCACGGCCGGGGCGAATCCCGCTTCCAGGAAAACAAGGTCAAGAAGCCGAAAAACCGCCAGATTGGCCCCCGCATTGTGTTGGACGACGAGCGCTGCATCATGTGCAGCCGCTGCATCCGCTTTACTTCGGAAATCGCCGACGATCCGGTGCTCGGCTTCACCGAGCGCGGCAGCTACACCGTCCTGACGACCCATCCGGACAAGGAACTGGCGAACAACTACAGCCTCAACACGGTCGACATTTGCCCGGTGGGGGCCTTGACGAGCAATGACTTCCGCTTCTCCATGCGGGTGTGGTTCCTCAAGGACACCAAGACCGTCTGCACCGGCTGTGCGCGCGGCTGCAACATGGAAATCGGCAGCCGCAAGGACGTCATTCACCGCCAGACCCCCCGGGAAAACAACGCCGTCAATTCCGCCTGGATGTGCGACGCGGGGCGCCTCGACTTCCACTACGTCAACAGCGAGGCCCGCCTGACCCAGCCCACCGTCAAGGAGCAGGGCACCCACCGAGCGGCCACCTGGACCGAAGCCCTCGCCCGCGCCGCCGCGGCCCTCAGCGCGGCCGCTAGTCCTGGTCAGATCGCCATCATCGCCTCCGGCCGGATGACCAACGAGGAACTTTTCCTGGCCACGCGCCTCGCGGCGGCCCTCGGCGGCTGCGCCTTGGACGTCGTCCCCCGCCTCGGCGCCGCTGACAATTACCTGGTCCACGCCGACAAAAACCCTAACACCGCAGGGGCTCGACTCCTCCTCGGCGCCGAACCCGGCAGCCAACTGGCCGCTATCCGCCAGGGGGTCGACCGCGGCGAAATCACCACGCTGATCGCCCTCCAGGAAAACCTGCTCGGCGAAGCTGGATTCACCCCCGAGCAGCTCGGCAAACTCACTTGTTTCATCGCCGGACACATTTTGGCCAACCCCAGCGCGGAGCACGCCCACGTCGTCCTCCCCCTGGCGGCCTCCGCCGAAAAGCGCGGCAGCCTGATCAACGCCACCGGCCGACTCCAGCGCCTCAACCAGGCCACCACCCCCGCTGGCGAAGCCCGCTCCGACTGGGAAGTGCTCCGCGACCTCATCCTGGCCGTCTCGGGGCAAAATGGCCTCTACGCTATTGAGGATGTCTTCAAATCCATGGCCGCGGCCCACCCCGCGTTCGCCGGGCTCAACTTGGGCAAAATCGGCGACCTCGGCCTTCCCCTCCTCGAAACTGCGGAAACCATCCCCGTGTTGGAGCGGGAAAAGGAGCGCCGCGCCAAGGGAATCATCGTCGGCTGAGCCCTGTCTCCCCCCTTTTTCATGGACTGGTTTTTCATCATTTCCTCCGGCGTCAAAATCGCCGTCATCACCTTTGGCATCATCTTGCCCCTGGTGGCCCTTTCTTCCCTGGCGGAGCGCAAAGTCAGCGCCTTCATCCAAGACCGCATCGGCCCCAACCGCGTCGGCATTCCCATGACCCTCCTCGGGGGGAAAAAGGACATCGCCTTCTTCGGCCTGGTGCAACCCCTCGCCGACGGCCTGAAGTTCATCCTCAAGGAGGACTTTACCCCGAAACATGTCCGCAAGTTCTACTTCTGGCTGGCCCCGGCCCTGGTCCTGGTTCCGGCCCTCCTCACGGTTGGGGTGATTCCCTTTGGCTCGACCCTCAAGCTCCTCGGCCACCATGTCCCGCTGGTCATCGCCGACCTCAATATTGGTCCGCTCTTCGTCTTCGCCATCTCTAGCTTGGGCGTTTATGGCATCGTCTTGGCGGGTTGGGCTTCCAATTCAAAATATCCCTTCCTCGGCGGGGTCCGCTCCAGCAGCCAGATGATTTCCTACGAAATCGCTCTCGGGCTCAGCGTGATCCCGGTCCTCATGATCTTCCAGGAACTCAACTTGGGCGCCATTGTCCGTTTCCAAGACAAAAACGGCTGGCTCCTCCTCCCGCTGTGGGGCGATGGTCTGAGCCTGCAGCGCTGGCTCCTCCTGGTTCCGCTGGCCATCAGCTTTGTGGTCTTCACGGTCTCCATTTTCGCCGAGACCAACCGCATGCCCTTCGACCTTCCCGAGTGCGAAACCGAACTCGTGGCCGGCTACCACACTGAGTACAGCTCGATGAAGTTCGCCCTCTTTTTCCTCGGGGAATACGCCGCCATGATCGTGGGCAGCGGGCTCATCGTGACCCTCTTCCTGGGCGGCTGGTCGATCCCGTTTGGCGACAAAATCGGCCTCGGCTTTGAAGCGGCGCAAAATACCTGGTGGGTTGGCCTGCTTCACCTCGGCTGCTTCCTCACCAAAGTGGTGGCCTTCATCTTTTTCTTCATGTGGGTGCGCTGGACCCTGCCCCGTTTCCGCTTTGACCAACTGATGCGGCTCGGTTGGGTCTTCTTTTTCGAAATCGCCCTCTTCAACGTCTTCCTTACCGCGCTCATTTTGATGCTCGTCAAGTGACCCCGGGCCGCCCTACCTGGCAAGCCCTTTACCCCTCCCTCCCATGTCCTACGTCGTCGAAAGACCCAAGCTCACCCTGGCCGAGCGCATGTATTTCCCCTCCATCCTGAAGGGGCTCAGCATCACCTTCGGCCACCTCTTCCGCTTCGTCACCGGCAAGGGCAAGGTCACCATGTCCTACCCCGAGGAAAAATGGGACGACTCCCTCCCCGAGCACTACCGCGGCGCCCCGACGCTCGTCACCGACGAACACGGGCGCGAACGCTGCGTGGCTTGCCAGCTCTGCGAGTTCATCTGCCCGCCCCGCGCCATCACCATTCTCCCCGAACCGATCCCCGCGGGGGAGGCGTTCGCCAAGGTCGAAAAACGCCCTAAGGCTTTCGAAATCGACATGATCCGCTGCATCTACTGCGGCATGTGCGAGGAGGTCTGCCCGGAGCAAGCCATCTTCCTGCGCAAGGACTACGCCATCACCGGCACCAGCCGCGCCGAAATGGTCCACGACAAAACCCGCCTCTACCAACTCGGCGGCGTCCGCGAAGGCCTCGTCAATAAATGGAACCCGCTCAAATAAGCTTGCGGCGCGCCCCCTTGAAAATAGCTCGCTGACCTCCCGCTCCCTTTTCCGCCATGCCCTCCGTCCTGTTTTACCTCTTTTCCGCCATCATGCTCGGCTTCGGCATCCTGGTGGTCGCCCTGCGCAATCCCGTCTCCAGCGCGCTTTCGCTGGCGGCGTCTTTTCTCGGCTTGGCGGCCCTCTTCGTCAGCTTGGGGGCCTTCTTTATTGGGGTGATCCAAGTCCTCGTCTATGCAGGTGCAGTGATGGTGCTGTTCCTCTTTATCATCATGCTGCTCGACATCCAAGCCGAGCAGCGCCGCAAACTCAACCTCCCCGCGGTCATCGGGGGCAGCCTCCTCGTCCTCGTCTTCGCCCTCCAACTCGCCACCGTGCTCGGCGATTTCCCCGCTGGCCACCGCATCCTCAACGCCGCTCCCCTCTCCCCCACCGCCGCCCTCGAAGCCCGCCGCGCCGCCGGAACCGTCCACGCCAGCATCGACCAAGACCTCGCCGCAGGGAAACTCCCCGACGTAAAACTCATCGGCGAAACCCTCTTCTCCCAGTACAATTTCCACCTCCAAATCATCGGCGTCCTCCTCCTCGTGGCCACGGTCGGCGTCATCGTGATCAGCCGCCGCGAAGACAAAACCGCCGCCCCCGCGGAGCCCTCCAGCCCAGCGCCCACCCCGCCATGATCTCCCTCAACGACTACCTGCTCGTCAGCGGCCTCCTCTTCGCCATCGGCCTCGCTGGCGTGGTGCTGCGGCGCAATCTCATCGTCATTTTCATGTGCCTGGAAATGATGCTCAGCGCCGCCAACCTCAGCCTGGTGGCCTTCAGCCGCTTTAATACCACCAACGGCCTCCCTGATTATCGCGGCCAAATGATGGTCTTCCTTATCATCACCGTCGCCGCCGCTGAAGTCGCGGTCGGCCTCGCCATCATCATCGCCCTCTTCCGCGCCCGCCGCACCGTCCACGTCGATGACCTCGATGCCATGAAGCACTAGGTCGCCGCCCCGCCGCACCCGCTCCTCCGTCCCCGCCTCCGGCCCTCTTCCTTTCCCTCCATGAGCCCCGCCTCAATCATCCTTTTCCTCCCGCTCCTCAGCGCCGCGGCCATCTTGTTCGGCCTCAAGCGGAATCCCAACGCCAGCGCCCTCCTCTCCACCGCCGCGGTCGGCCTCACCTTCGTGCTCAGCCTCGTGCTCCTCTTTCAGGGCCACGCCAGCGACGGCACCCAAGTCCTCGGTTCCTGGATCCGCCTGAGCGACACCTTCAGCCTCGACTTCGCCCTCCACCTCGACGCCCTCAGCAAGGGGATGATGATCGTGGTCACCGCCATCGGCCTCCTCGTCCACCTCTTCTCCCTCGCCTACATGAAGGACGATGAAGGCAAGGCCCGCTACTTCGCCGGCCTCTCCCTCTTCCTCTTCTCCATGACCGGGATCGTCTTCGCCGACAATTTCCCCATGATGTTCATTTTCTGGGAACTCGTCGGCCTCAGCTCCTACATTCTCATCGGCCACTGGTACACTAAGAACAGCGCCGCCGAGGCTGCCAAAAAAGCCTTTCTCACCAATCGCATCGGCGACTTCGGCTTCATGATCGGCATCCTCCTCCTCTGGGCCGCCACCAAGTCCCTCACCTTCGAAGGCGTCCAGGCGGGCATCGCCGCGGGCACCCTCAGCGGCGGCCTCCTCACGGCCGCTACCCTCTGTATCTTCTGCGGCACCATCGGGAAAAGCGCCCAATTCCCCCTCCACGTCTGGCTCCCCGACGCCATGGAAGGCCCTACGCCCGTCTCCGCCCTGATCCACGCCGCCACCATGGTCGCCGCCGGCGTCTACCTCATGGTCAAGGTCGCCTTCCTCATCGCCGCCTCCGCCTCCGCCGCCCTCGTGGTCTCCTGGATCGGCGGGATCACCGCCCTCATGGCGGCCCTCATGGCCACCCAGCAAAACGACATCAAGCGCATCCTGGCCTACTCCACTCTTTCCCAACTCGGCTACATGGTCATGGCCATCGGCCTGGGCGCCCCGGCGGCCTCGATGTTCCACCTCTTCACCCACGCCTTCTTCAAGGCCCTCCTCTTCCTCGGCTCTGGCGCCGTCATCTATGCCTGCCACCACGAGCAGGATATTTGGAAAATGGGCGGTTTGAAGGCCAAGATGCCGGTCACCTTCCTCACCTTCGCCATCGGCACCGCGGCCCTCGTGGCCGTTCCCTTCGTCACTTCCGGCTTTTACTCCAAGGAAGCTATCCTCGAAGCGGCCCTCCACGAAAACATCCTCCTCTTCGCCCTCGGCGCCTTCACGGCCTTCCTCACCGCTTTCTACATGACGCGCCTGGTGGTGGTGGCGTTCCTCGGCCAAGCCCGCGCCCACGGCGCCGCACACGCCCACGAGGTCCCGCTCCTCATGCGCCTCCCGCTCATCGTCCTTGCCGTCCCCTCCCTGGTGGCGGGCTTCCACTTCTTCGGCGGCACCGTTTTGGGCGAAAACATGCCCCACCACGAGGGCAATCCCTTCGGCCTGACTTTCTTCGTCTCGCTGGCCTCCCTCGCCCTCGGCGTCGTTCTCGGGTGGAAAACCTATATCGGCCAGTCCAGCGACCCCCTGGCTTCCAAGTCCGCCGCCCGCCTCTTCGCCAACAAGTTCTACGTGGACGAAATCTATGCCAAGGTCATCGGCCTCTTCCAAGACGGCCTGGCCCAATTCCTCCAAATCGTCGACGGCCTCCTCATCGATGGGCTTGGGGTGCGTGGCTCCGCCAGCCTGGCCTCGGGCACGGGCAACCTGTTGCGCCGCCTCCAAGTCGGCAACCTCCAAGGCTACGCCTTCCTCTTTGGCCTCGGCGTCCTCATCCTCGTCTCCTTCGCCCTGCTCTAGCGAAAATTCGAACTCTTGCCCCCATGAAGCGCTCTCCCAGGCCGATTCCTCCTGGGGCCTTGCTGAGCAGCGTGGCCTTTCTCCCCCTCCAGGTCACCCCCAACCACATCGCCAACAGCGACGTCCTGGCCTGGTCCCTCCTCAGCGTGCTCGGGCTCACCTTAGCGCTCGTCAGCGCCTGCGCCTGGGCCATCTGCCGCCAATTTCGCCGCGGCCGACAGGCCTCCCCAGAGACCCAACTCTTGGAGGAAATCCAGCGCCTCTCCTCCCCTCAATCCGCGACCGCCCCTCCCGTCCCCACCGCGCCCGCCCAGCCCTGGGAGCGACCCGCCGATTGGTGGCAAAACTCTCCCCAGGACTGAAGCTTTCGCCGCCAACGGGCATCCGCCCACGCCCAGCACCGAACGCTCAGGCCAATCGCAAGCGCGCCGCGGTCCGCGCCGTGGCCCCTGCGTGACCCGCCAGGGCTTGCCGCCCCCGCTCGGCCATGGCTCGCGCCGCCTCTGGCTTTCCCAATAATTCCCGGAGGGCTCCCCCCAATTCTTCTAGCCCAGCGACCCGCTGCACCCCCCCCGCCGCCCCCAGCACTTGCATCAGGGCGGCAAAATTCTCCATGTGCGGCCCCGTCACCACCGCCACCCCCGCGGCGATCGCCTCCGCCGGATTTTGCCCCCCCTTGGCCAAAAAACTCTTCCCCACAATCACCACCTCCGCCAAGGCCTGCCAATCCCGCAGCTCCCCGGTGGAGTCGATCACTACGACCTCGGCCCCCGCCCTCAGCTCGGAGCGCAGCGCCACCGACCAGCCAACCGCGCCGACCGCCGCCAGCACCTCCCCGCGACGCTCCGCATGGCGCGGGGCCAGCAGCAGCCGGACCCCGGGAAACTCTGGTCCCACCTCTTTCCACAGCCGTGCCAGGGCCACTTCCTCGCCAGGGTGCGTGCTCGCCGCCAAGACCACGCGCAAGGCTTCGCCCATCCCAAAAGCCTCCCCGAGCAGCTCCCGAAAAGCCGCCACCCGCTCTGGCGCCGACGCCGCCTGCCCCTCTTGGTCAAATTTAATGCTCCCCACCACCTGTAGCGCTTGCGCCGCCACGCCCAAGCGCTCCCACCGCCCCGCATCCTCCGCCTCCTGCACCATCACCTGATCCAACATCCCAAAAATCGGCGCCGCCAACCCCCGAAACCGCCGGTACCGCCCCTCCGACCGCGGCGACAGGCGCGCATTCACCAGGGCCACCGGCACCCCAGCCCGCCCCGCACAGCGCAGCAAATTCGGCCACATTTCTGCCTCCACTAAAATCAACTGCCGCGGCCGCAGGCGCCGAAACACCCGCCCGACCACCCCCGGCAAATCCACCGGCGAATAGATCACCTGCACCCCCCCCGGCGCCCCCTCCGCTGCCACCGCGTACCCCGTCGACGTCGTCACCGATAGCACCACCGGCACCTCCGGCTCCGCCCGCAGCAGCTCCCCAATCAATTTCCGCGCCACATTCACCTCCCCAACGCTCACCGCATGCACCCAGCGGCACCGCCCCGCCACCGCCGCCAAACCCTCCTTCGTGGCCCCATCAAATAGCCCAAAGCGCTGCCAAAACTTCGCCCCATACCCGCCTCGCCGCCGCATCTTCACCGCGCTCACCGGCAGCAACACCACCAGCACCAAGGGCAACAAGGCATTATAAATCAACAGAACCAGAAAGAGCGGCATCAGAATTCGGCAATGATAGATAAAAAAGGCGCACCGCCACGTCCCCATAGCGGCGCTCCAGCGCGCAAGTCCACGGCGACCCCACCGGCGCAGGCTGCGCGCTCTTGGCAAAGGATTCCAGCACGAAAAAGCCCCCAGGCTTCAACCGCGCCGCCAGTTCCCCCGACGACAGCAATTCCCCATCCCAATCCCGATCCCCCTTGCCCTTCAAAAACGGCGGATCCGCGAAAATCAGATCAAAAGTCCCCCCGCTCCCCTTCAACCACGTCTCCACCCGCGCTCCCACCACCGTCCCACCCTCCAACCCCGCCTTCTTCAAATTCGCCCCAATCACCGGCCCCGCCGCCCGATCCGATTCCACAAACACGCAGCTCTCTGCCCCGCGACTCAAGCTCTCCAACCCATAAGACCCGCTCCCCGCAAACAAATCCAATACCGCCGCCCCCTCCACCCGCTCTCCCAACATCGAAAAGACCGCCTCCCGCACCCGGTCCGCGGTCGGCCGCAATAAGGTCTTCGGCACCTGGATCGGGATTCCCCCCGCTGTTCCACTGATAATTCGCATTCCACCACCAAACCTGCCTCGCCCCCCTTGAAAAGGCGTAATTTCGCCCCGCCCCGCCCCAAAATCCCCCTGTCATCCGCCCCCGCCTCGCTTATCCCCTCCCCATGCCTTCGACCCCATCCATCCCCGAACTCACCGCCCAAATCCGCGCCTTCCGCGATGCCCGCGACTGGCAACAATTCCACAGCCCCAAGGACCTCGCCGTCGCCATCGTCGCCGAAGCCGGGGAACTCCTCCAGCCCTTCGTCTGGAAATCCCCCGAACAATCCTGGTCCATCGCCCAGCTCCAGCGCCCCGCCATCGCCGACGAAATCGCCGACGTCGCCATCCTCGTCTTCGAACTCGCCGACCAACTCGGCCTCGACCTCGCCCACGAAATGGCCGCCAAAATCGCCCGCAACGAACTCCGCTATCCCGC
This sequence comes from Verrucomicrobiales bacterium, assembly GCA_947460575.1. GTDB lineage: Bacteria > Verrucomicrobiota > Verrucomicrobiia > Verrucomicrobiales > V1-33 > CAIZWU01. The sequence goes on along the minus strand of CANHIJ010000078.1, from coordinate 10,362 downwards.
CGACAAAGCCCGCGGTTCCAATCTCAAATACACCGAGCTCTAATCCCTCCCGCCCCCCGCGCCCAGTTTCCCCCAAAAGGGCCACCCCCAAGCGCTTTTTGCCAAAATTCCTGGGTGCGCCCCCCCCTCCGTGAGATAGGCTGCCCTCGCTCCTTCACCCGCACCCGGCTCATTCTCCTCCCTCCCCGCATTCCCGTCCCTCCCATCGCACCCACCATGAAATTCGAAACCCTCTGTCTCCACGGCGGCCAAAAGCCCGACTCCGCCACCCAAGCCTGCGCCGTCCCCATCTACCGCACCACCGCCTTCGTCTTCCGCAATACCGAACACGCCGCCAACCTCTTCGCCCTCAAGGAACTCGGCAACATCTACACCCGCCTCACCAACCCCACCACCGACGTCCTCGAAAAACGCGTCTGCCTCCTCGAAGGCGCCCACGAAATGGCCGGCCTCGGCCTCGCCTCCGGCACCAGCGCCGTCTTCTACGCCATCATCAATCTCGCCCAAGTCGGCGACAATATCGTCTCCGCACGCAACCTCTACGGCGGCACCTACACCCAGTTCGCCGAAATCCTCCCCGCCCTCGGCATCGAAGTCCGCTTCGTCGACTCCAACGACCCCCAAAATTTCGCCCAAGCCATCGATGGCAAAACCCGCGCCCTCTTCTGCGAAACCGTCAGCAACCCCGCCCTCGAAGTCACCGACCTCCAAGCCGTCGCCGACGTCGCCCACGCCCACGGCCTCCCCCTCATCGTCGACAGCACCTTCAGCACCCCCTACCTCACCCGCCCCCTCGAACACGGCGCCGATATCGTGGTCCACTCCCTCACCAAATGGTTCGGCGGCCACGGCACCGGCCTCGGCGGCGTCGTCGTCGACGGCGGCAAATTCAACTGGGCCGCCGGTCGGCACCCCCTCTACGACAAACCCGACGCCTCCTACCACGGCCTCCGCTGGGGACACGACCTCCCTGCTCCCCTCGCCCCCCTGGCCTTCATCCTGCGCATGCGCACCGTCCCCCTGCGCAACCTCGGCGCTTGCATCGCCCCCGACAATTCCTGGCTCTTCCTCCAAGGCATCGAAACCCTCCCCCTCCGCATGGAGCGCCACTGCGCCAACTCCCTCGCCGTCGCCCAACACCTCGAAGCCCACCCCGGCGTCTCCTGGGTCCGCTACCCAGGCCTCCCCTCCAACCCCGAGTTCGCTAAAAATCAACGCTACCTCGACGGCAAGGGCGGCAGCATGGTCGTCTTCGGCATCAAAGGCGGCCAACTCGCCGGTCAAAAATTCATCGACCACCTCCAGCTCTTCTCCCACGTCGCCAACGTCGGCGACGCCCGCAGCCTCGCCATCCACAGCGCCAGCACCACCCACAGCCAACTCAGCCCCGAAGCCCAAGTCGCCGGCGGCATCTCCCCAGACCTCGTCCGCCTCAGCGTCGGCATCGAAAACATCGCCGATATCCTCGCCGACCTCGATCAAGCCCTCGCCGCCGCCACCGCCACCGCCTAGTCCATCCCCTCGCCAACCCGCGGCCTCCCCTCAGGCCGCGGGTTTCATCCCCTCCCCTCATGCCCCAGCCCGACGCCTCCGACCCAACCCCGCGCCCCCCGCGCCGGAAGCGCTACGTCGGCCGTAACCCCCGCAGCTTCCAGGACAAGTACAAGGAACTCCGCCTCGACCCCGCTACCCTCGCCAAGGTCACCGCCTCCGGCAAAACCCCGGCCGGCACCCACCTCCCCATCCTCCTCCCCGAAATCCGCCAAATCCTTGCCCTTCAGCCCGGCGACACCGTCGCCGATGCCACCCTCGGCTACGGCGGCCACGCCGCGGCCCTCCTCCCCGCCATCCAACCCACCGGCCTCCTCCTCGGCCTCGACGTCGACCCCCTCGAACTCCCCCGCACCGAAGCCCGCCTCCGCGCCCTCGGATTCCCCCCCGCCACCCTTGCGGTGCACCGCAGCAATTTCGCCGGACTCCCCAAAGTCCTCGCCTCCCTCGGCCTCCCCGGCGTCAACGCCCTCCTCGCCGACCTCGGGGTCTCCTCCATGCAGCTCGATAACCCGGCGCGCGGCTTCAGCTTCAAATCCGACGGCCCCCTCGACATGCGCCTCAATCCCCAGCGCGGCCAACCCGCCAGCGCCCTCCTCGCTTCCCTCCCCCCACACAAACTCGCCGCCCTCCTCCACGAAAACGCCGACGAACCCCGCGCCTTCCCCCTCGCCGACGCCCTCGCCGGAAATTCCTTCCCCACCACCCGCAGCCTCACCGCCGCCCTCCACGCCCTCACCCCCGACCCCGCGGAACGCGAACTCACCTGCCGCCGCGTCTTCCAGGCCCTCCGCATCGCGGTCAACGAAGAATTCTCCGCCCTCGATTCCCTCCTCCGCCACCTCCCCCAATCCCTTCTCCCCGGGGGCCGCCTCGCCATCCTCACTTTCCACTCCGGCGAAGACCGCCGCGTCAAAAAAGCCCTCGCCCTCGGCCTCGCCAACGGCACCTACGAAAGCATCGCCGACCAGGTCATCCGCCCCTCCCCCGCAGAACTCCACGCCAATCCCCGCAGCTCCTCCGCCAAGCTCCGCTGGGCCATCCGCGCCCCCTCCCCCTAAACCATGCCCAGTCTCTCCCCCGACGACACCATCGCCGCCCTCTCCTCCCCCCCAGGAACCGGAGCCGTCGCCCTCCTCCGCGTCAGCGGTCCCCTCGCCCAATCCGTCGCCCACGCCGCCTTCCGCGGCCCCTCCCTCCAACCCCGCCGCGCCCTCCTCGGCCACATCACCGACCCCTCCGGCGACCCCATCGACGAGGTCCTCCTCACCTTCTTCCCCGCCCCAGCCAGCTACACCGGCGAAGACACCATCGAAATCTCCTGCCACGGCGGCCTCCTCATCACTCGCAAAGTCCTCGACCGCCTCCTCCAAGTCGGTGCCCGCCACGCCGCCCCCGGCGAATTCACCCAGCGCGCCTTCCTCCACGGCAAACTCGACCTCACCCAGGCCGAAGCCGTCATGGACCTCATCTCCGCCCAAACCGACCGCGCCCTCCACGCCGCCCACCGCCAACTCGACGGCGCCCTCGGCCGCCACATCCTCGCCCTCCAACAAGACCTCCTCGCCATCCTCGCCCACATCGAAGCCTACATCGACTTCCCCGACGACGACATCGACCCCGATACCGGCCACGCCCTCCTCGCCCGCCTCGAGTCCCTCCAGCGCCAACTCCTCGCCCTCCTCGCCACCGCCCACCACGGCCGCCTCCTCCGCGAAGGCGTGCGCACCGTCCTGGTCGGCGCTCCCAACGCCGGCAAAAGCAGCCTCCTCAATCAGTTGTTGGGCTTCGAGCGCGCCATCGTCAGCGACCTCCCCGGCACCACCCGCGACACCATCGAGGAAGTCATCAACCTCCACGGCTTCCCCCTCCGCCTCATCGACACCGCCGGCCTCCGCTCCGCCCCCTGCGACCCCATCGAAGCCGCCGGCATCGCCCGCACCCACTCCCAACTCGCCTCCGCCGACCTCATCCTCACCGTCGTCGACGCCAGCCTCCCCCCTCCGCCCCCCCTCGACCTCCCCCCCAACCCCAACACCCGCCACCTCCTCGTCCTCCACAAAAGCGACCTCCCCCGCCACCCCGCTTGGCAGTACTCCTCAGGCGTCCCCGTCTCCAGCCACACCGGAGCCGGTCTCCCCGACCTCGCCCAACTCATCGCCGCCACCATCGCCGACGGCGGCGAGGCCCTCGCCCAAATGGATGTCGCCGTCAACGCCCGCCACCAAGCCTGCCTCCTCCGCGCCCAAGCCGCCCTCCAAAGCGCTCACGCCGCCCTCTCCCAACAGGCCTCCGCCGAATTCGTCGCCCTCGACTTGCACCTCGCCCTCGAAGCCCTCGGCGACGTCGTCGGCCGCCTCGACGTCGAAGACCTCCTCGGCGCCATCTTCTCCCAATTCTGCATCGGCAAATAAAACCCCGCCCGCCCCCGCCAGCCCAAATCGCCCTGGATCCCATGAATTACTTTCATGCCCAAGTCGCCGAGGCGGCCTTGCTTCGCCCTGATCCATCGGCCACCTGATCCCCTCCCCCTTCCTCCATGCCCCAGTCCATTCTCATCATCGACCCCGATACCGATTTTCTCGAATGGGCCGCCCGCCACCTGGCCACCTCCCAAGTCGCCGTCCTCACCGCTAGCTCCCCAGAAGACGGCCTCAAAAAATTTGCCGCCGAGCGCCCCGACCTCGTCATCACCGAGTTCCACCTCAAACCCGTCAACGGCATCGAAGTCCTCAAGCGCATCCGCCAAACCGACCCCAATGCCATGGTCGTCCTCAGCACCGGCTTCCCTCCCACCAACGCCGTCATCGAAGCCATGAAGCTCGGCGCCTTCGATTTCCTCCGCAAGGAAACCCTCCCCTTCGACCTCCGTCCCCTCGTCGAAAGCGCCCTCAAATCCAGTGAGGCCCAGCGCGCCCTGGACTCCGCCCCCGCCGAAGCCGCGTTCGACCTCGGCGACAGCGTCATGATCGGCCGCTCCCAGGCCATGCAGAGTGTCTTCAAAATCATCGGCCGCGTCTCCCGCTCCGAAGCCGCCGTCATGATCACCGGCGAAAGCGGCTGCGGCAAAGAAGTCGTCGCCCGCGCCATTCAGCGCTACAGCCTCCGCTCCGGTAAACCCTTCGTCGCCATCAACTGCGCCGCCATCCCCGAAAGCCTCCTCGAAAGCGAACTCTTCGGCCACGAAAAAGGCAGCTTCACCGGCGCCTCCGCCCTCCGCATCGGCCGCTTCGAACAATGCGACGGCGGCACCCTCTTCCTCGACGAAATCGGCGAAATGCCCATGCACGTCCAAACCAAAATCCTTCGCGTCCTCCAAGAAGGCGAGTTCTCCCGCGTCGGCGGCAACGAAACCCTCAAAACCGACGTCCGCATCATCGCCGCCACCAACCGCAACCTCGAAAAAGAAGTCGAAGTCGGCCGCTTCCGCGAAGACCTCTTCTACCGCCTCAACGTCGTCCGCCTCCACCTCCCCCCCCTCCGCGAGCGCCCCGAAGACATCCCCCTCCTCGCCCGCTTCTTCGTCGACCGCCTCGCCAAAAAACGCCACAACCCGCGCCTCCGCCTCGCCGAAGACGCCTGCGCCCTCATGGAAAGCTACAACTGGCCAGGCAACGTCCGCGAACTCGAAAATACCCTCCAGCGCGCCGCCGTCCTCGCCAATACCGACGTCCTCACCGCCCGCGATATCCCCCTCGGCCTCGGCATCGCCCCCCGCCCCGATTCCTCCCTCTCCCCCACACCCCTCACCCAAGACGACGCCATCCAATTCCTCCTCGACTCCGCCAGCGCGCTCCAAGAAGCCCCCATCCCCTGGATAGAAAAACTCCTCGCCGAAGCCGCCCTCCGGCGCGATCCCCAAAACCCCCTCGCCGCCGCGCGCCTCCTCCACCTCAAACCCGCCGCCTTCCGCAAACTCCTCGGCGAGTCCTAAGGCCCCAAGCCCCAGCTCAGCGCGCCGCCACCAGGTCGTACCCCCGCCAGTCCGCGATCTTCACCTCGGCAAATTCCCCCACCGGCAACTCCGGATCCACCAGCACCGTGCCGTCAATCTCCGGCGCGTCCATCTCGGTGCGCGCCAACCCAGGCTTCTCCACCAGTACCCGCAAGGTCCGCTCCACCTGGCTCGCATTGAACGCCTCCGCGATCACCTGCAATTCCCGCATCGACTGATTCCACCGACTCTCACAGGTCTTGTGGTGCACTCGCCCCTCCAATTTGTACGCCTTGGTCCCCTCCTCGCTGCTGTACCGGAAAACCCCCGCCCGCTCGAATTTCGTCTCCTTGATGAACTCCAGCAACTCCGCAAAGTCCTCCTTCGTCTCCCCAGGAAATCCCACAATAAACGTCGTCCGGATCGCCAATCCCGGAATCCCCGCCCGCATCCGCGCAATCAATTGCCGAATGTATTCCCCACTCGTCTCCCGCTGCATGATGCTCAACATCCGATCCGAAATGTGCTGCAGCGGAATGTCCACATAGCGCGCCACTTTCGGACACTCCGCAATCGTCTGGATCAATTCATCGCTCCAGTGCGCCGGATGCGTGTACAACAGCCGAATCCAAAAATCCCCCGGAATCGCATTCAGCGCCCGCAGCAAGGTCGCCAAGGATTCCCCCCGACTGCTGTCCACCGGACTCCGCGGATTCGGCCGGGCCTCGGTCCACTTGTCCATCCCAAAATAAGTCAAATCCTGCGAGATCAAGTTGATCTCCCGCACCCCGCTCTCCACCAACTGCGCCACCTCTCGCACCACGCTCTCTTGGCTCCGGCTCCGGTGCCGACCCCGAATCTTCGGAATAATGCAAAACGAACAGGTGTGGTTGCAGCCCTCCGCAATCTTCACGTACGCCGAATGCTTGGGCGTCAGCCGGAAACGCGGGGTGTCGTAGTCCGGAATATACCGCGGCTGCTTGGTCACTAAATTCTCCGGATCCTCGTCCTCCGCCCGGGTCCGCCCCATCAACCGCTCAATGATCGGCGCCACCTGCGTGATCTGGTCCAGCCCAATAAAGGCGTCCACTTCCGGCATCAGCCCCGGCAATTCCTTGGAAAAACGCTGCGAAAGGCACCCCGCCACGATGATCTTCTGCCGCTGGCGCTTCCCATCCTCCCCCCGCGCATCCACCGCGTCCTGCACCGTCCCGATGCTCTCCCGCTTGGCCATGTCGATAAACGAGCACGTGTTCACAATCAGCACGTCCGCCTCCACCTCGTCCGCCGTCATGCACATGCCCGCCGCCTGCAGGTGGCCAATCATGATTTCGCTGTCGATGAGGTTTTTGGCGCAGCCAAGCGAGACGAGTCCAACTTTGATCATATCGTGTTAGGGAGGTAGAAAGGGCCTCGACCATCGCCCATCCCGCCCCGCCGCAAACCGCAAAGTTTGCCCTCTTCCCCCCCTCCCAGCGCGCCGCCACGCCCAAAGCCCCCCCGGCCCACCCCAATACTACTACTATTTCAGTTGCTCCCCCGGCCCCCTTCCGGGTAACCCATCGCCATGCCCTTCCCCTCGACCTGCCTCGCCGCCGCCTCCTTTCCCTATTGGCCCTTCGTCGTCCTCGCCCTCAGCATCACCTTCGTCATCCTCAGCATCTCCGCCCTCCGCCTCCACCCCTTCCTCGCCCTCATCGGCGCCGCCCTCCTCACCGGCGTCCTCTCCTCCTCCCTCCCCCCCGACCTCAAGGACCTCGACAAAGGCAAATGGCTCCGCGCCGTCGAACTCGTCGGCGAAGGCTTCGGCAAAACCGCGGGCGATATCAGCATCGTCATCGGCATGGCCACCCTCATCGGCCTCAGCATGATGCACAGCGGTGCCGCCGACAAAGTCGTCCGCCGCTTCCTCGCCGCCTTCGGCGAAAAGCGCGCCCCCCTCGCCGTCCTCGTCAGCACCTACTTCCTCTCCATCCCCATCTTCTTCGACACCATGTTCATGCTCATGGCCCCCCTCGCCATGGCCCTCACCCTCCGCACGAAGGGCAATTTCACCCTCTTCGTCCTCGCCATCTGCATCGCCGGCGTCACCACCCACAGCATGACCGTCCCCCACCCAGGCCCCAATGCCATGGTCGCCAGCCTCCACGTCGACCTCGGCACTTCCCTCTACGCCGGCATCCTCGTCGGAGCCCTCGCCGTCGCCCTCTCCTGGCCCCTCGTCCGCCGCGTCGCTGCCCGCCATCCCGTCCCCCTCCGCGAAACCCCCCACACGCCCATCTCCTCCCTCCACGCCGCCCTCGATAAACCCGAATCCGATCTTCCCGGCTTCCTCCCCGCCATCCTCCCCGTCGTTCTCCCCATCGCCCTCATCTCCCTCGCCTCCTTCTGGACCATCGCCCTCAAGGACGCCGCCAACGCCAAAGCCTGGGCCGCCTTCGCCCTCACCGGCTGGTTCCCCCAAGCCCGCTACGCCATCGAGTTCCTCGGCAATAAAAACATCGCCCTCATCATCGGCGCCGCCCTCGCCCTCGGCCTCATGCTCCGCCAAAACCGCCTCTCCCACGCCAAACTCTCCGAAAAAATGGGCCCCCCCCTCGAAACCGCGGGCGTCATCATCCTCATCACCGCAGCTGGCGGCGCCTTCGGCTTCATGCTCCGCAACGCCGGCGTCGGCGACGCCATCCGCTCTGCCACCGCCGGTTCCGGCATCAACCTCCTCTTCCTCGGCTGGCTCGTCGCCCTCATCCTCCGCATCGCCCAAGGCTCCGCCACCGTCGCCATGCTCACCACCGCCGCCATGCTCGAACCCCTCCTCGCCGACCTCCCCTGCCACCGCATCTACCTCTTCCTCGCCGTCGGCTTTGGCGCCTTCGCCTGCTCCTGGATGAACGACAGCGGCTTCTGGGTCGTCAGCCGCCTCAGCGGCTTCACCGAACGCGAAACCCTCCGCACTTGGACCCTCTCCCTCACCATCGTCTCCGTCATCGGCCTCCTCCTCACCCTCGCCCTAGCCGCCCTCCTGCCCTTTCATCCTTAGGCCATCTAGGCCATCCCTCCCTCCCCCGCCGCGCAAAACATTCCGAAAACGGGTTGCGCCCCCCCGCCCCAGCGCCATGCTGGCAACTCCCTTTTTATGGCTTCGCAGACCCTCCCCCGCAAACCCCGCCTCATCGGCCCGCGCAAGACCTTTGCCATCGTGGCGAGCATGTACAACGAGCCCCTCATGAACGGGCTCTTGGACTCCGCCAAGGCCGAACTCCTCGGCCTCATGCCCGCCGCCAGCGTCCCCCTCTACCGCGTCCCCGGCGCTTGGGAAATCCCCGTCTGCGCCGAATACGTCCTCCAATACACCAACGCCGACGTCATCATCGCCCTCGGCATCGTCATCCGCGGCGAAACCGGCCACGCCGACCTCATCACCTCCTCCGTCTGCGATAAACTCCAGGAGATGTCCGTCCGCCACCTCACCCCCATCATCAATATGGTTCTCCTCGTCAACGACGAGGACCAAGCCCGCGCCCGCGTCTTCGGCGACCAAATGAACCGCGGCGTGGAAGCCGCCCGCGCCGCCCTCAATATGGCCGAACTCTTCAGCAAGCTTCACACCGCCTATCCTACCCCCCGCAAAAACGAGGATGAGTAAACGCCGCGAAGGCCGCGAGACGGCTATCCAACTCCTCTTCAGCCGCGACTTCACCCCCCCCGGGGCCTCCCACGAAGTCGCCGCCTTCTTCGACATCCACAACGCCGCGCCCACCATCCGGCAGCACGCCACCGAACTCTACCACGGCGTCGTCGCCAACCTCGAAGCCATCGACCACCTCCTCGCCAGCTGCCTGGAAAACTTCTCCCTCTCCCGCCTCGCCGGAATCGACCGCAACGTCCTCCGACTCGCCATCTACGAAATGTTTCACCGCAGCGACGTCCCCCCCATCGTCGTCATCAACGAAGCCATCGAAATCTCCAAGCGCTTCGGCACCCCCGACAGCGGCCGCTTCGTCAACGGCGTCCTCGACCGCCTCAAACGCGACCTCACCCGCGACCTCCGCCAAGTCCCCAACTCCAAGCCCCCGGCCGCTCCAGACGCCCCAGCCGACGCCCCGGAGTAGCCCCCACCCGATTTTTTGCTTCGCGCCGGGAATCCCCCGCGCCAAAAAAACCGCCGCCCTCCTCATCGGAAGGCGGCGGTTTTCGTTGCAGACCGCTAGCGAAATCCAGGCCTACTTGCCGTACACTTCGACCTCAATATATTGATTAGTGTCGTCCAAATCCCGCCCATTGCTGTAGAAGCGCACATAGCGTCCCTTGACGCCATTCACCGGCATCGGCCGCCCATTGTTGGTCTCGATGTAGGACTGATCGGTCCCCACCCCAAACCCAGCTGAATTGTCGAAGTCGTTGTTGAACACCGTAGTGGAGGTCTTGAACTCCGCGTCGTCGGAAACCTGGGCCACCACGTCCTTAAAGATCACATTCTGCTTGTGGAAATGCCATGCCCAGAGCAGCCAGATTTCCTTGCTCTCTCCCAGATCAACCTGAATCCACGCCTTCCCAGGCATCAGGTCCACAAAATACCCGTCGTCTCCCTGCTTGTCGCCATCCGTCGCCAACGTCAGATCCCCAATCGGAGCCGAGTCGTTAGAAGTTACCACCTTCCCCTTCGACAGCAAGGCCACTCCCTCCGGCACTTTCACTTCCAACACCGGAACCCCAGACTTATCCAAGTTAGGCGGAGCATTCTCCTGAGGCAACGGAGTCCCCACAAACAACGGCTTCGGCATCGTCGGCTTGATGCTGATCGACGGCCCCGCCGCCGCCGCCGGAGCCGCAGGCGCCGGGACCGCCGTCGGGGCGGGCGCCGGGGCCGCCACTGG
>CANHIJ010000077.1 GCA_947460575.1 Verrucomicrobiales bacterium | reverse complement strand
GGGCGGGGCCCGGCCTGGAGGCGGAAAAAGGCGCGCCCGCTTGGCGGCACGGCGGCCCCGCATGCTACGGTGACGAGGAGGCGGCCGTCGGGCAGCAGGGATTCCGAGACGGTCCGGACCCACTCGGGGCCGCTGTGCCAGTCGCCTGGGTCTAGCGCAATTTGGGGGCGGAGCCAGGCGTCGTCGGCCGCAGCGGCCCGCGCGAAGCGGAAGCAGAGCGGCTGGCCAGCGGCGGCGGGAGGGGCTATGGAGAGTCCGGCATCGGGGTTGGCCAGGGCATCCGAGGTGCCCAAGGCGTACTCCAGGAGAGCCGTTAGGCCGTCGCCGTCGGCGTCGGCCGCGGGGTTGCTTGGCAAAGGGGGGCCGGAGTCGGCGCTGCCGGGGCTGCCCTCTGGGGCCAGGCTGGGGCGCCAGTTTTCCGGGTCGCTGAGGTCGCTGTCGGGGCGGGGGCGGATGAGGGTGAGGCTGTGTCCGCCGCCGTCGGCGAGGGGGTGCCAGGCGTCGCCGATCGCGAGGTTGAAGATTTTGGTCTCGCCAAGGGCGAGGGCGACGGTTTCACCGGCGTTGTTGAGATTGCCAAAAAAGCGCCCCGCGAGGGGACGGTCCCCGCCATAGTGCTTGCGGAAAGCGAACTCGCTCGCGGCGAGCACGAGGCGCTGGCCGGGAGCGAGGAAGGTGTCGCGGTATTCGCTAAAGGCGTAGTCGATGCCCGCGCTGAAGCGGGCCCCGCGCAGGTTCACCGCGGCGGGGGAGACGTTGAGGAGTTCAATGAATTCGAGTTCGCCCCCGCGGGTGGGGTGAAAGTGAATTTCGCTGGGTACCACCGATCCCGGGGGCAGGGGGAGTGCGGTTTGGGGGCAAAAGAAGGCCTCTTGGAGGGCGCTCCATTCTCCGGCGGCGGAGCGGCAGCGGGCGCGCAGCAGGGTATTGGCCGAGAGGAGCAGGGGGGCGCTATAGGTCAGGGGGGCCGTGGCCGCGCTGACGGCCCCGCCGGGCGCGCGGGGGTCGCTGCCGTCCACGGTGTAGTGGACGGTGGCTCCCGCGGGGGCTGCTAGGGTTACGGTCAAGGGGGCGGCAAAGCGCCCGCCGTGGGGGCTGAAGAGGGGGGCCGCTAGGGCTGGGTAGAGGCCGGCGCTTTTGAATTGGGCTAGGACGGTAGCGCTGCGGTTGGGGATCCAGCTGTTGAGGCAGACGTCGCGGGCGGCGGCCCAGCTGGCGGGGCTGCGGTAGAGGTTGCCCCAGCGCGCCGCCTCGGCTAGGAAGGGGCGCTGGGCGGCGCCGCAGAGGGCGCGCAGGCGGGCGGCATTGCGCGACGGCGTGAGGACTCCATCGTTGAAAAGATGGCGCTGAATGCGGTCGGCGACGAGCATTTTGTGGTCGGCGCCCCCGCTCAAGAGCAGGGCCGAAAAGAGCGAGGCCGGGCCATCGCCCATGGCGCGGCCGGGGTTGAAGATCCCACTAGCGGTGAGGGAGGCGGCGCGCGCGGTGTTGTTGTCGCTGCCGTCCCAGGCCGAGATGGCGTTGCTGGAATTGACCGAGAGCCAGCCGTCGGCGTCATTGAGGATGAAGCGGGCGCCACTGCCGGGGCCGACGAGGCGGCTGGGCCCGACGCTGCGCCACTCGTCCTCGGAGTTGCCGAACATGAAGGTGATCATGAAGTCTACCAAATTGGGCACGTCGACCAGGCTGCGCAGTTCCGGGTAGGAGTGGCGGCGCGTTTTGAGGTACTCCCAGGCCCGGCCGTCGCCGTCGTAGGCGGTCGCGGGGTCGGCCCAGCCTCCCACGTTGAGGTTTCCGTTGATGGCCTCGTAGTCCTCCTTGTCGCCGCCGAGGTAGGCGGCGTGCATCGCGGCGCCCCAGCGCTCCCGGAGATGATAGAGGCCCCAATAGGTGCCATTGAAATAGAGGTGTACCCAGCGGCCGTGGGGGGCGAGGTGTCCCATTTCCTTGAGGACTTCGTCGGTGAAGAGATTGCTCACATAAAAGCCGCGGTCGACCATGTCGTGGCTGCCGTTGCGCAGTTCGACGCTGTCGAAGGCGTCGAGGGGGCGCAGCCCGTGCTCGTGGCCCGCGAAGAGCGGGGCCGCTAACTTGGCGCTGCCGTAGGCGGAGCGGAAGTAGAGCCGGAAGCTCTTTTTGGCGAAATCAGTGTAAGCCCCGCCGTAGAGGCCGATGGCGGCATCGACTTTGGTTTGCTCGAGGGGGTGCGCGCTGTCGAGCCATTCGACGGCGGTTTCGACCTCGACCTCTTGGTTGATCGCCGAGGTATTAGGGAGTGTTAGAGAAATGCTGGGGATGTCGGTGAAGGCGGCGGGAAGTTGCGGGCGGTAGACGGCGCTTCCAGTAATGCTGCTGAGGAGGCCTGGCTGGTTGGCGAGGGTTTCTGGGAAGATATAGGTGTGGGTATCGACTGGGGTGGGGGCGGCTCCGGGCCGGAAGGCGGCGGCGCGCAGCACGGTGGTGGCATTGATGGCGATGGGGGCGGTGTAGAGGAGGCCTTGGGTTTCGGTGGGGCGGCTGCCGTTGGTGCTGTAGCGGATCGTGGCCCCAGGGGTGGCGCTGGTGAGGGCGACGCTTTGCGGCGCGGTGTAGAAGCCGCGCGGGACGCTGAAGGTGGGAGGGGCGACAACTTCGGTAAAGCCGACCGCGGCGTTAGGAGCTCCTGGGCTGGGGGGGCGGAAAAAGCGGCTTTGGCCGAGTTCATTGAGCCCGTAGCTGGTGTCCTGATACTGCGGAGGATAGGTGAGGGTGGTGGGAAAGTCGGCGGGGAGGCGGCTCCACAGGGTGCTGCCATCGGGGGCCCAGAGGGAGAGGACTTCGCCGGATTTTTTGAGGGTGAAATCGGTGTGCAGGGGAGCTTGGGGGAGGCGGCGGTCGTGGCCCGAGGCAAAGACGAGCAGGTAGCTTTGCGGGGCCAGGGCCGCGCCCGGAGGGAAACTCCAGGCGTCGGGGTCGTTGAGGTCGTCGCTGAGGCGGGCCCCAGCCAGGGGGAGGGTAAAGGGATTGGGATTGTAGAGTTCAATCCAGTCAGGAAAGTTGCCGTCCTCGTCGCTGGGGCCGGTGGCGTTGTCGGCGCCGATTTCGTTGAGGCGGGGAGGCTGTTGGGGAGCGTCCACCGCGATGAGGAGGGAGGCGCTGACCGAGCCTGCGGCGTTGGTGGCGCTCAGGGTGTAGGTGGTGGCGGCGGCTGGGGAGACCGCGCGGCGGCCGGTGGGAGCGGTGCTGAGAAAGTCGCCTGGAGTTAGGGTGGTGGCGGTGGCGCCCTGGACTTCCCAGGTGAGAATGGCCTGGGTGGGCTTGGTGGGGTCGCCGGTTTGGGTGATGTTTCCGGCATCGGTGGCCAAGAAGCGGATGGTGGGCGGGGTGGCGCGGTAGGCCTCGATTTCGGCGAGTTGGGGGGAAGCGGGTTGGTTTCCTATGTTTGTGACGCGGAGGAAGCGGCCGCGGAATTCGCCGCGGCCCTGCTCGGGGCGGATGACTTCGCCGGTGGCGGCGGCGGGGACGCTGCCGTCGGCATAAAAATTGCCGGTCCAGCGCACTTGGCCGGGGGCTCCGCCGAGGTCTTCGTAGAGGTCGAGGCGGTAGTTAGTACTGCGCTCGGGGCAGCAATCGGCGCGGGTGTAGAGCACTAGGCGATCGAGTCCGACGTCCTCGGCGAGGTCTAGTTGATAGAAGAAGCCGAGGGTGGAGGTGGCGGATTCGGCGGGGTGGGAGAAGGTGCTAGGGAGTCCGTCGGTGAGGTGGGTGGCGGGGGCGGCGGCGGGTACGGGGCCGCTTGCGGTGACGGTTTTATAGAGGGCCAGGTTGGGGCTGGCGAGGGCTTCCACTTCGGCGATCTGAGGTTGGTAGGAAGTATTATTGAGGTTTTCCAGGCGGATCCACTGACCGGCGAAGCGGCCGGAGGGGTGGGCGGAGGCCACTAATTCATCGACGCCGCCGGATCCGGAGTTGGTGCCGTTGGCGCGGACTACGGCGGACCATTGGGGGAGTGTTCCCAAGACGGCGGGGTTGGCGGCGAAGAGGGAGACGCGGTAGTTGGTGAGGCGCTCTGGGCAGCATCCGTCGTTGCGGTTGAGGATGCGCAGTTTGTTGAGGGATTGGGCTTGGCCGAGGTTGATGGTGTAGTGGAAGCCGCGGGCGATGGCGGGGGCTACGGGGGCGGCCGGGTGACTGAAGCTAGAGGCGCTGCCGTCGGTGATCATGCTGGGGGCCCGGGCGGCATCGTAGACCGGGCCGCTCGCCGCGACGCTTTGGCCCAGGGCAGTATTTGTCAGGAGAGACTCGGCGGGGCCGGGCAGGGCGCTGAGGAGAAAGAGGATGCCGCTCGCGCTGCGGGCGGCGTTTGAGGTGGCCATGCCCCATTTTGTATCGCGGGGAGGCGGGCCAGGACAAGCCTTAATCGGTGCGCGGGAGGCAGTCCGGCTGGGGGCGCCGGGGGCAGCCCCGCGTTCCCGTAGGGATAATCAGCTTGAAGCAGCGCAGAGGCTAGGCCAAGGGCGGTTAATAAAGGGTGATCGGCCGCTCCGCGGCGGGGATATTTCTCGCGGCGGGCGTTGTCGCCCGGTTGGGGTCGGTCTATTCGGTCACCCGCGATTTTATTTTTCTCCTCATGAAGTCACTTTGCCTGCGCCTGATTGTTTCGGCCCTTTGCCTGGGGAGCGCGCTGGCGGCGGCGTCTCCTCCCAATATCATTTTTGTGTTGGCGGACGACTACGGGACTGGCGAGGTGGGCTGCTATGGGGCGGACCACTATGCGACGCCGCAGATTGATGCCTTGGCGCGCTCGGGGACGCGCTACACCCAGGCCTTTACGGCGGCGCTGTGCGGGCCTTCGCGGGCCATGATATTGTCGGGGCGCTATCCCTTTCGCACGGGGGCCACCAATCAAGATGCCACGGGGCGCTTTTCACCGGCGGAGGAAACCCTGATGCCGAGGCTGTTGAAGCAGGCGGGATATGTTACCGCGGCGATTGGCAAATGGGGTCAGTTGCCCGCGGATCCGGCGGCCTTCGGCTTTGACGAGAGCCTGCAATTCAAAGGCAGCGGGGTGTATTGGAACACCCAGGACAAGGGCAAGCAGTACCTGGTGAACGGCCAGCCCCGGGCGCTGCGCGACGGGGAATATTTGCCCGACCTGATGCACCAACACCTGGTGCATTTTATAACCAAGCACCGCGAGCGGCCCTTCTACATCTACTATTCGCTGTCCCACGTCCACGTCGACATTTTGCCGACTCCCGACAGCGCTCCGGGGAGCCAGGACCTCTATGCGGACAACGTCGCCTACATGGATAAGCTAGTAGGCAAGTTGGTGGCGGAACTCGAACGGCTGCAGTTGCGGGAAAAAACCCTGCTGGTTTTTTGCGGCGACAACGGCACCGCCAAGGCGCGGGCGGCGCGGGCCACCCGGGGCGGTCGGCCTCTGCTGGGCTCCAAGGGTTCGATGCAGGAAGGCGGGGGTTTGGTGCCGCTGATCGCGAGTTGGCCGGGGACGGTGTCGGCCGGGCAGGTTTCGCGCCAGCTGATTGATTCGAGCGATTTTCTGCCGACCTTTGCGGAATTGGCGGGGGCGGCGCTGCCGACCAAAAAAGTGATTGATGGCCACAGTTTTGCGGCGCAACTGCGCGGGGAAGTGGGGTCGCCGCGCACCTGGGTTTTCAACCAATTGGCGCGCCAGTGGTATGTGCGCGAGGCCGGGTGGAAGCTGAATCAAGCGGGGCAGCTGTTTGATATGGCGGAGGCTCCTTTTGCGGAGCGCCTGGTGTCGGGGGAGCCCCTAACGGCCCCTGCGGCGGCGGCCCGCGCTCGGCTGGCGGCGGCCCTGGCTCAGCTCAATCCGGCGGGGGGAATTTTGGACGATGGCGACGGCACCGGCCGCCACGCGGGCCACGCCAATCGGCCCGACCCCAAGCCCGCCAAGTGAACCTTGGCAGTTTACGCAATCCTGCTTCCTTCTCCCATCTGCTATGAAATGTTGTACTCTGTGGATTTGGCTCAGCCTGGTCTCCGCCGGGCCGCTGGCGGCGGCGGCCCCCAACATTTTATTCATTGCGGTGGACGACCTGCGCCCGGAATTCGGGGCCTACGGCGCGGACACCGTGAAAAGTCCTAACTTGGATCGCTTGGCGCGCTCTGGAATGACGTTTCGGCGGGCCTATTGCCAACAGGCGGTGTGCTCGCCCTCTCGCACCAGCCTCATGACCGGGGTGCGCCCTGACACTTCCAAAGTGTGGGACTTGCAGACCCACTTCCGAGCGGCTCTTCCGGAGGTCACCACGTTGGGCCAGCATTTCAAGAACCACGGCTACTTCGTCCAGGGCATGGGGAAGCTCTACCACGGGGGATTTGACGACGCCCCGACTTGGTCGGTGCCTTGGCAGGCGGCCAAAGGGGCTGCCTATGGACGGGCGGAGAATCGGGATGCCAGCGATGTGGCTTCGACGGCGGCGGGAAAACCGGCGGGGCGCCCGGCCAAGGGGAAGCGGGCGCAGGCGGGCGGCCCGCGCAGCCGGGGCCCGGCCTTTGAGGCGGCGGATGTTCCCGACGAGACATTTACCGACGGCAAAGTGGCGGCCCTGGCGGTGCGCACGTTGGGGCAACTGAGCGCGCAGCCGAAGCCCTTTTTCCTGGCGGTGGGCTTTGCCAAACCGCACCTGCCCTTTGTGGCCCCCCAAAAATATTGGGACCTCTACGATCCTGCCCAAATCAAACTGGCCGCTAATCCCTTCCGCGCGAAAGCGGCCCCCGACTATGCGGTGCTGGAGGGCGGGGAACTGCGCAACTACCGCGGCATTCCCGATGGACCTTTGTCCGAGGGCTTGGCCCGCCAGCTCAAGCACGGGTATTATGCGTCCATCAGCTACATGGACGCGCAGCTCGGCCGCGTGCTCGATGAACTCGATCGCCTCGGCCTAGCTTCGCGGACAATCGTGGTCCTCTGGGGCGACCACGGCTGGAAGCTTGGGGAACACGGGGCTTGGTGCAAGCACAGCAACACCGAAAACGACACCAACGCCCCCCTGTTGGTATCGGTTCCCGGGATGAAGCATGTCGGCAGCACCTGCGACGGGTTGGTTGAATTCGTGGACATCTATCCCACCCTAGCGGATTTGGCGGGGTTGCCACGGCCCGGCCACCTCGAGGGGACGAGCTTTCGGCCCCTGTTGGAGAATCCCCTACGGGCCGGGAAGTCCGCGGCCTTCAGCCAATATCCCCGCAGCTTGGGTGACGGCCGCCAGTTGATGGGCTACTCCATGCGCACCGCGCGCCACCGCTTCACGGCTTGGGTGCCGCGCGCCGAGCCGCACGCCATTGAGGCCGTGGAACTCTACGACCACGCGGTCGACCCCCAGGAAAATGTCAATATCGCGGCGCGGCCGGAAAATGCCGCCCTGGTGGAACAGCTCACCGCCCAGTGGCGGCTCGGCTGGAAGGGGGCTCGCCCCGCGGATGACCCCGCCAAGTGAATAGGCGGGCCGCGCTGGGCGGCGGTGCTTAAGGGGAGCACAACCGGACCGCAGGAAAGGCCGAGGTCGGCCGCGCCGGGAGCGGGGAGCTGCCGCTAATCCAAAGCGACACAATTTTAATCCAAATGCAATTTGGACGTGACTTCCCGACCGCTGTTTGACTATAAGACTCAGTGTGTCCCCTTGCGGTTTTCATGAACTAGCTCGGCGAACCCATCCAACGTCACTACCCTATGAGAAAACCACTGCTTTATTACATCAGTCCTTTGCTGCTGGGCTTGGCCCAGACGGGATCTGCCGGCGATCTGATCGCCTGGTGGAACTTCGACACCGACGGCGGGCCGCTGTCCATTGATGCCCAAGCTGGCAATGCCGGGCTGCTCCTCAGCGGGGCGCAATACACCGCGGTCGGCGGCGGCCGAACCGGCACCGGCAGCGATCGCGGGATGCTCTTCGGCAACGATCGGCACCGCCTGCACGTTCCCGACGGCAGCTTTTTAAATGTCCTGGGAGCGACCAACAAGGTCACCATTTCCTTCTGGCAAAATCTCTCGGAAGTGCGCAACCAGAGCACCTTTTTCGCGGTTTCGCCCAGTTCGGCGATCACCCGCGGCCTCGCCAGCCACTCTCCCTGGAGCAACGGGGAAATCTACTGGGACGGCTCGGGTTGCTGCGATGGCAGCAACCGCATCAGCAGCAATCCCGGCGCCACTTGGCTTTCCACCTGGAACCACATCGTCTTGGTCAAGGACGGAGACACCAAATACATTTACGTCAACGGGGTGGAAATCAGCAACGGGGAGAACACCAGCCCGATCGCGAGCGACTTTACGGAACTTTTCATCGGCAATTCCTCCAACCAAACCGAAGCGGTCAACGGGGTGCTGGACGACTTTGCGATCTACAAGCGGGCGCTGACTCCGGAAGAAATCGCGCTGCTTTACGGGGGAGACACTCCCGCTTCGCTGGACGGCCCTAACGATGTGGATAGCGATGGCCTGGCGGACGCCTGGGAATTGCGCTTTGCGGGCTCCCTAGCGGTGATGGCCCCAGCGGGCGATCTCGACAGCGATGGCTTGAACAACGCTAGCGAATTTGCCAGCGGCACCAAGCCGGACAACAACGACAGCGACGGCGACGGTGCCCTGGACGGCGCCGAAACCGGCACCGGCGTTTGGGTCAGCGCCGCCAACACCGGGACCAACCGCCTGGTGGCCGACACCGATGGCGACGGCATCAAGGACGGCGCCGAAACCAAAACCGGCATTTTTGTCAACGCCTCTAACACCGGAACTGATCCGCTGGGCCTAGACAGCGATGGCGACGGCTTCTCCGATGGCGCCGAAGCGCTCTACAGCAGCTCGAATCCGAATAACTCTGCCTCCCGCCCGCTGCGCCCCGGCCAGACGGACCTGGTGGCCTACTGGAACTTCGACGACGACACCGACCCCGCCAAAGCGTTGGACCAGGTGAAGGGATTCCCTGGCACCCTGAAGCCCAATACGGTGTTCACCGCTGATGGCACCGGCCGCACCGGGCTGGCTGGAGACAAGGCCGTGGACATGGGTGCCTCGGGCAATTCGGGAACTGGAGTCGTAGTGGACGGCGGTGGCTTCCTCAACATCGGAGCCGCCCAGGATCAGGTGGCCATCTCCTGGTGGCAGAACCTGTCGGGCACGCCCGATTCCTCCTCGATGTACGCTCAGTCCAACAGCATGGAGCGCGGCATCAACGTGCACACCCCTTGGTCTAATGGAAATATCTACTTTGACACCGCGGGATGCTGCGACGGCGGCACCCAGCGCATCGACGTGGCTGGCGGCCTCACTCCCGGAGTCTGGGAGCACATCGTGGTCAACAAGAGCGGCAGCACCAAGGCCATCTGGGTCAATGGGGTCAAGATCAAGGAAGGCACTAACACTTCTTCCTTGCCGACGAACTTCACCCGCTTCCTCATGGGAACGGATGGGGGCAATCTGAACATGGCCGGGCTGATCGACGACGTCGCGGTATACGGCGACGCTCTCACCGACGCCCAGATTGCGCTGCTCTTCGCGGGCACCAAGCCCAACGATGCGAGCATCGTCCCGCCCAACGCCGACGCCGATGGCGACGGCATGCAGGACGCCTACGAAGTTGCCAACGGCCTCAACAAGAACCTCGACGACCGCTTCCTCGACCGCGATGGCGACGGCATCAACAACATCACGGAGTACCTGGCCAACACCCTGCCCAATAACCCCGATACCGACGGCGATGGCCTCGGCGACGGCGCCGAAACCAAGACCGGCCTCTGGGTCAGCGCGACCAACACCGGCACCGATCCCCTCAAGGCGGACAGCGACGGCGATGGCCTCCGCGACGGGGTGGAGAGCAACACCGGGGTCTATGTTAGCCTCGCCAACACCGGCACGAATCCTAACAAGCAAGACAGCGACGGCGACAAGTGGCCTGACCTGGCCGAGCTCCAGTGGCCATCCGATCCGAATGCCAAAGCCTCGGTGCCGTTGATGAACCCTGCCAAGCTCGACCTGCTGGCCTTCTGGGACTTCAACGACAACTCCAATCCGACCCTAGCGAAAGATTCGCAGCACGGTTTTGAAGCCAAGTTCCTCGGAACGACGCTGCACAGCGAAGCCGGGGAAGGCCGGACAGGTGCGGGGGCAGACCGCGCCATGAACCTGGGCGGCGCCGGCGGCACCAACGGTGCTCGGGTGGACGTGGCCAAGTGGTTTGGTTTGGGGATTCCCCCGGTGAAGCAGATTGCCAACCTCGGGTCCCTTGGAGCCGACGGCAACATGCTGATCGGCAGCGGGGTGGTGGATGTTCCTGGCGCACTGCCGGGCAGCGCGGACACCGCGATCAACTTGCCCAAAATCCTCAATACCCTAGCGCCCTACGACAAGGCCTTGAATCCCACTGGGGCCTGGACTGCGGAAGCCTGGCTCAACCCTGCGGAGTCCCTCGGGGCGGGTGCCTTGACCTGCGCGATGTCCTGCGGCGACTTTGCGTCGCCCCGCAAGGGCTGGCTGATCTACCAAAGCGACACCGGTTGGAACATGCGCACCTACTACAGCGAAGGCCTCGCGGCGGCGGTGAACATCACCGGCAACAACGGGGCACCACCCACCCCTGGGGTGTGGACCCACATCGTGGTGAAATGGGACGGTACCGTGGGCACCATCTATGTGGACGGCTTGCCTCGCGCCACCAGTGCGGTGAAGCCCTACGTGGCGGGCACCGCGGGCGGGTTCAACGTCGGTAGCCGCAGCGATGCGGGCTTCCCCTGGAATGGGGACGCCGATGAAGTGGCCTTCTACAACACCGCGCTCAGCGATGAAGTGATCAAGGCCCACTACGACAACGGCGTCAACGCGGCCCCCGCTACTCCCTACAACAACCTGGTGCTGGCGGCGGCCCCCGTGGGCTACTGGCGCATGACGGATTCCACTCCTGGCGAAGAAACCCAGCCCGACCAAGTGGCGGTTTCCTTCTGGCAGAAACTGGACGCCATCAGCGACAGCAGCGCCTTCTGGGCCTCCTCGGCTTCAGCTGGCGGTAGCAATCGCGGTTTCCAGGCCCACGCGCCTTGGAGCAGCGGTGACATCTACTTCGACTCCGCCGGTTGCTGCAATGGAGGCACTCAGCGCATCAATGGCCCAGGCGACGTCCCCGTGGGCGAATGGGTCCACTTTGTGTTCCAGAAAAATGGGGGCACCAAGGAAGTCTGGAAAAACGGGGCGCTGGTGCTCTCCGGAGAAGGCGCGGACCGCATGGCTAACGACTTCACGCACTTGGTCATCGGCGCCGACGGCAATGGCGTAAGCGCCACTCGGGGAATGATCGACGACTTCGCGGTCTTCGGGGAATCCCTCACCGAAGACCAGATCGTACAGTTGGCCTTCGGCGCCAGCCCCACGAACATCAACACGGGGTCCTTCGCGATCACGAGCATGAAGTACAACGCGGAGACCCAGGAAGTGACCTTGAAGTGGAATTCCCTGCCCGGGAAAACCTACACCCTCCAGGCCAGCAACAACGTCGGCCAGACCTGGGCCTACGAGATCGACGACAACATTGCCTCGGGGGGCAACGGCACGACCTACGTGCACAGCCTGCTCTCGACCTTCCCGGCGGGGGCTCCGACTCGGTTGTTCTACCGCATCCGGCAGAACCCTTGATCCGGATCTACTAGGCCTATCGAAACGGCCCCTCTCGCCTCCCGGCGGGAGGGGCTTTTTTGTGGGCCGGGCGCCCTGCGGGCACTTTGTGCGCGGTAAAGGTTGACACTCCGGGTTGATTCTCTCAGGATTGAGCTGCTTGGTTATCTTAATGTTAATAACTCATTTTTAAAAACAAACATGACTGGTCTTTTGGGAAACTGTTTTGTGGGTAGGGCGGGGTGGGTGGGGCGGGCGCTGTGGTTGTTGGCGGCCGGGCCAGGGTGGGCGGCGGGCGACTCTGCCGAGACGGTAGAGAAGTTGGGAGCGGAGCGGCGGTTGCTGGATGGGACCCTTTATGCGGCGGAGACTTCGGCCCAGCGGCACGAGCAGGCTTTCGTGCGGCTGTGGGACGCGATGCGCCAGGGTCGGCCGTTTGTGGCCCTCAAGGCATTTCCGTTTAGCCAGCTCATTTTGGGGACGGCGCAGCCGGGGGCGCCGTCGGACTTGGGGGTGGCGGGAATCCTGCCCGCGGATTTTGCGCCGCCGCAGCGGCGCCTCGACCACGCGGCCTACGAAGCGCTCTTGGGCTCGCTGGAGCAGTCCGGCTGGCAGATCGCCCAGTCTGAGTGGCACCACTCCAAGTTTGAGCCGGCGACGGCGCAAACTCCGGCTCGCTCCACGGTTTCCTTTGAAATCCATGCCCTTTTTGGCGGGAATACCCAGCGGGTGATCGTGCGCGGCCAGCTGCTGGTGCGCTGGCGGCCGTCGCCCAGCGACGCGGCGGAGCCAGTGGCGGACGAAATTGAGCCGGTCAACTTGCGCCTCCTCGCCCGCAAAGGGGCGCCGATGTTTGTCGAGAAGGAGGTGCTCGATCCCAAGGTGCTCGCGCCCGGGCGCTTCCCCCGCACCAGCCCGATTTTGATGCACGACCTGAGTGGCGATGGGCTCTCCGAAATCATCCTGGCGGGCTGCAATTTGGTCTACACTAACCTGGGCGACTTTCGCTTCGCCAAACGCGACTTCCTAGCGCAAGGGATTCGCCAGCCGATGGAGGCGGGGATTCTAGCGGATTTCACGGGGGACGGGTTTCCTGACTACTTGGGGGGCTCGGCGCCGGACCAGACCCTGCTGCTATTTGCGGGGCAGGCGGGCGGCGTTTTCCCCGGGGCGGGAAAGGTCTGCTTCGCGGGTAAAATGTCTAACTTGCATGTCCTGACGGCGGGCGATGTCGACGGGGACGGCGACCTCGACGTTTTTGCGGGCCAATGGAAGGCGCCCTACGCGGAGGGATCGATGCCTACTCCCTATCATGACGCCAATGATGGCTTCCCAGACTATCTGCTAGTCAATGACGGGCAGGGGAATTTTGCGGACGGCACGGAGGCCGCCGGATTGGCGCCGAAGCGGAACCGCCGCACTTTTAGCGCCTCCCTGATCGACTTAGATGGCGACCGGCACCTCGACCTCGCGGTGGTGGCGGATTTTTCCGGGCTGGATCTGTACCACAACCGCGGGGACGGCACCTTTGAGGACGTCACCGCGAGCCGGATCGATGAGCGCCACGGTTTTGGCATGTCGCACACTTTTGGAGACTATGATGGCGACGGAAAGTTAGATCTCTACATGGTCGGCATGAGTTCTACGACGGCGCGGCGGCTCGATTCCCTAGGCTTAGCGCGCGCGGGTTTTGAGGAATACACCAAAATGCGGGCGCCGATGAGTTATGGAAATAGGCTTTACGTTTCGCGGGGAAATCGCTTTGAGCAGCCGAGCTTCGCGGCTTCGGCCTCGCGCAGCGGCTGGTCCTGGGGCTCGACGACGGCGGACTTTGATCGCGATGGCGACGACGATTTATACATCGCCAACGGCCACTTGAGCGGCAGCAGCGCCAAAGACTATTGCACCAAGTTCTGGTGCCACGATCTCTACACCGGCAGTTCGAAGGCCAATCCCGTTTTGAACGAGTTTTATAAATCCGAGCTCGGCAGCAAATTGGGGCGGGAGTTTTCCTGGAACGGCTTTGAACACAACGCCCTCTTTCTCAACCGCTCTGGCACCGGCTTTGAGAACGTGGCGTTCCTCTGCGGGGCGGCTCAAGAGTTTGATGCCCGCTCGGTAGTTAGCGACGATTTGGATGGCGACGGCGCGGTGGACCTCGCGGTGGTGGAATACCGCACCGACACCATGAGCCAACGGCTTCATGTGCTGCGCAATCAGTCCGCTTCGCCGGGCCACTGGATCGGGGTGCGCCTGCCTTCGGGTCCGGGGAGTCCCTCGCCGGAGGGCGCCGTCATTTCGGTCCGCGGGGGCGGCCGGGTGCGGGTGCGCGCGATCGTCACCGGGGATTCCTTCACCGCCCAGCACGCCCGCAGCGCGCACTTCGGTCTGGGAAAAACCGCTGAGGTAGATTCGGTCGAGATCGCCTGGCCGAGCGGACAAGTCACCCGCTTGGAACACCCCGCGGCGGACCGCTACCACGACGTCCGCGAGAAGGCCCGCTGAGGCAGCGGGGTCGGGTCGAGCCGCGGCGGCGCTCGGCCGGGAAGGCCAAAGTCTGCAGAATGGGGTTAGGGGGTGCTCAGGTGCAGCCTGACAAAAGTGCTGCCGCTGGCGGCGGGCGCGAGGGTCCAGGTTTCGGTGGCGGTGCCGTCGCCGTGGTCGATCTGCGAAGCCAAGGCCGGGGCCACGGCGGGCGGGGACCAATGCCTTAGGTCGGGGGAGGTTTCGATGCCGTAGCGGACGCCTTCAGTGGCTAGGGCGCGTCGGAAGGAGACGGCGAGCAAGCCCTCGGTGGGGGAGGCGGCGGAGAGGGCGGGGGCTCCGGCGGAGCTAATGGCGTCGCTGGATCCGAGGGCGTATTCGGCCCAGGCGCTAAGGCCGTCGCCGTCGCGGTCGGCGTCGGGGGTGCCGGAGAAGGGGGTGGTGTCTTTGCCGCCGGGGCTTCCGCCGGGGGCGGCGCTGCTGCGCCATTCGGTGTTGCGGCCTGCGTACTCGCGCGACACCAAGGTGGCGCCCGCGCCGTCGGCTGCGGTGGGCCCGGGGGCGGCATCGTCGTAGCTAGTGCGGATGAGTTCGGTGCCGTCGGCGGCCACTAGGATGAGGGCTTCGCCTTCGTTGGCGAGGGTGCCGAAGTAGCGGCCGGCGACTTCCACGGCGAGACCATATTTGGCCTGGAAGCCGGGGAGGTCCTCCGCGAGCACCAAGCGCTGTCCGGGTGCTAGGAAGACATCGCGGTTGTCCGGAAAGGTATAGTTGATTCCGTCGGTGAAGCGGCAGCCGCGCAGGTTGACCGCGCGGGGGGAGGTGTTTTGGAGCTCGAGGAATTCCTCGCGGCCCAGGCCGCGGGGATGGTAATTGATTTCCGCGATGGCGAGGTCGCCGAGAGCCACTGCTTGGGGTTGCACCAGGAAGAGGGCTTCGTCGAGGGCTGACCAGGTGGTGCCATTGAGAACGCGGGCCCGGATCAAGGTATTTTTGGTGATTTCCACGCCGATGGGGCCGCCGATGGTGCGGGTGACGGCGAGTTCGGCGGCGAAACTGGCGTCGCTGCCGATGGCGGAAGATTGGTGCAGCTCTACCGCGAGGGTGTTGTCCCCGCCCTGGAAGGCGGTGGTGGGGAGGGCGTAGCTGAGGAAAGTCTTGCCGTCGTCGGCGGCGCCGGCGGATAGGGTGCTGCCGGTGACGACCCCGCTGAGGTTGCTGCGGGCGCGCTCGACGCCGTTGAGGTAGACGATCGCGCCATCGTCGCGCTTTAAGCGGAGGGTGGCGGCGGTGAGGGCGGGAATTTCGGGCAGGGCAAACTTGCCGCGGAAGTAGCTGGAGATGAAGCGGTTGGAGGGGTCGCCGAAAGGCAATTCGGTGGCCTCGTCGCCCTCGCCGTAGCCGAATTCGGCGCGGCCTTCGGGCCAGGAGCGGTCGTCGAAGGCGGGGTGTTTCCAGTTGCTGCTGTCGTAGGTCGGGTGGCCCAAGGCGACGTCGCTAGCGCCGAGGCCGACGTCGTTGGTAAACCAGCGCCAGCTCGCATCGGAGGGGACCACCGACTCGGTGGTTAGGCCATTGGGGACTTGGATCGCCGCTGGGGAGAGGGCGCCGCCGGACAGTCGGGGATCGGAGCCGTCGGTGGTATAATACACCGTGCCGGTGGGGCTAGTTAGGTTGATGCGGGTCCCTGCGGCGACGGGGCCGCCGCGCTGGGAGAAGAGCGGGGCCGCGAGGGTGGGGAAAAAGCCCGCGCCGCGGAGCTGGGCCAGGGCGGCGGCGGTGCGGGTGGGGAACCAGGAGCTGATGATAGCGTTTTTGCTGGAAAGCCAGGTGGCGGGGGTGCGGTAATTCCAGCGGGCGCTTTCCACGATAAAGGGGCGCTCCATGGCTTTGGCTAGTTCGTTGAGGCGGGCGACGTTGCGCGCTGGGGTGAGGGCTCCCCCATTGAAAAAGTGGCGCTGGATGCGGTCCGCTAGGAGGATGCGGTAGTCGGGGTTATTTTCCTTGTAGAGCATGGAGAAGATGCTGCCGGGGCCGTCGCCCGACTGCCTTCCTGGGGCGCCGCGGCCGGTCTTGTCGCCGGCCGAATTGCGCAGCCAGCCGTCGGCATCGTTGAGCAGATACTTGAAGCCGGTGCCTGGGCCCGCAGGTCCCACGCAGCGGAATTCATCCTCGGAGTCGCCAAACATGAACATGAGCATGTAGTCGATGTATTGTGGCACATCGACGTAGGCTTTGACTTGGGCGTAGTTGCCGCGCAGGGCCTTGATGCGGGCCCAGGCGCTGCCGTCGCCGTCGTAGGGATTGCCGGGTTCGGCCCAGCCGCCCACGTTGAGGTTGCCGTTGATGGCTTCATACGCTTTGGCGTCGCCGCCGAGGTAGTCGGACTGGTGGTCGGCATCCCAGCGCTCGCGCAGGTGATAGACGCCCCAGTAGGTGCCATTGTAGTAGAGGTGGACCCAGCGGCCGTGAGGATTGAGCGATCCCATGTCGAGCAATAGGGCATCGGTAAAGGGGTTGGAGAGATAGAATCCGCGGTCGACCATGTCGTGGGATCCGCTGCGGAATTCCAAGGCGTTGAAGGACTCCACGGGCGTTAGGCCGCGGGCGTAGTTCGTGAAGAGGGGGTAGTTGAGGCGGCCGACGCCGTAGCTTTGGCGGAAGTGGGCGCGGAAACTTTTCTTGGCGAAGTCGGTGTAGTCGCCGCCGAAGCGCTCGATGCCGCAGTTTTCCTGGAACCCGCTGCCGGGGGCCCCGCCTGGTTCGATGAGTTCGAGGGAGGCCGGGACGTCGATGCCGTTGGGGATGGAGATGGGGGTGACCAGGGAAAAGCTCGGCAAGTCGGTGAGGGCGGCGACGACTTGGGGGCCATAGGTGGCGCTCTTGGTGATGGAGGTGGCCATCACGGCGGAGTTTTTGACGGACTCGGGGAAGATATACGTATGGGTGTCGATATTGGTGGGGGCGAAGCCCGCTTTGAAGGCGGCGGCGCGCAGCACCGTGGTCGCAGAGATAGTTAGAGGCGCGGTGTAGGTGAGGCCGGAGGTTTCGGTGGGGGCGCTTCCGTTGAGGGTGTAGCGGATCGTGGCGTTGGGGGTTGGGGTGGTGAGGGCCACGGTTTGCGGTGCGGTGAAAATGCCGCGCTTGACGCTAAAGCTGGTGTCCTCGACCACGCCGATAAAGCCGGGGCCGTTCTCGGTTCCCGGGGTGGGCGGGCTGAAGAAGCGGGGTTGGCCGGAGGCATCGACTCCGTAGCTGGAGCCCTGGTACTGGCGGGGAAACTGGGGCGGATCTGGATAGTCGCGCGGGATTTGGCTGAGCGGAGTGCGGCCATCGCGCCCGCAGAGGGCGAGGTATTCGCCGGAAGCTCTGAGGGAAAAATTGGTGTGGAGGGGGCTTCCGGCGAGGCGGCGGTCCTTGCCGGAGGCGAAGACGAGGCGGCGGCCTTGGGCGGGAATGCTGATGGCGGGGAAGGTCCAGAGGGCGGGCTGAGAGGGGTCGTCGGTGAGGTGATAGCCGTCCAAGCTGAGGGCGAAGGGATTGGGGTTGGCGATTTCGATCCAATCTTGCCCTTCGCCGTCTTCGTCGAGGGTACTGGCGTTGGGGGCGGCGACGAATTCGGCGATGAAGGGGGGGAGTTCGGGTTCATCGACGCCGATGACCAGGGTGGCGCTGCGGGAGCCCGCGGCGTTGGTGGCTGTTAGGGTATAGCGGGTGGTGGCGGCGGGGCTGAGGCTGAGGGTGCCGCTGGCGGCGGCGAGGGCGCCGGGCGCGGGGCTGAGGGACCAGGAGGTGGCTCCGTCCACCTGCCAACTCACGGCGGCGCGGGTCGGGCGGGTGGGGTCGCCCTTGGCAGTGAGATTGCCGGCGTCGGTGTCGAAGCGCTGGATGACGGGCAGGGGAGAGGGATAGGCTTCCACCTCCGCGATTTGGGGGTTGGAGGATTCGCCGCTGCGGTTTTCGATGCGCAAGTACCGGCCGATAAAGCCGGATCCGGTGCCCTGTTCGGCGCGGATGGTGTCGCCGGTGCCGACGGCGGCGAAGGTCCCGTCGAGGCGCAGCGTTCCGGTCCAGTTCAAGGCGCCCACGGTGCCGCCGGATTCGCCGAAGAGGCTGACCCGGTAGCGGCGGAGGCGCTCCGGGCAGCAGTCCTTGCGCTGCCAGAGCACCACGCGATCAAGCTCCCGGACCTGGCCGAGGTCGATTTGATAGTAAAACCCGAGGGTGCCGCTGCCGTCGTTGGGGAGGGTGTAGGTGGTTCGGTTCCCGTCGGTGAGGTTTTCGAGGGGGAAGCCGGGGACCACTGGGGAGCTGGCGATGAGGGGGCGGTTGAGGCAGTAATTGGCTTCCTGGGCGGGGAGGGGCGCGGCCGCCATGAGGGCTGCTAGGGCGACGAGGCGCCGCCACCGGCCGGGACACAATCTGCGAATGTTCATGGGCCAACTTAGGCCTCGGCAGGGCCGCCCTCCAAGAAAAATCGCGGGCGAATTGGCAGCGCGCGCGGAGTTTTGGGCCTACTCCAGGGCCGCGGCGATGCGGTAAAAGCGGTACGCGGGGTCGCGGGGGAGGATCCAGGTGACCTCCAGGGCGGCGGCGCCGGGGGGGCGGGTTTGCAGCGTGGTCCATTGCAGGAGGGTGTCGCTGCCTTGGAGGCGGTAGCGCCGCCCGGCTTGGGCGGTGAAGCGGAGGTGATAGACGCCCGCCGCCATGCCAGGGGCGGCCGCGAAGGTGCTGGCGCGGTCGTGGGGGTCGGTGTTGGCGGCGTACTCCGCTAGGCTGGAAAACCCGTCGCCGTCGGGGTCGGCTAGAGCGTCGCCGAGGACCAGGGGGTCGAGGCCGTGGGCGGTTTCCCAACCGCTGGGGATGCCGTCGCGGTCGGGGTCGGGATCGGGGGTGAAGTTGGCTTCGAGGAGGGCGCTCCAGGTGGTGCCGACGCGGGCGCGGGCCCGCAGGGTGGGGGCGCCGCTGAGGGGAAGGGGATCGCGGTAGGTGAGGGCGGAGGAGGCCATGGCGCCGCCGGGGAGGCGGGGGTCGGTGCCGTCGAGGGTGTAGGCGATCGTGCCGGTGGAGTTAGGATTAGTGAGGGTGGCGCGGAAGTCGGGGAGGTAGGATCCGCCGTGTTGGTTGAGAGAGGGAGCTTGGGCGGAGGGGAAGAGACCGGCGGCGCGGAAGCGCTGGAGGGCGGCGGGGCCGATGGCGGGCCAATACGAGGCGAGCATCCATTTTTGTTGGGCCTGCCATTCGACTTCGCGGCGATAGGGTTGGCCGGGGTGGCTGAGGTTGGCTTGGTAGTCGCCCCAGCGGGCGGATTCGGCGACGATGGCGTGGTCGATTTCGGCGGCGCGGGCCTGCCAACGGGCGGCGACGGCGGCGGGGCTGAGGGCGCCGCCGTTGAAGAGGTGGCGCTGGACGTGGTCGGCGAAGCGGAGGCGGAATTCGGGGCTATTTTGGCGCAGGCTGAAGTAGATTTGGGCGGGGGTATTGGGGGCGTTGGCGTCGGCGTATTTGGCGGGGGCGGTTTGCCAGGAACTGCGCTCGTAGAGGACGTTGACGTTGCTGATTTCTTGGTCCCAGGCGAAGAAGTGGAAGCCGTCGTTGCGGGCGGTGAGGTTGCGGGTGGCGCGGCCAGCCCACCAGTTGTGGTTGGGCCAGTCGTCGGCGCCGTGGAAAATGTGCAGCAGCATGTAGTCGATCAGGCTGTCAGCGTGGAGGAGTACTGGAAAGTTAGGATTGGGCGTGCCGTCGGGATTTTTCCCCTGGGATTGGAGGAACGCGGCGTCGGTTAGTCCGGTATTGGCGAGGGCGATCAGTTGCTGCCAGGCGGCGTAGTTGCCGTTTTTGAGTTCGGCGAAATCGACCAGGACATCGTATTCAGCGGCCTGGCCGCCGAGGTGGTCGGCCATGAAGTCCTCGTCGGGGTGTTCGCAGAGGTTGTAGAGGCCCCAGTAGAT
>CANHIJ010000076.1 GCA_947460575.1 Verrucomicrobiales bacterium | reverse complement strand
CGGGCGCAGGACTGGGAGCTGGGTATTCGGCTGGCATCGCCAGACCCCCTCTCCCCCTTCCCGGTCCTGCCAATCACGCCATCCGCGAAAAGCAAATTCCTTTCCGAGACAATCCAGACGTGCTCCCGCCTCTGCTTGAGAGCCTAACCATGGAACCAACATGAACACCTCCCTATACAAAATTACGAAAATTGCGGCAATGCTGATCGGCGGAGCGATGCTCGGATCGGGCATCGCTCCGGCGCAGGTAAATGGAGTCAACGCAGGCGCCGAGGTCCTGACACGGGGGCCGGTGCATGAAGCCTTTGCAGGCACCGTGATGTTCAATCCCGAAGCCGGGATCATTGTGGATCTTGCGCCCCCCGCGCTGATCGAGGAAGTGCCGCCGGAACAGCGCCTCGCCGGAGACAATGTCGCCTGGATCCCGGGCTACTGGGCTTGGGACGAGGACCAGAACGATTTCATCTGGATCAGCGGCATCTGGCGCCATTTGCCGCCGGGCCGAGAATGGATTCCCGGTTACTGGGCGGAAGTCGATGGCCGCTATCAATGGACATCAGGCTATTGGGAAGACGCGCAGGCTGCCGAAGTCATCTATTTGCCCAAGCCGCCGCGCAGCGTCGAATCCGGACCTAACATCGATGCCGACTCGATCGACCAGACCTGGATTCCGGGCAACTGGGTCTATCGCGATGCCCGCTACGCCTGGCGTGCTGGTTATTGGGTCGATGCTCGTGAGAGCTGGTCTTGGACCCCTGCTTACTATCGTTGGACGCAACGCGGGTATGTTTATGTGGATGGCTACTGGGATTATCCCGTTATCCGCCGTGGAGTGGTTTTCGCACCGGTTCGCTTTGATCGCGCCTATGTCTCCCGGCCTGGTTTTTTCTACTCGCCTCTCACCGCGATCGCGCTTTCCGTCTTCACGGACCACCTATTCCTGCGTCCGAGTTACGGACACTATTATTTTGGTGACTATTACGAACCCAGCTATCGCGACCGTGGTTTTTATGCCTCGTATTCCTACAACTCTGGCTACCGGGGTTACGATCCGATCTACGCGCACAATCGTTGGGAAAACCGCAATGACCGCAACTGGAGCCGCCAGCGCCAGGACTACTATGAATATCGTCGCGACCATGCGGACGCCCGTCCGCCGCGCACTTGGGCGGCATTGAGCGCCCGCTCGCAGCAGGATCGTGACCGCAGGGATTTCGGGGTAGCCGATCGTTTCGACCGCGTGGTCGGTGCTCGCAGCGAAGGGGGGCCGCGTTTCCAAAAGGTGGACGCGAAGGAGCGGGAACGCTTCGTTTCCCAAAGAGAGGAAGTCCGGAAATTCGGCAAGGAACGTGCAAAACTTGAAACCAAAGGTGAACGGGTGAAAGACGGCGCCAATGACAAGGCCAACGTCCTGCGCGAAAAAGTTGGCCGCTCGCCGGTGGTCGCCCGCGAGTCCGGTCGCTCTAACAAAGACGGCGGACCGCCGCAACGCTTGCAGCCCCGGATGTCTGATAAGGACCAAGGTGACGTGCCAACTGGCAAGAGTGGCAAAGACGGGAAATCCGACCGCCAGAACGAACCGGGTGCCAAGGGCAAGTCCGACGAGGAAACCCGCACCAAGCCCGGCCAAAAGCGTGAGGCCAAACCTTCCGCCGACCGCAAGGACGAACCGGGCAACAAGGGCAAAGCCAAGTCCATCCAGGAAACTCGCCCCAAGCCGGGTCAGAAGCGCGAGGACAATCCGGACAAGGAGCGCAAAGCGACTCCCGAGCCCAAGCGCGAAGCCAACCCGACCCCGGAGCGCAAACCCAAGCCGGAACCAGAACGCAAACCCAAGGCGAACCCCTCGGAGGAACCCCGCAAGTCGACTAATGACTCCACCGGCAAGTCAAAGGAGAAGGCCGCCGTCCCAGCGGAACAACCGCAGCGCAAGAAACAGCCGCAGGCCGAGCCTCAGTCCTCTCGTAAATCCAGCAAACCGGCGACACCGGCCACTGAAACCCGCAAGAAAGGCAAAGCGGCCGCAAAGACCGACGAGACCAAAGATGAGGAAGGTGACAGCCGTAGGAAGAGATAAAAAGCGGGCTGAGGTTTGAAATGACTGCGACCTCCCCCGGGTAGGGCCGCAGCGGGCCTGGGTGGCCCCATCGCCATCCAGACCCTGTCGGTTTCCGGCCCCGCTTCGGGAAGGGTCTCCGTCTCCCACTCTCCCCGCTCCCAGAAGCACCAATGACACCGTCCCCGAAAAGTAAATTCCTTTGCGAAATTCTGGGGGAAAGCTCCGCCGATGATGCGGTTCATATAGTTATAATGTAGTCTTTGTGGGTGCGGTTTGTGATCCGGTCACAATGTTGTTAACCTGGCGAGGTATCCCATTTTGGGATAGTCCGTGCTGCTGGGATTTTTCTGGTCTTTAGCCTAAAATCGTGAGTTGACTAGCGTATTCGGCGGGCGCGAAGCGCTGGCGCGGGCGGCTCTCTTTTAGCGCGTGGGTTTGGGGGGCTGCCGCGCTGGCACCCCTGCCGGGGTGCGGGCTCTCGTGGGAATGGGATCCGGTGGTGTCGCTTCGCGCACCACCGGCTACCCGCTGGGATGCCTCCGGCATCATCCTGGGATGCCTCCTGGATCATATGCTGGGCTGCCTCCGGCATCGCCGCCCCACGTGTCCACCGACCACGCTATGGGGGGGCTTTTGACCGCGAAAGGAACTCACCCAATGGGGTGAGTCTCCTGAGGCCGAAAAAAACGGCTCATCCCCCGCCCTTATCAAGACGTGCCCGCAAAAAGTATTTTTATATTTGTTATAGACCCTTTTTGATTTTGCAACTCATTGGAAATTAATTCCAAAATACTAGTAAATAAGACGATTTTGGACTTTTTACGGGGACGTCAATCAAGGGAAAGGCCCCAAGGTCGCGTTTTAACTCCTGGTTTTAGGATAAAGGAGACACCCTGATGCCGGAGGCATCTCAGCGGGTAGCCGGTGGTTTGAGCGGAGCGACACCACCGGATTCCCCGTTTTTGCGTCATCCGCACCCCGGTAGGGGTGCCCGCGCTCCGTCCCTACAACCTGCGCAACGCGTGAGGAGAAAGCCTATCGCGCGGTACCTCGCGCTGGCGAATGAAGCTAATCAACTCCCGTTTTTAGGTTGAACCATCAGAGACCCCATGACAGCGGGGGGGTAACCTCTGGGATATCGACGCCAAACGCCCCCAACCGCGAAGCGGTTGTCCCATGCTGGGTCGATCCTCGAAGCGGGGCACGATCAGTGCGTCGGCGCGCCCTAGCATACCAGAGGGTTGGCCGCACATAGGGCAGCCACGCT
The DNA here is from genome assembly GCA_947460575.1 of Verrucomicrobiales bacterium. Lineage (GTDB taxonomy): Bacteria > Verrucomicrobiota > Verrucomicrobiia > Verrucomicrobiales > V1-33 > CAIZWU01. The sequence continues at coordinate 16,764 of CANHIJ010000076.1, read as the reverse complement.
GTGGCTGGGGCAGTAGAGCCTGATAATCCGGGGGTTGAAACCCCGGCTAGTTAGGGATAACCCCTGCGGGGTTGCCTGGGCAGCGCGCAATCCCTCCCGGGTGGCCTTGGTGCCGCATAACCCGGCGACATATTTTTGGCGCAAGTTGCGCCGCAGGAACCAGTTGGAAGCTAGTCCATGGCGGCGCCACCAGCGATCGCGCCGCGTCCGCGAGTGACGCCCCGTCCCCATCGGCCGCGCTGGTGCTTTGCTCGAAAATAGCGCGGTGTGGTCCAGCGATTAGGTCGCCCCTTCAGGGCTTGGTTCGCTTTTTGGCCAGATAACCCAGGGCGCTGCCCTGGGCTGGCGCAGGCCGCGCCGAGGGCGCTCTCAAGGCCGCGCCGAGGGCGCTGCGGATCCGCGCCCCAGCAGGGCACGCATCGGGCGCCCTAGCCGGGCGAGCATCTGGCGCCCAGCGGGGCAGGTATATGCGCCCCAGGTTGGGGGGGCAGCGCCAAAGGAATTCAAGCCCGGTAGGGGCGCCCTAGGCCAGCCCAGGGTTTTGTCAGCGCAAAAGAATTGAAGTCCTGTAGGGGCGTCCTAACGCCGAAACCGACGGCGTTCCCTGGTATCCCAAAAGGGAAAAACCGGAGTCCCGCCTCCCCGGGCCATGGGCGCCTCACTTGGCCATGATCACCACCGCTAGCCCTTCTCAGTTTTAAGGGCGCTTGGGACATTTTCCCCAGCCATTGGGAGAAACTGATTTACGATGTGCTGCGCCGGGGCGGACGGGCTTGAATGAAGATCTGCACAAAGCCGGTGGCGGTGGGGAAAGGGTTGGGCGTGGGCGAGCGGGATGAGGTCGCGCGCCGTGCCTATGAGGCTTGTTTGGGGTAGACGCCGAAGTCGTTGAAGAAGTATTTTTTGGCGAGGCGGTACATCCAGTGTTTTTCGGGGATTTCTTGGCCGGGGAGGTCTTGGCTGGAGCGTGGGACCATGGTTTGGAGTTCGGCGATGGCAGTGCGGCGGATGGTGGTGTCGAGGGCGCCGTGTTTTTCGGCGAGTTGTTGGACGAGGTCGGGGCGTTCGAGGACGATGCAGCCGCGGGAGTGTTGGGCGCTGACTTGGCGGAAGTCTTTGAGGAAGGCGGAGGTGGTGAGGAGGTCGTAGATGCCGCGGGAGTCGTGGATATTTTCTTTGGCGAACTGGATGATGGGGCAGGGTTCGATGTGGCCGCGAGGGCTGACGTGGTGGCTGATGCCGGTGGCCATGGGGCAGAGGGCTTGGCCTTGGTGGTCGTAGTAGGCGTCGATGAGGGCGATGGGGGTTTTGGCGCGCTGTTCGACGACGAATTTACGGACGCGGACGAGTTGGTCGGGGCGGAGGGCTAATTCGGGGGAGATTTTGGGGCCGACGGGGCGGTAGGTGTGGTACCAGGTGTAGTGGACGCCCCAGTCGATGAGGCGGTGGAGCCATTTTTCGGTGAGGAGGTCGTCGATATTGGTTTGGCAGAGGCTGGTGGCGACGCCGGTGAGGAGTTTTTGGTCGAGGCAGTTGCGGAGGCCGCGGAGGGTGCGGTTGAGGACGTCTTTGCTGCCGCGGCGGAGGTCGCTGGCTTGGTTGGTGCCTTCGATGCTGACGAGGGGGGTGCAATTGCCGAGTTGGCGGAGTTTTTGGGCGGCCTTTTCGGTGATCATCTGGCCGTTGGTGAAGATCTGAAAGTAGCAGTCGGGGTGTTGGGCGAGGAAGTCGAAGAGGCCGGGGTGGAGGAAGGGTTCGCCGCCGAGGATGCCGAAGAAGCTATTGCCATGTTCGCGGGCGTCGTTGACGAGGCGGTTGAGTTCGTCGAGTTCGATGAGGTTGCGGGGGGAGTCGACGTCGACCCAGCAGCCTTGGCAGCGGAGGTTGCAGCTGTTGATGATGCTGAGGTAGAGGAAGGGGGGGAAGACGATGCCTTTTTTAAGGCGTTGTTTGAAGAGGTGGACGGAGCGGGCGCCTTTGAATCCGAAATTCCACGCCATGGTGCCGAGGAGGCGGGGGTCGACCGAGCCGGCGATGCGGGAACCGAGTTGAAGGATCATGGGTTTTTTTGAGGGGGGGGAGGATCTAGGGGCGGAAGAGGGGGTGCTGCGGGGAGATACGAGGCTGGGGGGCCGGGGATTGCAGGTATTGCTTAGGCTTTATTGGCGCGGGCGAGGACGCGGCAGATGAAGGGGAAGAACTGTTTTTTGCGGCTGACGATGCCGTCCATTTCGAAGAGGTCGGGGGCGAGGTGGGGGAAATCGATTTCGTCGACGACGGATTGGCTGCCGGTGGTGAGGAGGAGGCTGTAGTGGCGGGTGATGTCGGTGACGATGAGGCAGGCGAAGTCGCTTTTGCGGTGTTGGGCGAGGGCGGCGAGGGCTTGGCGGAGGTCGTCGGCGCGGCTTTCGAAGTGTTCGAGGCTGAGTTCTTCGATTTGGCTGATGCTGATGGACCAGCCGTTTTCGAGGAATTCTTTGCGGTCGGTGTTGAGGATGACCTCGGCGGGGGAGGAGCGGAGGAGGGAGCCGGCCGCAAAGAAGTCGCGGGAGAATTCGGCGACCACGATACCGGCTTGGCCGGCGAGCCAGCTGAGGACGTCGCGGTCGGTGTTGGTGGTGGTGGGGGAGGTGAGGTTGAGGGTATCGCTGATGAGGCCGGCGCAGAGGCAGAGGGCGACGGGTGGGGAGGGGCGGAGGCTGGAGAGTTGGAAGAGGCGGGCGACGATGGTGCAGGTGGAGCCGACGGGTTCGTTGATGAAGCGGATGGGTTCGCGGGAGACGAGGTTGCCGCTGAGGCGGTGGTGGTCGAGGACTTCGAGGATATTGGCGTCGGCGGCGCCGGGGACGGCTTGGGAGAGTTCGTTGTGGTCGACGAGGACGAGGCGTTGGCGGGGGGGTTCGAGGAGGTCGGATTTGGAGAAGACGCCGACGAGTTGGCCGGAGTCTTCGCGGACGACGGGGAAGAGGGATTGGGGGGTGTGTTGGATTTCGCTGCGGAGGTGGGCGATGTGGGTTTTGGCGCCGAAGGATTTGAAGGAGCGGTCGACGGCGTCAGCGATGCGGCGGGAGCAGCGGATGAGTTGGGTGGTGCTGGCGGTGTCGTGGTGGCAGGAGAGGACGGCGCAGCCTTCGCGGGTGGCGCGCTCGAGGAGGTCGGGGGTCATGTGGGCGCCGCCGGTGAGGACGATGGCGCGGACTTTGACGTCGAGGGCCATGCGGTGGACTTCGGGGCGGTCGCCGACGACGACGACGAGTTGGTGGCGGGGGTATTCGTGGAGGCGGTCTTCGACGGTTTCTTCGCTGGAGGCGCTAACGGTGAGGATGAAATCGATTTCGGAGTCGAGGTCGGAGCCGCAGGCGATGTGGCCTTCGAGGGTGCGGGCCATGTTGGCGAGGGTGGTGCGGACGCGGCGGGCTTCGGTTTTGTCCTCGACGTTGTGGAGGAGGAGTTTGAGGAGGTCTTGAATGCTGGCGAGGCCAGTGACGTGGCCGACGGCGTCGACGATGGGGATGGTGCGGACTTGGGCGCGCTCCATGCGTTGGTAGACGTCGAGGAAGGTTTCGTGTTCGCTGGCGCGGATGACGTCGGCGCGGCAAATGGTTTCGGCGGTGGGCCGGAGGTCCATGATGAGGTGGGGGGCGTCGAGGCCGGCGCGTTCGAGGACCCAGCGGGTGCGGGGGTTGAGGCCGCCGCAGCAAGCGGCGACGGCGTCGGGGTAGCGGGTGAGGCGGAGGAGTTCGGCGCAGCCAATGGCGGAGCAGATGGCGTCGGTGTCAGGGTTTTGGTGACCGATGACGTAGACGGGGAGTTTGCCGGCGCCGGTTTTTTCGAAGGAGGCCTGAATCATGAGGGGAAGGGGGGGCAGCCGAAGGGGCCGCGATTAGGGGGAAGAGGAGGGGCGGGAGCGGAAGGCGAAGCGGAGGAAGGCGGCGCCGATGAGGATCATGAAGAGAGAGTAGAATTGGCCTTCGGTGAAGCCGTAGATGTGGCGGTCGGGTTCGCGGAATTGTTCGTCGAGGATGCGGAGGGCAGCGTAGGCGATGAAGAAGAGGCCGGTGAGGAGGCCGTGGGGGGCGCGGGGCCATTTTTCGCGGACGGCGAAGAGGAGGGCGAAGAGGACGAGGCCTTCGAGGGCGGCGGCGTAGAGTTGAGAGGGGTGGCGCGCGGTGAGGAGGGGGCGGAGGGCTTCGGCGAAGGCGTCTTGGTGGCGGGAGAGGGGGAGGATTTGGTCGGGCCAGTTTTCCGGGGTAGCGCCGTGGGCGAGGGCGAGGTCGCGGACGGCGAAGGCTTTTTCGGCGAGGGCGGGGTCTGGGGAGTCGAGGGTCCAGCGGGTGGCTTCCTCGGGGAATTTCATGGCCCAGGGGACGGAGGAGGGTCGGCCGTAGAGTTCGCCGTTGATGAAATTGGCGAGGCGCCCAAAAAAGAGGCCGATGGGGGCCGCGCAGACGAGGTTGTCGCCGAGGCCGGTCCAGGAGCGGTGGTGGCGGCGGGCGTAGTAGAGGGTGAAGAAGAAGAGGCCGGCGATACCGCCGTGGCTGGCCATGCCGCCGCCGGCGATGCGGAAGAAGCTGAGGGGGTCGGCGAGGAAGGCGTCGCGGGCGTAGAGGAGCATGTAGCCAAGGCGGCCGCCGAGGAGGACGCCGAAGAGGGCGGCGTAGGTGATGAAGTCGGCGACTTCTGCCTCCTTGAGCTCGCCGATGCCGCGGCGGGCCCAGCGGACCAGGAGCGCCCAGCCGACGGCGAAGCCGGCTACGTAGGCGAGGCCGTACCAGCGGAGCTGGATGCTGTCGGTGAGGCGCAGAAGGACTGGGTCGAGGCGGTGGAGGTATTCAGCCAAAAAGATCACCTGGCATTTCTGCGCAGGTGGGGGCGAGGTGCAATGGCGGACGGGGGCGTGGGTTTAGGGGGTGGTGAAGGCCTCAGGGGGCGCGGTGCGGCCCTGTTGTTTGAGTTTGGCGAGGCAGAGTTTGACTTTGCGCTCGAGGTTGGCGCGGGTGTCGGGATCGCCGCTGAGGTGGAGGGCGGAGATGAGGTAGCCGATGGCCTGGTAGTAGTCCTGGCGGCGGATGAGGTGGTCGCCGTAGAGTTCGTTGACGCTTTGGATATTGAGGCCCCAGCGGAGGGCGGAGTGGAAGTAGAGGTCGGCGAGGGGGAGTTGGCCGAGGTATCCGGCGACGCTGCCGGCTTGGGAGGCGGCGTAGGGGTTTTGGGGGTAGAGGGCGAGGGATTGTTGGAGTTGGGCGAGGGCGGTTTGGTAAAAGGGGGCGGCGTATTTCGAGTTGGTTTGGCTGGCGATTTGGAGGGCGGCGAGGCCGCGGAGGTACCAGGCTTGGGGGTTATCGGGGTCGAGGGAGGTGGCGCGCTGGAGGGTGCCGCTGGTGGCGATGAGGTCGGGGAGGTCGATGGCGAGGGTGGCTTGTTTGCGGCCCTGGTGGAAGGCGAGGTCGGCGGGGGCGAGGCGCGAAGCGGCTTCGAGGAAGACGAGGGCGAGGGCGGCGAGGAGGGCGCTGAGGGCGAGGCGGGGGCCGGAGATGTGGGCGCCGACTCGGGGTTTGGGCGGGGGGATGAGCTGGGGTTTGGGCGGAGCTGAGGAGGCGAGGAAACCTGGGGTGGCCATGAGGGCGAGCACCAGGGCGGTCATGACGGCGTTGATGCCGATGTGGAGGTTGAATTCGACGAGGGCTTGGAGCATGGCGCCGACGAGGGCGGCGAGAGAGCCGGCGGCGAGGGCTGGGGCGAGGCCGTTGGCGTGCGGGGGGAGGGCAGGGGAGGAGTGGCGCCAGAGGGCGGCGAGGGCGCGGGCGGCGTGGATGGCGGCGGCGAGGAGGGCGAGGCTGAGGCCGATGAGGCCGTAGTCGGCGAGGGTTTGGAGGTAGTCGTTGTGGGCGAATTGGGCATCGACTTGACCGGCGGAGTTCATCCAGTGGGTTTCGAGGGTACGGAAGCCGCGCTCCATGTATTCGTAGCTGCGGGCGCCGGTGCCGATGAGGGGGGAGGTTTGCCACTGTTCGAGGGCGGCGTCCCAAAGGGCTTGGCGGCCGTTGAGGGAGCTGAGTTGGGCGGTTTGGCCGAGGGATTTGCGGAGGGTGAAGGCGGCGAGCGCGGCGAGGGCGAGGAGGGCGGCGGCGAGCAGGCCGAGGGCGCGGGGGCGGCGGGGTGGGGAGAGCGCGGCAAGGAGGAGGAGGAGGGCGGTGGCGGCGAAGAAGCCGAGGGCGCCGCCGCGGCTGGTGGAGAAGGCGACGCCGGTGGCGGCGAGGAGGAAGCCGAGGGCGGCAGCGGCGCGCAGGAGGGAGGGGAGGCCGCGGCCGAGGAGGGCCACGCCGAGGAGGGGGAGGCCAGCGAGGGTCAGGAAGCCCGCGAGATGGTTGCCGCTTTCGAAAAAGCCTCCGGCGGAGACTTCGGCGCCGCGCTTGAGGCCGAAGGGGAGAAAGATGGAGGTGCGGGGATCTTCGAAGTACTGGTAGAGGCCGAGGCCGGTGTTGCCGGCGATGAGGAGGAAGAGGGTGGCGAGGAGGGCGAGGCGGGCGCGGGGGCTGGTGAAGCGGAGGGCGACCAATCCGTAGGTGAGCAGGGCGGTGGCGGCGAAGGCGAGGTCTTGGCGCGCCAGGTAGCGGACCTCCGAGGTGAAGCCGCGCCAGCCCAGGTAGAGGCCGAGGACGAGCACGGCGGCGATGGATTTGTAGCCGATGGACTCTGGGGGGCGGGTTTGGCGGGAAAGCAGGGCGCCAATGCCGGACAGGGCGACGAGGGAGGCGCCGTACCAGAAGGGGGTGGTTTCGGCCCAAGTGCCAAAGAGGCCGAGGAGGAGCAAGCCCGCGAGGAAGAGCAGCAGCCAAAGCGATTCCACATAGCGCATCATGAAGCGGAGGCTAAGCTGGGGCCGGGGGGATGCAAGACCGGTCCTCGGGGGGCGGGATTAGGGATGGGCTGAGGGGGCGCGCTTGTGGGCGAGGGCGGCGGCGATTTTTGAGAGGGGGAGGCAATTGACGACGTCGCTGCGGGTGAGCCAGCCTTTGCGGGCGATTTGCATGCCATACCAAAGGTCTTGGAGGCCGTGGACGGTGTGGGCATCGGGGTTGATGGCGCAGCGGACGCCTTTTTCCTTGGCGAGGCGCCACCAGCGCCAGTCGAGGTCGAGGCGGTGGGGGTTGGCGTTGAGTTCGATGATGGTGCCGTTGGCGGCGCAGGCGTCGAGGATGGTGGGGATGTCGAGGGGGTAGGAGGGGCGCTTGAGGAGAAGGCGGCCGGTGAGGTGGCCGAGGATGGTGACGTAGGGGTTCTGAACTGCGCGGAGGATGCGGGCGGTCATTTCGGCTTCCGGAAGGGAGAAGGAGCTGTGGACGCTGGCGACGACGTAGTCGAGTTCGGCGAGGAGGTCGTCGGGGAAGTCCAGGGAGCCGTCTTTGAGGATGTCGACTTCGGAGCCGGCGAGGAGTTGGAAGTGGGGGGCGAACTCGGCATTGAGGGCGCGGATTTCGGCGATTTGGTGGCGGAGGCGGGTTTCGTCGAGGCCGTTGGCTTGGAAAGAGGAGTGGCTGTGGTCGGCGATGCCGAGGTATTGGAGGCCAAGTTCTTGGGCGGCTTCGGCCATTTCGCGGAGGGAGGCGTGGCCGTCGCTGGCGGTGGTGTGGTTGTGGAAGGTGCCGCGGAGGTTGTCGAGTTCGACGAGGCGGGGGAGGGTGTGGGCTTCGGCGGCTTCGATTTCGCCGGAGCCTTCGCGGAGGGCGGGTTCGATGAAATCGAGGCCGAGGGCGCGGTGGATTTCGGCTTCCTCGAAGAGGTCCTGGGGAGGGGGCGGAGAAGTGGGGGAGGTGGGGGAGAAGCGGTATTCGTTGAGGGTCCACCCGAGTTTGAGGGCGCGGGCGCGGAGTTGGATATTGTGTTCTTTGCTGCCGGTGAAGTAGGCGAGGGCGAAGGGGAACTCGGCGTTGGAGACGGTGCGGAGGTCGCATTGGACGCCGCTGTGGAGGCGGACGGAAGTTTTAGTGGGGCCGGAGGCGATGACCGATTGGACCCAGGGAGGGGCGATGAAGGCCTCGGTGATGGCTTGGGGGTGGGGGGTGGTGACGAGGAAATCGAGGTCGTGGACGGTTTCCTTGCCGCGGCGGAAGCTGCCGGCGACTTCGGCGCGGGAGGTGTCGGGGTGTTGGCGGAGGTAGTCGAGGATTTCGCGGGCGGCGGGGGCGACTTGGTCGAGGCGGAAGGTATCGGCGAAGGCGGCGCGGGCTTGGATAGCTTCGTGGAGATTGGCGGCAGATTTGGGGCCAAAGCCGGGGAGTTGGGCCAGGGAGCCGTCATCGCAGGCGCGCTGGAGGTCGGGGATGGAGGCGACGCCGAGTTCGCGGTAGAGGGCGGCGACTTTTTTGGGGCCGAGGCCGGCGATGTCGAAGAGGTCGAAGAGGGAGCTGGGGAATTCGGCTTTGAGTTCCTCGAGGAAGGGGAGGGAGCCGGTGGCGGCGAGGGTGTGGAGTTTGTCGCGGAGGGCCTCGCCGAGGCCCTTGATGCCGTCGAGTTGTTGGTTGCGGGCGAGGAGGAGGAGGTCGCCGGGGAAGGTGCGGACGACTTCGGCGCCGCTGCGGTAGGCGCGGATTTTGAAGGGGTTTTCGCCTTTGAGCTCGAGGAGGGTGGCGATTTGCTCTAGGGCGTCGATGAGGGTTTCGCGGGTGATGTCGGGCATGGTGCTGGGGGGGAGGAGGCGAGGGCGGCGAGGGCGGTGGCGAGGAAGGGGGCGAAGTGGGCGGCGGCGGCTTCTACGGTGAGCGGGGGGGCGCCTTCGCGGGCGAGGGAGGACATGGAGATGCCGGAGAGGCCGCAGGGAGTGATGGCGGCGAAGCCTTGGAGGTCGCCGGAGACGTTGAGGGCGAAGCCGTGCATGGAGATCCAGCGCCGGGCGCCGACGCCGATGCTGGCGAGTTTGCGCTGGGGGGTGGCCCAGACGCCGGTTTGGCCGGGGCAGCGCTGGGCGGAGACGCCGAGGGCGCGGGAGCCGACAATGAGGGCTTCTTCGAGGGCGCGAAGGTAGTGGTGGAGGTCTTGACCGTAGCGGGCGAGGTTGAGGATGGGGTAGCCGACGAGTTGGCCGGGGCCGTGCCAGGTGGCTTGGCCGCCGCGGCCGATTTCGACCAGGGGGGCGGGGAGGAGGGCGGGGTCGCCGAGGCTGGAGCGGTCGAGGGTGCGGCCGATGGTGTAGACGGGGTCGTGTTCGAGGAGGAGGAGCGTATCGGGGGCATCTCCGGCGAGGTGGCGGGCGACGAGGGCTTCCTGCATGGCGAGGCCTTGGGCGAAGGTGAGGCGGCCGACCCAGCGGACGAGGAGAGGGGGCGGGGGAAGAGACGACACGGTGCTTGGAGGGAACAAAAGGCTGCGAGGGGCGGATGCAATGGAAAAACCCCTGGCCAAAAGCCCAGGGATGGGCTGAGATAGCGCCCAAGCCGCAGGCTTAGACCTGGCTACTTGCTTTATGACTGCCCCCTCTTCTGTTAACGCGCCTGCTGGACTTCCCTGGTGGAAGGAGCTGACCCTCTATCACTGGTTTGTGTTTCTGGTGGCCTCGGCGGCTTGGTTTTTTGATTGTTTAGACCAGCGGATTTTTTCGTTAGCACGGGTTCCGGCGTTGGCATCGCTGATGGAGAAGCCGCCTTCGGATGTGGATGTGCAGGCGTTTGGCAAGGTGGTGACGGCGTGGTTTTTGATTGGCTGGGGGATTGGGGGGTTGGTGTTTGGGTCGCTGGGGGACCGGTACGGGCGGGCGCGGATGTTGACCCTGACGATTTTGATTTACTCTTTTTTCACGGGGATCAGCTATTTCAGCCACAACGAGATTGATTTTGCAATTTGCCGATTTTTGACGGGCTTGGGAGTGGGCGGGGTGTTTGGCTTGGCGGTGGCGCTGATTGCGGAGACGGTGCCCGCGGGGGCGCGGGTGCAGTGTTTGGGTTTGCTGCAAGTGTTGTCGACGGTGGGAAATGTGTCGGCGGTGGCGGTGAAGATGGCCGTGGACAAGTTGCAGGCCAGCCAGGTGATTGTGCCTGGGGAGGGATGGCGCTGGATGTTTTTGGTGGGGGTGCTGCCGGCTTGTTTGGTATTGTTGACCCGCAAGAAGCTGCGGGAGCCGGATTCCTGGTTAAAGTTGCGGGTGGAAGGGCGCTTGCCGCAGGGGCATTTGTTGACGCCGTATTTTAATTTGCTGGCTGATCGCCGTTGGCGCAAGAATTTGGTGGTGGGTACGCTGATTGCGTCCACGGGGGTGGTGGGGCTGTGGGCGATTGGGGAATATGCGGTGGACCTGCAGAGCGCGGTGTTTAAGACGCACTTTGAATCATTGGCGGAGCCTAGCTTGGTGGCGAAACTGCAGGCGGCGGCGCCGCAGTCGGAGGCCTGGGTGGCGGCGCGCAAGGCCTTGGATGCGGCGACCAAGCTGCCGATCGAAGAAGCCAAGAATTGGGCTTACCTGTTGAATATGTTGGGGGCGGCGGTGGGGATGTGGCTGTTTACCAAGCTGGTGCAGGCGGTGGGACGGCGGCTGGCGTTTTTGGTAGGCTTTGCGGCGGCGATGGTGGTGACGTTTTTGGTGTATTGGAAGATGAGCACGCCGATGGATGCCTATTGGATGATGCCCTTGATGGGCGCGGCCCAGTTGGGGCCCTTTGCAGGATTTGCGATCTATCTGCCGGAGCTTTTTCCGGGTCGGCTGCGCAGCACGGGGACGTCGTTTTGCTACAATTTGGGACGCTTTGCGGCGGCCGCGGGGAGTTTTTATTCGGCCAAGCTGACGCAGGACGTTTTTGGGGGGTACGAAAAGCCGCTGCCCTACCGGTATTCGGCGATGGCGATGTGCTCCATTTTCCTGGTGGGAATGATCGCGGTGCTGTTCGCGCCGGAAACCAAGGACAAGCCCTTGCCGGAGGATTGAGCGGGGCGGGGCTCAGCGGGGCGCGAGGGCCAGGTAGTGGGGGATGAGGGCCACGTAGCGGTCGGCCCAGGCCTTGATGCCGTCTTGTTCCTCTTCCGTGAGGGCGCGCACCACCTTGGCAGGCGAGCCCAGCACCAGGGAGCCGGAGGGGATTTTCTGGTTTTGGGTGACGAGGGCGCCGGCGCCGATGATGCAGCGGTCGCCGATTTCCACGCCGTCGAGCAGGATGGCGCCCATGCCAATGAGGACCTCGTTGCCGATCGTGCAGGCGTGCAGCATGGCCATGTGGCCGACCGTGACGTCGCTGCCGATGAGGCAGGCGCGCTCCGCGGACAGGTGCAGGACGCTCCCGTCTTGGACATTTGAGCGGTCGCCGAGGGCGATGCGGTTGATGTCGCCGCGCAGCACGGCGCCAAACCAGACGCTCGCTTGGTGGCCGATGGTGACGTCCCCGATGAGCGTCGCATTGGGGGCGATGTAGGCGCTGGAAGGAATTTGGGGCTGGCGCAGGAGGAAGGGGGGAGGGAGCAGCATGGGGCAAATTGGCACAAATTTAAGGGGAAAGGGCGGTAAAATTATTATAACATTTACCAATCATACTATTTGACTTGGAATTAGAGGCTTCCTAATTATGAGACATGCCCCGGGCTTTCCCCCGGCCGGGAGGGACATGCAAAACGAAATACCTAACTATAACAGATGAACAAAGCTGAACTCATTGAAGCGGTACAAAAATCTTACGGTGCGGAAACGACCAAGCGCCAGGCGGCCGACGCGGTGGCGACGGTGCTCGACGCGATCGCCAAGGGCGTGAAGAAGGACAAGGCAGGGGTGCAGATTATTGGGTTTGGGACATTTAAGGTGGCGCAGCGCAAAGCGCGCAAGGGACGCAATCCGAAGACCGGAGCCGCGATGAATATCAAGGCTTCGAAGAGCGTGCGGTTCACTCCGTCCTCGGTGTTGAAGAAGAGCCTCTGAGTTTTTTCGCGGGGCGGGAATTTTAAGTTTCCTGCTCAGCCCTTGAAAGCCCGGCCACCCTGAGCGGTGTCCGGGTTTTTTAGGGGCTTGAAGGGGGCGAGGCGTGGAGGGCGGCGAGGATTTTTTGGACGGCGCAGGGGGCTTCTGCGAGGAGGCGGTGGCCGCAGTCGGGGAGGGCAGCAAGGGTGGCGCCGGGCAGGCGGTGGGCTAGGGATTGGGCCAGGGCGGCAAATTTGGCATCGGCGGCGCCGCAGAGGAGGGCCACGGGAGGGGCACCGCGGAGCCAGGCGGAGAGGAGGTCGGCCTGGGCGCCGAGGGACCAGTCGAGAAAGGCGCTGGCGATTTCGGGGCGCCAGTCTTCGGAAGGCGGGGGAGGCGGTGGGGCGGAGGATTGCAGGACTGGCTGGGCATTCCAGGCGGAGAGGAGGGCGGGCCAGGGGAGGGCGAGGGCGCGCTTTTGCCAGGCGGCATCATGGGCGAGGCGGTCAGCGCGCTGGGCGGGGGAGGAGAGGCCGGGGTGGGCGGAGATGAGGAGGGCGCCTTGCCAGAGGCGGGGTTGGTCTTGGAGGACGTGGAGGGCGAGGCGGCCCCCGAGGGAGTAGCCGGCGAGGACGCGGGGCCCGTCCGCCGGGAGGGCGGCGACTTGGTGGTTGAACCAGCGGGCGAAGCCGTCAAGTGAGCGGGCCTCGGGGTGGTGGCGCCGGATTTCCCAAAGGGGCCAGGCATGGGAGGGGAGGCCGGGAGGGAAGGCCGCGCGCCAGTCGGAGGGTTGTCCGAAATTGCCGTGGAGGGCGTGGATCATGGGGGAGGCGCGGCGGGGGCCGAGGCCGCCCAGTCTTGCCAAAAGGCTTCGGTGGCGGCGGGGTCGGGGTGGAGCTCGATCACGGCGCGGTGGGGGAGGTCGGGGTCGGCCGGGAAGGGGCCGCGGTGGACGCGGTGGGCAAGGCCCCACTGGGCAGCCCAGCCGACCAGGGAGATGTGGTGGGGATTTTCCATCAGTTGGCGCTCGAAGGGGGAGAGGCCGCGGAGGGAAGGGAGCCGGGAGAAGATTTTGCCTCCGGCGTTTTGGATTACGACGATGCGGAGGCGGGGGCCAGGCATTTGGGGGAGAACCCAGGGGGCGGCGAGGTCGTAGAGGGCGGTGAGGTCGCCGACGAGGGCCCAGGCTTCGGGGGCATCGGCGGCGAGGCCGAGGAAGGCGGAGAGATTGCCCTCGATGCCGTTGGCGCCGCGGAGGGCGCGGGCGTGGTGGGGGAGGGCGCGGTCGGCGGCGAGGTTCCACTGGCGGATGGCGAGGCTATTGCCGGTGAAGACGCGGGCGCCGCGGGGAATCAGGGTGGAGCAGTGGCGAACCAGGGCGGGCTCCGAGGTGGGGTGGCGGGCGAGGCAGGCGTCGAGGGCCAAAGCCCAGGCGGAAGGAGGGGCGCAAACCATGGAAACGGGAACGGGCGCGGGCGCGGGCAGGGAGTGCAGGGGAAAAACCTGGCTGGGGCGGGCGAGGCCGGGATGGCCGCTGCGGGTGAAGTTAAAGACGGGGAGTTGGGTTTGGGTTTCGAGGTCGCGCCAGAAGCGGCAGGAGGGGACGCCGCCGAGGCGAATGACGGAGCGGTGTGGGGTTTGCGCTAGGGCGGCATCTCCCCCGGCAATGAGATAGGGCTGCAGGGCGGGGGATTCGCGCAGGCCGGAGGAGGCTTCGGCATAGACGGGAGCTTGCAGGGAGAGGGCGAATTGCTCGGCGGCGGCGCGCTCGGATGGGAGGAGGTCGCCGAGGAGGAGGAGGGGGCGCGGCGGAAGGCTTGGGAGGAGATCAGGAGGGGGAGCCGCCGCCGCCGCGTCGGGGGGGACAAGGAGGGCGGCCCCGGCGCGGCGGAGGGCGGGCAGCGCGGCGGCGGTGGGTTCTTCGAGGCAGAGGTTGAGGTGGAGGGGGCCGCGCCGCGCCCAGGTTTGCAGCGCGGCAAGTTGGGCTGGGGCCTGGTCGAGGCAGGTGAGGTCGAGGGCGGGGTCGGCATAGGGGCCGAAGAGGTTGGCCTGCTCGATGGCCTGAGGGGCTCCGGAACCGCGGTAGGGAAGGGGGCGGTCGGCGGTGAGGGCGATGAGGGGGAGGCCCTGGTAGTAAGCTTCGATGAGGGCGGGGAGGAGTTCCGCGGCGGCGGTGCCCGAGGTAGTGACGACGGCGACGGGGCGCTCGTGGTCGAGGATGCGGCCGAGCGCGAAGTGGGCGGCGGCGCGTTCTTCGAAGTGGTGCCAGAGGCGGAGGCCGGGAACTGCGGCAAGGAGGACGAGGAGGGCGCTGTTGCGGGCGCCGGCGCAGATCACGCATTCGCGGACTCCCGCGTCGGCAAGAAGGGCTTGGAGCGCGAGGGTGGGGAGGAGGACCTCGGAAGAAGTGAGGGGAGCGGTTTCAGGCATGTGCCGGATGGAGTTGGAAGGCGTGGCGAACCCAGTTGCGCTTGAGTTCGAGTTCAGCCCATTCGTTGTCCAAGACGCTGCCAGCGACGAGGCCGCCGCCTGCAGGGAGGTGGAGGGTGTGGTTTTCCCAAAAGACCCCGCGGATGGCGACGAGGAAGACCGCGCCCCCCGGCCAGGCCACGCCGCAGGGGGCGCCAAAGGCGGCGGGGACGCGGCAGCGGTCGCGGCACTCGCTCAATTGCGCCAGGGTATCGGGATTGCGCGGGGAAATGCCGAGGGCCGGAGTGGGGTGGAGGAGGTGGATGAGGTCGTGGAGCGCTTGGCCTTGGGGCGCCAGGGGGAGGTCGACCGTGAGGGTGGTGCGCAGGTGGCGGACCGTGCCGAGGGGAACGACTTCCTTGGGGCTGAGGTGGACGCGGCCCAGGCTGGCGAGGCGGCGGTGGAGTTCGTCGACGACGATTTCATGCTCGCGGGCCAGAGTGGGGGCCTGGCGGAGGTCGGCTTCGTGCTGGGCGTCGGCGGTGCCGGCGAGGGCCATGGTGGTGAGGCGGGTGCCGGACAACTCAAAGAGGACTTCTGGGGTGATGGTGGCGAAGCCGTTTTGGCCATTGCTCCAGGCGGCGGCGTGGCCCATGCCGGCGATGCGGCTGGGGTGGAGAAGTGCGTGGAGGGCGCGGGCGGGATGGGCCGTGGCGGTGGCGGAGACCGAGCTGACGGGGACAATTTTGAGGAGGCGGCGCTGGCGAATCGCTTTCATGCAATCCCGGAAGACGGATTCGAAGAGGGCGCGGTCGGGAGGCGGCCAGCAGGTGGGCAGGGGCGAAGCCAGGGGAGGCGGCGCGGAGGGGCTCGCGGAGCCGATTTGGGTGGGGATTTGCCAGGGGAAGGGGTCAGTGAGGGCGAAGTCGTTGACGTAAAAAGCGAGGCGGTCGGGTGGGGGCAGCGCGGCCGCGAGGAAGGGCCCGCGGGCTTCAATGCGGCGGTCCGGATGGCCTGGCAAATCGAGGCAGGCCCAGGCCTGGCCACAGAGGGGCGCAGGCAGCCCGGGGAGGGAGGCGGGGGAGAAGGGCGAGGGACCTGACATGCTGCAGAATCAACGAAAATATGGCGGGCGCGGGGGCGGGCAACAAGGAGGAATCCGAGGCCGGAGATGGGGCGGAAATTTTTGCTCCTGACGGAAGAAGTGGATTGCCATCTGGCCGGAGAGAGGCGATCTATGCGCAGCGGGAGCAAGCTAACCCTCACGCAGAAATAATCGCAATGGGATACGAAATAGAAGGGACCATCAAGGTCATCATGGACATCATGACGTTTGGCAGTGGCTTTACGAAGCGCGAGTTTGTCATCACTTCGGGAGATGATCGGTATCCCCAGGATATCAAAATGGAATTTGTGAAGGACAAAGTGGCCCTGCTGGAGCGGTTCCGCCCAGGGCAGCGCGTCAAGGTGGGATTTGAGATCCGCGGAAACGAAAACAACGGGAAGTACTACGTCAGCCTGAGCGCCTGGCGCATCGGGCCCGCCGAGGGTTCGGACGGGGGCGAAGCGCCGATGGAGCGCCCGCGGGAGTCCTCTGGTCCGCCCCGGGGAAGCTCTCCTCCGCGGAGCGGAGGAGGCGGCGCGCCCAACCGCGGCGGGTACGATCAGCCGCGCAGTGGGCCTCGCCCAGCGAATTCTCGGGGAGGTGGCGGCCGCGACTTTGAAGAGGGCGGCGGCAATGGGGGAGGTCGGCGCGGTGGCAAGTACGAAGAAGACGACGTCGATTTCTAGCAGCAATTCAGGGTTTGGGGGGCGCTTCCTAAGGTGGCTTCCGCCCCCCAAGCACTATATCGTTCGGCGTGCCGCACGCTGACTCAAAAGGTTGGCGGTGTCGCGCTGCCCGCTCCCGCTCCCGCCGTCGGCGAGGGCGGGGGCGGTTCTTTGGGGACGGTGGCCCACCCAGAGAGGGAACAGAGCCCAGAAGTCGATGGGGAGGCCTCGGGGTTCAGCACAGTTGCCAGGCCCACGGCCTTCAATTTTTTGAACCCTAAACCTCCTGGGTCAGTAACTCTTGCGCAAGTTTCAGAGCAGGAACGATCTGGAAGCCGAGGGCTTCGGCCTGCCTCAACGCTAATGACCCCGCCAATGGCGGCGCCGCTGCCCTGTAGGGGCACCGCATACCAGCCCAGGGCAAGGCCCTGGGGTAGCCAAGGCCCCGAAGCCCCACGTTTTGAAGGAACGCCGCATGGCGACGCGCGGCGGGCGCGGGCCTCATTCACCGCGATGCGGCGCTCCTTCAGAGCGCACCGGTTTGCGGCCCATTCTACCCAGGGCGTTGCCCTGGGCTGGTATGCCAAGCCCCGTTGGGGCTCTCCATCCGGTCCACACCGGGCAACGCCCTAGTTTTCTGAGCCCCAACGGGGCTGCATTCCTCAGCCCAGGGCAAGGCCCTGGGGTAGCCAAGGCCCCGGAGCCCCACGTTT
>CANHIJ010000075.1 GCA_947460575.1 Verrucomicrobiales bacterium | reverse complement strand
TCAATCCCCCGCGCTCTAAGCCCCCCATGCCCCCGATGCCCCCCGCGGTGCCAGACGCCAGCGGCGCCCGCGACGAGAGCGCCGGAGAGGCCCTTCCTGGCGGCCTCGCCGGAGCCCCCGCCTGAAAAAGCCCCGTCGACCTGAAAAAACCGCCGCTCCCGCGAGGGGGTGGCGGCTTTTTTTGCGAGCGAGGTCCATCCACGGCGATTTGCAGGGTCCCGGCCGGGGCGGAAAAGGCGACTGCACGAGGGGGCCCATTTGCCGACTGGGTTTATGCGTGCAGCCGATAAGCCCCAAAGCCGGAGTTGAACGGGGACCAGGGGACCCTTTTAGGAGATAAGGACCGGGGCTGAGCGGTTTTTTCTGGCATCAAGAAGCTCACCCCGTTGGGCGAGCCCTTTTCGTTGTCAAAAAGCATCACCGCATCGCGGATGGTGGACCCGCCCGTCGGGCGGGGGCGCGCCGCAGGGTGCCACGAGGCGCCCATGACCTGGGAGCGGTTGCTCCGTTTTTTTATTGTTGGGAGCGGGGGATGCGGTTTGAGTTGACTTGTGGCGCCCCTACAGGGCTTTCATTTCTTTGGTGGTAAAGAGACCCAGGGCGTTGCCCTGGGCTGAGGAATGGCGCCCCGTTGGGGCGCAGAAAACCAGGGCGTTGCCCTGAGATGGCACGGATGGCATGGAACGGCAGGGAATGGCATGGAACGGCAGGGAATGGCATGGATGGCATGGATGGCATGGATGGCAGGGGATGGCAGGGGATGGCAGGGGATGGCATGGGATGGCATGGGATGGCATGGGATGCCCCGGCGGGGTGCGGTTGGAGAGCGCCAACGGCGCGGCCTACGCCAGCCGAGGGCAACGCCTTGGGTATCCGGTCCAAAAGCGAATTGAGCTCTGAAGGGGCGACCTAATCGGTGGGCCGCGCTGCGCCCTTTTCCAGCAAAGAACCGGCGCGGCCGATCGGGATCGGGGCGTCACGCGCTGGCGCAGCGCGATCGCTGGAGGCGCCGCCATGACCCTGGCTATCGGCGCAAGGCCAAGTCATTGGCCTTGCCCAAGCCCCAAGGGGGCTTTGCATACCAGCCCAGGGCAAGGCCCTGGGTAAATGGTTGGCGGTAAACCGGTGTGCTCTGAAGGAGCACCGCCGCGCGGTGGATGAGAGGCCTGCGCCCGCCGCGCGTCGCCATGCGGCGTTCCTTCAGAACGCGGGGCCTTGGCCAACCCAGGGCGTTGCCCTGGGCTGGGATGCGCGGCCCTTACCGGGCGGAGGGGCCGCCATTGGCGAGGTCACTGGCGCTGGGATAAGCCGAAGCCATCGATTTCTAACTCGTTCCTGCTGCGTAACTTAGGGAACAGGTCATGATTTTTTAGGGGGATAAGTGGTAGTCGCCATCGGCATAGGTCCCGGCGGGGATGGGGGCGGAGGTGGCGGAGGGATTGTGGAAGCGGACCTCGCCGCGGAGGACGACGCCGGGCTGGAAGTGGGCGGGGCCTTGGATGCGGAGTTTTTGGCAATGGAGCAAGCTGGGAACGGCGTCGGCGAGGAGGCGGTCGAGGCCGTCCATGAGCTTGTAGTGGGCCGGGTCGAGGTCGACTTCGGGGGGGACGCCGAGGCGGGAGGGGGCGAGCTGGAGGCGGAAGTCGGGGGTGAGGAGGCAGGCGTCGGAGCGGATCACGAGGAGGTCGCCGGTGGTTTTGACGGGGGCGAAGCGGGCGCGGCTGACTTCGATGGCGAGGGCGCCGGGGAAGGATTCGATGGCAGCGCCCATGGCGGTTTCGAGTTGATAGACCTCGGGGCTCGCGGGGTCGCGGGGATCGGCGGTTTTGGCATTGCGGATCATGGGGAGGGGGAGCGTGCCGTGGTGCTGCGCGAGGGCCTCGCGGAGGTGGTCGAGGCGGATCCAGAGGTTGTTGGTATTGAAGAAGCGGTGGCGCTCGATGTCTTGGAAGGAGGCGGCGTCGGCGTCGGGGCACTGGGCGCTTTCGCGGAGGACGAGGCGGCCGTCGGCGGTGCGGAGGGCGAGGTGGCCGCCTTTTTTGTCGGCGGGGGTGCGGCGGGTGACCTCCATGAGAAAGGGGGACTGGCTGTGGGCGAACCAGGCGAGGAGGGCGGGGTCGAGGGTGGCGCCGAGATTGTCGGCGTTGGAAACGAAGGCGTAGGTGATGCCTTGGGCGAGGAGGCGGTCGAGCCAGCCGCTGGCGGCGAGGCTGGGGTAGAGGTCGCCATGGCCTGGGGGGCACCACTCGAGTTCGGGCTGATCGGGCCAGGAGAGGGGGGCGAGGGAGTGGGCGAGGATTTTGGGGACGCGGGTTTGGAGAAATTCGAGGTCGCGGGTGGGGCCCAGGGCCGGGTAGGCGGCGAGGGCGTGCAGGCTGTCCACGGAGGTGGAGAAGCTGTTCATGAGGAGGAAGCGGGGGACGGGGCCGCCGCCGGTGGCGCTGCGGAGGTGGAGGATTTGGCGGGCGATGAGGTCGAGAAAGCTGAGTCCGTCGCGGACGGGGAGGAGGCTTTTGGCCTGGTCGAGGCCCATGCCCGTGCCGAGGCCGCCGTTGAGTTTGATGACCAGGGTGCGCTGCAGCAGGGGAGTGAGGACTTCGCTTGGAGGGGTCGCTAGGGCCGCGGCGCTGGGGAGCGAGGGGATGGAAGCGAGGAGGGATTCGGGGATGAGGCCGGTTTCGCGGCGCTCGAGGGCGCGGAAATGATGTTCGAAGGCGCGCACGGCGGATGCGCTGAGGCCGTCGGCGCGCATTTTTTCGGCGAAGGGAAGGAAGCGGTCGGACATGGGGCGGGAGTGTGGAGGGGAAGGGCGGCGGGGGCAACGGAAGAGGCGGGGATGGGGCCAGGGGCGGGGCGGGAAAAGAGCGTGCAAAGCGGTGGGGCTGCGCCAGGGTGGAAGGATGATAGCTTGGAAATGTTTTGGAGGTGGCGTCGCGGGGCGCTGGAGCGGTGGGGTGGCGGTGGCGCTGGCGGCGGTGGTCAGTTTGGCGGAGGCGGGGCCGCTGGAGGCGGGGGCTGGCAAGGGGGCGGGGGTGGTGCGGCTGCGGGATGCGGCGGGCCGGATGGTGGAGCCGCTGGGGGAGCGGGGGCAGCGGGCTACGCTGTTGTTTTTCCTGACTACGGAGTGCCCGATGGGCAACGCCTACGCGCCGGAGATCGGGCGCATTGCGCGGGAGTATGCGGCGCGCGGGGTGCGCTGTTTTGCGGTCTACGCCCAGGAAAAGCCGGAGGAGATCGCGCAGCATTTGCAGGCCTACGGCTTGCCGATGGTGGGCTTGCAGGACCCAGAAATGCAGTTGGCCCTGCGGACCGGGGCCCGGGTGGCGCCGGAGGCGTGCCTGCTGAGCCCGGGCGGGGAGGTGCGGTATCGGGGGAGGATCGACGACCGGGCGGTGAAATTGGGCAAAGTGCGCTTGGAACCGCGCGTGCGGGACTTGCGGGACGCCCTGGAAGCGGTATTGGGAGGGCGGCCGGTAGCGCAGCCGATCACTCCGGCGATTGGCTGCTATCTGGGTTTTCCAACCAAGTCCCGCTGAGGGCCGTAAGTTCTGCGCATTTCAATTACATCTTCCCATGATGATCTCCCATCGCCTAAGCGCCGCGGCGCTCGCTAGTATCGTGTTGTTTCCGAGCCTGCTGCGGGCGGAGGGGGCGGCGCCGGTCACCTATAACAAAGACATTGCCCCGATCGTCTATCAAAACTGTGCGGGCTGCCACCGGGCGGGGCAGATTGGGCCCTTTGCGCTGACGGACTATGCCTCGGTGAAGCGGCGCGCCAAGCAGATGGCGGAGGTCACGGGGGATCGGACCATGCCGCCGTGGCACGCCGACCCCGGGGTGGTGGCTTACAGCAACGACCGGTCCCTGCGGCCGGAGCAGATTGCCCTGTTTGCCGCCTGGGCGGAGGCGGGGGCGCCAGAGGGCGATCCGGCAACGGCGCCCGCTCTGCCTGCTTTTCCGGACGGCTGGCAACTCGGCAAGCCCGACCAGGTGGCCACCATGGCGGAAGCCTACACGGTGCCGGCGGAGGGCAAGGACATTTACCGGAAGTTTGTCATGCCGATGAACTTGGATCGCGACACCTGGGTGAAGGCGGTGGAGTTTCGCCCGGGCGACCCCAAGGTGGTGCACCACATTTTGTACTATTTGGACACCAGCGGCAAAGCGCGGGAAATGGACGCCAAGGACCCAGAGCCGGGATTTCGCGGGATGTCGCAGTCCAATGGAGATTTCCGGTACCTGGGAGGCTGGGATGTGGGGACGCAGCCTAGCGAGCTGCCGTTCGGGTTGCGCTGGTTTATTCCCAAGGGGTCGGATTTGGTAGTGCAAATACACTATCATCCCAATGGCAAGGAGACCAAGGACCAGTCCTCGGTGGCCTTCCACTACTCGGATCAGCCGACGGCGCGCCCGTGGTCCATTATACCCGTGCCGCCGCACTTTGGGATGCTGCAGGGTATCGACATTCCCGCCGGGGCCAAGGAGCACATAGAGAAGGCGTCGTTTGTGGTGCCGCAAGACTGCGAGGCCTTTTCGGTCAATGCCCACGCGCACTATTTGGGCAAGCGCATGGAGATGACGGCGACCTTTCCCGATGGGACGACCAAGTGGATGCTAAAGACCTCGCAGTGGGACTTTAAGTGGCAGGAGGACTACGCCTTTGTGGAGCCGATCAAGTTGCCCAAGGGGACTCGGCTAGACGTGCTGATGTCCTATGACAACTCGGCGGACAATCCGGCTAACCCGACCACTCCGCCCAAGCGGGTGGTCTGGGGGCCGTCGACGACAGACGAGATGGGGGTGATCACGCTCGCGGTGATGTTTGATACCAAAGAGCAGAAGGAGGCCACGCACCAAGCCCTGCGGGTCTTTTTGGCCAATCAGTTGATCGACCGCTTGTTGGAGGGCGAGGACAGCACTTTTGGAATGTTGCGGGGGCAACTCGGGGGGGCGGGGGACAAATCGATGGAGGCGGCGCGGCGCCCGCTGTTGGCGCTGGACTTCAATGGCGACGCCAAATTGAGCGAGGCCGAGCGGCTGCCGGCCATAGCGTTTATCCTGAAAGGGCCCTTTATCCGCAATTTGGGGGCGATTGGCTTTGATTGAGCCCGCCTAAAAAAAGGGTCCGGTGGCCTTTTTGGGGCTTGGATTGGCGGCGCGGCTGGCGCTAAGGATGGGTTCCATGACAAAGCAAAATCCTTGGCGGTGCAGGCGGCGGGCGGTGTTTTTCCTGATGGCTGCGGCCTGGGGGGAGGGACCGCTGCGTGCCGCGGACAGGATGGAGGAAGCGATCACGGCCTTTGCCGCGGACCAGCGGGCGGTGGCGGCGGCCTTTGCGGTGCCTTGGGCGGAGGCGGCGATGGACCGGGAGGCGGCCTTGATCGAGGAGTGGCAGGGGAAGCTGGAGGGCATGGAATATGCGGGCCTGGCGGCGCCGCAGCGGGTGGACTGGCAATTGCTGCGCTATCATTTACAGGGGAGGCGGGAGGCCCTGGCGCTGTCGCGGGCGCGCCTCGTGGAAATGGCGCCGCTCTTGGGATTCCGCGGGCCGCTCCAGGAATTGTTGAGTCGCCAGGAGGCGCGCCGCGCGGTCGATCCCCCGGCGGCCGCGGGGGTGTTATCGCAGGCGCTAGTGGAGGTCAAGGCGCTGCGTCGGCAGCTGGAGGAGGGGCGGGGCCAAGCGGGGGGGCTCAAGCCGAGCGCGGTGTTAGCGCTGCGGGCGGCCGGGGCCTGCGCCGCGCTGCGGGAATCGCTGGGGGACTGGTTTCAATTTTACAATGGATTTCAGCCGGACTTTGCCTGGTGGGTGCGGGAGCCGCAGGCCGCCCTATCTAAGGGCATGGAGGAATTGGGGGACTATCTGCGCAAGGAGATAGCGGGACTCAAGGGTGAGGCCGATGATCCGCTCGTGGGGGATCCGATCGGGGGCGCCGCCTTGGAAGCGCAGATTGCCGGGGAGATGATTCCGTACCGTGCTGAAGAGTTGTTAGAAATAGCGGAGCGAGAGTTTGCCTGGTGCGAGGGGGAGATGGCGCAGGCGGCGGCGGCGCTAGGGTGCCAGGATGGGCGCGAGGCTTTGGGGAGGATCAAGGATCGGCACGCGGGGCCGGGAGGGCAGGCGGAACTGGCAGCGGCGGAAGCGGAGGAAGTGATTGGCTTTTTGCAGGCGCGCGAACTGGTGACCTTGCCGCGCTTGGCGGTGGAGACTTGGCGCCTGGGCATGCTGGGCGTGGAGCAGCAGAAGAGCATGCCGTATGCGGTGTACTCCGATCCGCGAATGCTGGTGGCCTTCGCCCACGAGGCGATGCCGCACGAGGACAAATTGATGTCGATGCGGGGCAACAACGAGGCCTTTTTGCACATCGTGACGCCGCACGAATTGATCCCCGGGCACCATTTGCAGGGTTTTATGGCCCGCCGCTATGCGTCGCACCGGCAGCTTTTTCGCACCCCATTTTTGGTAGAGGGCTGGGCGCTGCACTGGGAAATGTTGTTGTGGGATTTGGGCTATGTGGCGACGCCGGAACAGAAAGTGGGAGCGCTCTTCTGGCGCATGCACCGCTGTGCGCGGATTTTAGTCAGTCTGCGCTTTCACCAGGGCGGGCTCAGCCCCGAGGGAATGGTCGATTTTTTGGTGGACCGGGTGGGGCATGAGCGCTCCGGGGCGCGGGCCGAAGTGCGGCGCTACATCGCCGGGGCCTACAGTCCGCTCTACCAGGCCGCCTACATGATCGGTGGCCTGCAGCTGCGCTCGCTCTACCGCGAGCTCACCGGGGCTGAGGGGATGAGTCCGCGGGCGTTTCACGACGCGGTGCTGCAGCAAAATGCTATTCCCGTGGAGATGATCCGGGCGGCACTTAAACTGGAGGCCTTGCCGCGCGACTGGAAGCCGACGTGGCGTTTTTGAGGCGCGCGCTTTTCGGTGTTAGGGCTTACCGAGGAACTTGTTGATCTCCGAGGCCGTGGCTTGGCTGGTGGCGATGCGATCGCGCACCGCTTTTTCCTGGCTGGTCATCCGCTCGGGGGTGGCGGAGGTGAGTTTGGGTTTATCGCGGCCTTTTTCGAGAGCGCGTTCGGCGGGGCGGTAATTGTTGGTGGCGGCGGTGCGTTGGCCGTCGGCGAAGGCGCGAGTGGGGGCCATTTTGGCGGCGTCGGGGCTGTCCTTAATGGCGGCTTGGCGGTTGGCTCCGGCGAAGCTGGCGGTGCCCGCGGCGTTGTCGTCGGTGTCGAAGAGCTTGTCGGTCCAGGTGCGCTGCTGGGGGTTTGTTTGATAGGATTTGGCGGCGAATTTTTTTTGGCCGCCAAACTCGCGGGTGAGGTAATTTTTATTGGCGGCGAATTCCTTTTCGCTTTGGGACTGGAGTTTGCCGCCGAACATTTTGGCGCTCATGGCGTTGAGGCCCTTAGAGGCGTTTTGTTGGTAGCCGAAGGGGTCTTGGTTGGAGAGGCGACCGCTGTTGTCGGCGGAGCCTTCGGCCTCCATCCCGGTCACGGTGGGGCCCGCCAGGACGGTGCGCTGGCTTTTGCACGCGGGGAGGGCCCCCAGGAGGCCGACGGCGCAAAGGATCTGGGTGGTCTTCATGGTCGGTATGCTGTCAGAAAATAGGGGCCGCGCCAGCCCCATTTCGGGGGAGGTACTTAAATTAAAGTTAGGGAAGGGGGCTGAAGCAAAGTCGGAAGAAGCGCTGGGGGGAGTCTCCCGGGGGAACTTCGCCGCGGAAGGTGAGGGCGGTGCGGCCGTCTGCCTGCAGCGCGGCGGAGACGAGCGGCAGGATGTCGGGCCAGGCATCCAGGCGGGTGCTGCCCTGGGCTTGCACCGCGAGGCTGGGGAGGTGGGCCGTGCAGACAATGAAGGTTAGGGTCACGCTGGTTTGCCCGCCAGGTCCGGGGGCGAGGGCGACCTGGGGCCAGGGATGGGGGCCGCCGCTGGCGGGATCGCGAGGGAGGGAATCGAGGGCGAACTCGATGGCGTTAGGAATGCCGTCGCGGTCAGGGTCGGCGGCGGCGCTGGAGAGCGCGGGGTCGGCGCGCTCGGCGGCGTTGAAGTAAATGCCTAACCAGGCGGCGTAGGAATCGGGCGCGGCGACTATGGTGACGGAGCCATCGGTGGGGAAGGAAGCGGTGTCCCAAGCGAGGCCGGGCGGAAGGGAAGGGAGGGTAAAATTGAGGTCGGGGGCCTGGATGGAGGGGGCGGCGACGAGGGGGAAGCGGTCGCCGAGGGCGGGGGTGAAATCGGGGAGGAGGACGAGGCGGATTTCCTGAGCGGGGGGGAGGCGAAGGGCTTGGGCGAGGCGGAGGCGGTCGTGCTCGCCGGGTTGGCTTCCGGCGATTTTGAAGACGAGGAGGGAGTCGGGGAGGCAGGCGAGTTCCTGTTCGAACGTTAGGGTGCCGGGGAGGTTGGGGGATCCTGGGGCCAGGATGCCGCAGAGGGCGGTGGGGCTGGCGAGGGAGCCGGTACCGCTGAGGGTGGCGGCGACGCCGATGGCGAGCGGCCCGGAGCCGGTGGCGGAGCCGGAAGGGTTGTCGGCGCTGAGGGTACCGGCTTCGACGAGGGTGGGGCCGCGGTAGAAATTGGGGCTGGCGAGGTGGAGGGTGCCCGAGCCGGTTTTGGTGAGGGCGAGGGTGCCGGGGCCGTCCTGGAGGGTGCCGGAGAAGGTGGTGGAGGAGAAATTGGTGCCGAGGGTGGCGGTGGCGGGGGCGGCGGCGCGGTTGGCGAGGACGCCGCGGCCGGAGAGTGAGCCGATATTTTGGTTGATGCCGTTGAGGTCGACGACGGCGCCCTCGGCGATGGCGAGGTCGCTGTTGAAGGGCAGGCCGTTGGCGGCGCCTTCGAGGCGGAGGGTGCCTTGGGCAATGCTGGTGGGGCCGGTGGCCGCAAAGCTCCACCCGTTAGGATTTGCTAGGACGAGTGTGCCGGGTCCAGATTTGGCGAGTCCGCCGGGGCCGGTGATATTGCCTGTGAGGGTGAGTTCTTGGTTGGCGTCGACTTCGAGAGTTCCGCCGGGGCCGTGGAGGAGGAGGGCGCGGTGAAGGGTGGTGGTGCCGCCGGTGCCTTCGCTCGCGGTTTCGCTGAGGGAGAAGCTGGCGGTGGCGTGGAGGGTGGCGCGGTTGAGGACGATGGCATTGCCGGTGGCCCAGGCGGCGCTTGAGCCGACTTCCAGGGAAGTGGTGGCGTTGCCGCTGAGGGTGAGGGCGGTGCCGGAGATGGCGCTCACGGTTTGGCCGAGGAGGCGGCTGCCCAGGCCGAAGCCGGGGGGGAGGAGGCTGCTGGCGAGAGTGACGTTAGGAGAATTGATGGCGCTGGCGGCGATGCCGAGCGTGCCGTGGGCGCCGCCGAGGTTGGCGCTGGAGGCGATGGTGAGTCGGCCTCCGTTGAGGTAGGTGAGGCCTCCATAGGAATTGGCGCCGCTGAGGATGGTTTCGCCGGGGCCGGAGATGGTGAGGTGGCTGGGGCCGCTGGCGGCGGGGCGGCTGCGGAAGGAGGATTGGATCGTGAGGGGGGCGGTGGCGTAGTTGTGGAGGATGAGGTCGGGGTTGAGGTCGGGGCCGACTTGGAGGAAGCCGCCATCCAGGGCGATGGGGTTAGGGCCGGTGAGGAGGAGTCCGCCAGAAGTGAGGGTGAGTTCGCGCTCCAGGCTGAGACGGAGGGGGGCGGCGGCGGAATCGATTTTGAGGCTGTGAAGAGTGCGGCTGCCGCTGAGGTGGGCCGAGCAGGTGAGGAGGGCGTGGTCGACCGCGAGGCCGCCTTCTCGGGTGAGGGCTTGGTAGTCGCGGAAAGCGGCGATGGGGGTATTGGCGGCGGCGGCAGCGCTGCTCGCCCAGTCGGCGCCGCCCACGGTGAGGCGGGCGGCGGCGCCGAGGATTCCGTTAGTATTGGGGGTGTCGGTGTCGGCGGTGGCGGAGTCGGCGAAGTTGAGGGTGGCTCCGGCGGTGCTCGGGGTGGTGGTGCTGCCGAGGCCGTGGATCTGGTGGAGGCGGAAGTGGCCGCGAGTGGCGGGGCTGCGCTCCAGGGTGGAGGCGCCGGGGCTGAGGTCGAGGCGGTTGACGGCTTCGAGGTGGGCGCCGCCGCTGAGGCGGAGGGTGCCCCCGGCGAGGCGGAGGGCGGAAGCCTGGGGGATTTTGCGGTCGTCGTGGAGGGAGTTGTCCAGATTGAGGACGCCAGCAGAGACGGTGGTCTCGCCGCGCCAGGTGTAATCGCGGGCGGGGCCGCGGAGGGTGGTGGTGCCGGAGCCGGCTTGTTGGAAGTGGCCGGAGCCGCCCACGGGGTTGGGGAGGGTGAAGGGGTCGGAGCGTTTGATGGCGAAGGAGGCGAGGCCGCCGAGGGTGATGGGGGCGGAGCCGAGGGAACCCTGGGCTTGGGCGTTGCCGAGTTGGAGGAGCGTGATGCCGCTATGGAGGACGGGGAGCGGGCCGGTCGAGGAATTGTGGGTGTTGCCTTGGACGAAGATGCGGGAGGGAGTGTTCGAGCCGGTCGCGATGAGGGTGCCCTGGGCGACGTGGAGGGTGCCGCGGAAGGTGTTGTCGCCGGTGAGGAGGGTGGCTCCACTGCCGCTTTTCGTAAAAGTGAGGGGGCCGCGGGGGCCGTCGGCGACGGTGGCCCCGAGCCCGCTGTAGCGGAAGATGGCGTTGGCTTGATGGAAGAAGAGGAGCTCCTCTCCAGGGCTAGTGAGGGTGCCCCCGTGGAGGCTGGCGCCGGCCGAGGCCAGGGCGCTGCCGAGCAAAATGGAATGAACAGTTAGGGTTTGCCCTCCTAACGACAGGGTGCGGCGCTCGTTGAGATTGAGGCGAAGGCTTTGGATAGAGGTGTCGGCGCGGAGGCGGGAGTTGACGCCGCTGGGCAAGTTGACGTTGCCGCCTTCGGGCAACTGAGAGGCGGTGGCGGCGTCGTAGCGGGAGAGCGGGGGAGCTACTAACTGAGTGTTGGTGGCGTCCTTGAAAGCCCAGTCGGCGCCCCCGATGGTGAGCCAGGGGAGGCCGCGGTCGGCGACGATGGCGTCGGCGGTGCCGCTGGGGGTTTGGGCGGTAAGACCGCTGAGGCTGGCGATGTTGAGGCTGCTGCCGGTGCCGCGGGAAAGCTCGCCGAGGTCGAGGGTGAAGCTGCCGCCGCCGTTGGCGGTGTAGGCGATGGCGGCGGTGGCCCAGGGTTCTAACTGGGTGCTTTGCAAGCGCTGGCAGTGGCGGGCGGCGGGAGCGCCTACCAGGTCGAGCAGGGTGCGGCCGCCGAGGCCATCGGGCTCCGCGGGTTCGCCGCCGAAAATGAGGCGCCCGCGGCCGGAAGCGGCGTCGCGCGGCAGGTGATAGAGGAGGTCGTCGGGGGTGTCGGCGGCGGCGGGGTGGTTGAAGGCGAGGCGCAGGCAGCCGCGGCGCAGGGCGGTGTCGCCGGAATAGCGCTGAGCGCGCCCGATGACTTGCAGGAGGTTGTTGCCGGCGGAGGAGAAATCAATTTCCGCGGCCTGGAGGCTACTCGTGAGAGTGAGGCCGGTGCTGGCCTGCGGGCCGTCGGCGATGGCGCCGGTGAAAGTGGCGATGCCGGAGCCAGCTAGGCTGAGGGTGGCGGGGCGCTGGCCGCGGTTGGCGACCTGGAGGTTGCCGCTGAGGGAGCCGATGACTTCGCTGGAGCCGTTGAGGTCGAGCGTGCCGGTGTCGGCGGCGGCGCTCAAGGGGGCGCTGTCGCTAATGGCGTCGGAGTTTTCGCGATTGGGAGGGAGCCGGAAGATGCCGTTTTCTAACAACTGAGTGCCGCCGCCGAGGCGCTGGCCGCCGGGGAGAGCTTGGACGAGGGTGCCGTCTACGAGGATGATTTTGGTGCCGTTAGACTGCGGCCCCCACTCCAACGTTCCGCCGCCGCCGAGGGTGATAGGGGGCAGGCTGGGGTCGTTTTGATTATTGGCGGCGGTGAAGCGGCCGGTGCGGCCGAGGGGCACCGTGAGGGTGGCCGGGGTCCCGTCGCCGCCATTGCGAAAGAGAAAGCTGCCGGGTCCCGCTAGAGTGTAGCCATCGACCTCGAAAGTGAGGCCCTTGGCGATGACGACGGCATTTTCCGGGATGGCGACGACCCAAGCGTGGGGCGGTTGGGCGGGATCGGGTGCGGCGCGGAGCACCGCGGTGTCGCGGCCTGCGGTGTCCGTCCAGGGCACGTTAGCGGCGCCGTCCCACCAGCAGAGGTCGAGGAAGTTGGGGGAGAAAGGGCCGGCGCCGCCGAGGGCTTGGCCTGAGGAGACGGCGGGGTCCCACTGGAGAGAGCGGGCGGGCGCGGCGGCGGCGAGGAAGAGACACAAGAGGGCCGCGCATTCCGGGGAAGGGCGGCGGGGCGGCAACATAGCAAGGAGCAGCGGAGCCGGAGCGGGCCCGGCGCCGCCGCGGATAAAACCGGGGGGCGGGGAAAAGGCGCGGCGAGGCGCCGCCGGGGAGCAGACTCCCGGGCGACACGAGCTATAGGGGATTTCCCGTGGAGAGGAAAGTAAAAAAGCCTCGCTTTTTTAGCTAGGATGCCGGGTCCTCGGTGGCGATGAGGGAAGTGCGGCAGAGGTCGGCGTAGAGGCCGCGGAGGCGGAGCAATTCTTCGTGGGTGCCCTGTTCGACGATTTGGCCGAGGTTGAGGACGTAGATGCGATCGGCGTGGCGGACGGTGCTGAGGCGGTGGGCGATGACGAAGGTGGTGCGGTTGACCATGAGGCGTTCGAGGGCCTGTTGGATGAGGCGTTCGGTTTCGGTGTCGACGCTGGCGGTGGCTTCGTCGAGGAGGAGGATGGGGGGATTTTTGAGGAGGGCGCGGGCGATGGAGATGCGCTGCTTTTCGCCCACGCTGAGGCGGACGCCGCGCTCACCGACTTGGGTGGCGAGTTGCTCAGGGAGGCGGCGCACGAAGGGGGTGGCGTTCGCGGCTTCCAGGACGGTCCAGAGTTCGTCGTCGGTGGCGTCGCGTTTGGCGATGAGGAGGTTTTCGCGCACGGTGCCATTAAACATGAAGCTTTCCTGGGTGACGTAGCCGATGGCGCCGCGGAGGCTGGGTTTGCTGAGGTTTTTGATCGATTGGCCGTCGATGCGGATGTCGCCTCCATCGCATTCGTAGAAGCGGGTGAGGAGGTTGATGATAGTAGATTTTCCGGCGCCGGTGGGGCCGACGAGGGCGATGGCTTGACCGGGTTTGGCCTCCAGGGTGACGCCGTCGAGGGTGGCGTTTTTGCCGCTGTAGGTGAAGCGGACTTGGTCGAACTCCACGTGGCCGCGGGTGAGGTGGAGGGTTTCGCCGGAGGCGGCATTGGGTTCGGTGGGGGCCTCGAGAATAGCGAAGACGCGGTCGGCGGCGGCGCGGCCGGCTTGGAGGATTTGGTTGAGGGAGTGGAGGCGGCCTACCGGTTCGTAGAAGAACGGCATGAGGAAGAGGAAGCCGGTGAATTCGCCTGGGGTGATGCTGCGGTTGAGGACGGCGCGGCCGCCGAAGTAGAGTACTAACACCGTGCCAAGGGCGCCGATGAAATTCATGCTCGGGTTGTAGAAGGACCAGGCCCGCATGACCCGGAGGGTGGCGGCGCGGAGGCGGTCGCTGAAGGCGTTGAAGCGTTGGTGTTCGGGCTCTTCCATGCCGTAGGCCTTGATTTGGCGGATCCCGCTGATGTTGTCGTGGAGCATGGAATTCATTTCGCTAGTGGCCTGGCGCACTTCCTTGTAGCGGCCCCGCGCGGTGAGGGTGTACCAGAGGGCTCCGGCGGCGAGGAAGGGCAGGGGCAGCATTCCAATAACCGCTAGGCTGGGGCTGTGCCAGAACATCCAGGCACCGACCACGCCGATTTGCAGGGAGGCGATGAGGCCTTGCTCCACCCCGTCGATGAGGACGCGCTCCATGGCATTGACGTCCTCGGCCACGGTAGTCATGAGGTCGCCGGTGGGTTTTTGGTCGAACCAAGGGAGGGGGAGGATCTGGAGGCGGCGGTAGAGGTCGCTGCGGATATCAAAAATGACGTGCTGTTCGAGCGTGTTATTTAAGATGATGCGGAGGGTGGTCATGAGGTCGCGGCCGAACCAGGCGGCGGCGGCGAAGAGGACCCAGGGGAGGAGCTTTTCGGGGTGGTTTTGACCGATGACCTCGTCGATGACAGACTTGATCGCGTTGGGCGGCACCAGCACCATGAGGGTGCCCAGAATGGCGCAGGCGAGTTGGCCGATGGCGAGGCGCGGGTAGCGCCGCAGCCAAGGGAGGACGCGGAAGATGGTTTTCATAGGGGGTTTGACAGCAAGGCCGGGGTGGGGAAGGGAGACGAAGGCGTTTTCCCTCACTTGATGCAACGGCTGATCAAAAAACCTCTCCGCTGGCTGGGCGCTGCTCTGCTGGGAGGGATCCTTGCGGCGGTGGGCTTCAATGTGTGGATCGTGCAGCGCAGCCGCGACCGCATCACGAGCGATCCGGGGGCGGTGCCGCGGGCTCCGGTGGCGCTAGTGCTGGGGACGAGCCGCAGTTTGCCCTCGGGGCGGATCAATGCCCATTGGCGGATGCGCATGGATGCGGCGGCGGCGCTGTGGAAGGCGGGGCGGGTGACCCGGCTATTGGTGAGCGGGGACAATCGGCGGGCCGACTACAATGAGCCGCGCGACATGCGCGAGGGCCTGATGGCGCGCGGGGTGCCCTCGGGAGCGATTTTATTGGATTATGCGGGGCTGCGCACCTTGCTGTCGGTGAACCGGGCGCGGGAGGTTTTTGGATTCAGCGCCTGCGTCATTGTCAGCGACGACTTTCACCTACCCCGAGCGCTGTGGTTAGCGGAGCGGCGGGGCATGCAGGTTAGCGGCTTTCAGGGGCCGGGGTTGTCGTGGGGGCAGTCGGGCAAGACGCGGGTGCGGGAGTGGTTGGCGCGGGTCAATGCGGCGCTTGAGGAATGGGTTTGGGGGCCGGGCGAGGCGACCTTGGGGTGGGTGCGGGGGCTCAGTGGTCGTGGAGGTGATGGGCGGACTCCCGGGACTCAAGCCACTGGCGCACCCGGACCCACTCGGTGATGGACCAGGCTTGGGAGCCGCAGCCGCGGGGGGCGTGAGGGTAGCCGCCATCTACGATTTCCGCTAGGGAGCCGAGGGAGAACCGGCTGAAGAGGGGCAGGGAGGAACTGAGGATGCCCGCGGCGCGATCCTTGGCGGCGGGACCGTAGACCAGCACCATGGCCTCGGCTAACATAGGCATGAGCCAAGGCCAGGCCGTGCCGTTGTGATAGGCGGGCTTGCGCCGGGTGTCCTCGTCGCCCTCGTAGTGGGGCCAGAAGGGATGGAGGGGGTCGTTGAGCAGGTGACCCTCCCGGGATACTGGCAGAGGGAAGGTGACTGGCCTATCTGCTAGAGTGCGCAGGGCTCCGGGGACGAGCAATTCCAGGCAGGCTTCCACAATTTGGGCGCCCTGTGCGGGGTCGGCTACCGCGCCTAGGGTGACGGCGAGCAATTGGTTGGGCCGCAGGTGGTCGTCGGCCACGCAGTCGCCGGCGCTTTGCCCGGCGGTGCCGTGGAGGCAGTCGCTCAGCCAGGCTTGGCCCGGCCGGGTGTAAAAACGCTCGATAGATTCCGGCACGAGGGCCCGCAGGAAGGGCCATTGCGGGTCGCGGTCGATTCTCTCTAACAACTGAAGGGCGTCAAACCAGAGCGCTTGGATGGAAATGGGATAGCCCTGGCGGGGGGTGCCCGCGGGGTGATTGGTGTCCATCCAGGTGAAGTGCGAGGGGCTGTAAATCAGGCCGCTGGCGGGGTCCATGCCAATCCCGTTCGAGGTGCCCCGGACGTAGCCGCGGCCCAGGGAGACGAGGACTTGGCGCACGCTGCGCCCGTCGGCGACCTCGTCGAGAAAGCCGTCGTGGCCTTCCCGCCGCAGCAGGTCGGCTACCGCGGTGAAAAACCACAGCGGGGCATCGGAGGTATCGCGGTTGGAGTCGTCGCCGCCTCTTATCATGTTAGGAAGAGTGCCGTCGCGCTCGTAGCGGGCAAAGGTTTTGAGGATGCGGCGCACCGCGGCGAGTTCGCCGGAAGCGGCGATGCCGCGGAGGCAGATGAGGGTATCGCGGCCCCAGTCGAGGAACCAAGGGTAGCCTGCGATAACCGTGAGGGAGTCGTCGCGCTTGACGATGAATTGGCGCACCGCCTCTTGGAGAGTGAAGTGGCGCCAAGGGGTGTCCCCGGGGGCGGGTTCGGCCTTGGCGTCGGGGTTGGCCTGGCTGTCAAAACCGGCGGCGAGGACGACGGGTTCGCTGTGGCCCAGGGGGGCGGTGAAGTAGCCGGGGCTGAAGAGATCGGAGTGGGTCCCGAGGCCGCGGGAGGCGTCGATGGGGTGGGCCGCGGTGAGGCGCTCGGGTTCGGAGACAAAGGTCGAGCCGACCGCGCTGAGGTGGAGGCGGCCGTGGCGGCAGGGCATGAGGAAGGAGGACGGCTTGATCGTGAGGGCGCCATGGAGGGCGGCGACGCGCTCGGGGGGGAGGTGCCATTTTTCGTGAAAGCCGCGGTCTTCGAGGTCGGGGCGGAGGATGAGGGCGAGGGGGCCGGCGTTGTCGCCGTGGAGGCGCTCGAAGGTTAGGCTGACGGCGTCTTGGTCCTTGCTGAGGTGGACGGTGGCGGTGAGGCGGACCCAGTGGCCATCGCCGCAGGGGAGGCGGAAGTCCCAGCGGGCGGTTTGGGCCGAGACCATGCGGACGCGCTCGGTCCAGAGGGCGCAGATTTCGGTGGAAAAGCCGCGGCGCAGCACCCAGGCGCGGCAGCGGCTTAAGACCATGCGGCGGTCGACTGGAAAGTCCGGGTGGGGATTAGCGGCTAGGAGGGAATCGTATTGGCTGCGCAGGGTGCCCCAGGCGGCGCGCAGTTGGCACATGGCGCCGCGGCCATTGCTGAGGACGAGGTGGAGGTCGGCGTCGCTGCGGACCTCCGGCCCGCTGGCCTCGGTCGCTGGGTCGGATAGGGGGGCGGGCAGGTGGAGGTGGAGGATGCCAGCGGTTTTGGCGAAGCGCAGTTGCACCGCGGCCGGGCCCTCGCTGAAGGCGGGGCGGGTGAGGAGGGCGAAGTGGCCGTCGGCGCTGGGCAGGCTGTAGCCTTGGGCCGCAGAGGCCCCGGCGATTTGCAGGGCGTAGCCGAAGGGGGCCGCGGCCTGGATGAGGAGGAGGTCGCCGGGCAGCCAGACCACGGCGCGCCGCTGGTCGCGGGGCCAGTTTGCCCTGGTGATAGGAGCGAAGGGCAGGCCGGAGAGGTGCTGACAAAAGGCCGCGGGGTCTTCCCGCAAGCCGACCGCGGGCGGGCCGCTCGAGCCGGAGCTGGCGGGGAGCCAGGCTTTCACCTGTTGCGCTAGGGCTGCGGTCCGCTGCTCCAGAGAAGCGTTCGGCGGCGCGGGGTCGAGCGGAGTGGCCGCCAGCACCGCCACCGTGCCCGCGGGCAATGCGGCGCGGCCTTCGTGATCCGTCCAGGCGCACTCGGTGGGGGGCTCGCCGCAGGCCACCGCGGCGAGGGATCCGGCGGGGAAATCGAGGCTGCGCCAGGTCACCGTGGCGGGGGCCGCGGGGTCGAGATTCATCAGGATGAGGAGCGACTGGCGGCCGTCGCGGGAGCTGCGGCGCAGGGCCACTCCCGCGCCGCTGCTGGTGGTGAGGAGCTGCAGCGTCGCGCCCGCGGCGAAGGCGGGTTGTTGGAGAAGGCGCTGCAGGGCGGCGATGGCGGCGACTTGATTCGGGACCGCGCCTTCGCGCAGGTCGGTGGCGCCGTGGACGCGGATTTGCTCGGTGGCGAACCACTCCGCGCCGCAAGTGAGGCCCCAGCCGCCCGCGGGACTGCACAGCGCCGCCACCGCGGTCCGCAGGCGCGCCCAAGCTGGGGAGACCGCGGCCAGCCGGGCATTGTCGTGGGTTTCCGCAAAATGCACCTGGTAGCCCTGAGCGGCGGACTGCGCGATGGCTTGGGGCAAATACCCATCCATGGCTTCCCGCCCCGTGTTTTGGAATAACTCACTATAGGCCCAGTTGAGCCCGCCTTCTCCTAGCAGATCAAGCATCACTGGGATCGGGCCGCCGAGGCCTTCGAGCAGAAAGACGGTGTCCGGGAATTCCCGGCGCACTTTGGCCGCAATGTATTGCCAGACCGGCTGGGGCACAAAATAACCCGCATCGCAGCGGAAGCCATCGACCCCCTGGCGACACCAATAGAGGAAAACTTCGGCCATTTCCTGCCACAGCTCCCGCTGCCCGTAGTCCAGTTTTACCAAGTCCGCCCACACCACGCCCCACGCCCCGGGCGAGTGGAACGTGCCGTCCTCATTTCTAACAAACCAATCGGGGTGGTGAGCCATCAATTGCGAGGCCCATCCGGTGTGGTTGATCGGGATGTCGATGAAGAGTCGGGCGCCCCGCGCGTGGATGGCGTCGGCTAGTTCGACGAATTGTTCCCGCGGGGTAGTCCGGCCATCGAATTCCGCTAGGGCTGGGTCCACGCTGTAAAAATCCAGGGCCGCAAAGGGGCTCCCGTAGCGCCCCATGCGGGCGTGGGTCGTGGGCACGGGGAAAGGCGGCAGCAACAGGACGATGGAAAAGCCGAGGTCGCCCAGGATGTGGTCGAGGCGCGCCCCTACCGCGCGGAAGGTGCCGCTGGGCGGGATCACGGTGTACCCGGCGGCGTCGAGGGCCTGGAGCGATTCCTCCGCGGCGTCGTTTTCGGTGGCGCGGTAGAGCCGGGGGAAGGCGGCATAGATGGCATTGGCCGACGCCGTCCAGGCTGGCTCCACCTTGATCCTGACATTGCCCTGGTGCTCCGGCCACCGGGGGGCGGATTGGTCGTCGGGCAAGAGAAAGGCGCGCGCTTCAAAGGACCCCACTTCCGGCAGGGGCAGCGTCAGCGACCAGCCGCCGACCCCGTCGGAAATCATCGCCAGATCTTCCCAATCTAGCCCCGGGGGCGGCGCCGCCTCTTCCACCGCCGCGATCAATTCGGCGCGCCGCCGCGCCGCCTGGCGCAAGTTAGTGCGCAGATAAGCCTGGCCGGAACCCTCCTCGCTCCAGCGCAGGGAAAAGTCGGCCTCATCCCCCGCGTGGCAGATCAAAAGCGTGCCGGGGGCCGGGAGCTGGGTCAGAGATGCAGACATCCCACCATCGGCCGCAGATTTGGCGCTTTCGCAAGCGGGGGTCGCGCCTTCCCCCTGCGCCGCCGCGCCCCCCCCTCGCGAACTCCCGCGACCCGCCGCGCCGCCCCCAGTAAATGACGCCACTTAGAAAAACCTCTTGCATTCACCGCAAAGGCCAGCATAGTCGCCCCTCCTTCGCAGCACTGCTGCGGAACGACAATCCGGTGTAGCTCAGCGGCAGAGCGGGTGGCTGTTAACCATTAGGTCGTAGGTTCGATCCCTACCGCCGGAGTTGCGTTCTTCAGGAGTTACTGGCCTGCTGGCTAGTAGTGTGAAAAACCGGTTGTGACACTTTTGGGGGGGCCACGGGAAGCGCGTCCTGTGCCGCATGAATGCGGCGGCCAACTGGTTCACGGTGTGTCCTTGGCTCGCGGTCAGTTTGCTGAAGCTGCTGATTTCTTCGGCGCTGAGGCCTTCGACACTGCATTGGCCCTTTGGCTTTCCTCGTTTTTCGCTGACCCAGTGCGGGATGGGCGCGCCGCATTCCCCTTTGGTGAGGGACGATAGGGGGCGACGCAATGATTGTGCTGTAAAATAAGCAGTTAGGCGAGGGGTATGGGCAGGGTTCGTGTCAAGATCCCTTTTGGAGGCGCGCAGTTCGTCATTCTGCTCGCAGAGGAGGGCGGAGGCGAGTCGCAGGAGGGAGGCTTCATGAGGGGCGCGGGCGGCGACGCGCGGGCGGCGCGCGGTCCATCTAGGCCGGAAAGGGCGGCGGTATGGGGGCTCATCTGGCTTTTGCCCATAGCCGTGAGGCGGATTGGCTGGACATTTGTGAGAAAACCACTAGGAAAAGAGATCCGTGCGTTATCGGCCCCTTGCCGGGAAAAGCTCCACTGCGCGGCACCTTGCTCTTTTCCTCGGTTTCTGTCCCTCCCGCCTCTTTTGCTCATGTCTCTTCTTATCCCCCGCTTCTCCTCGTGCCGCGCCGCGGTACTCTGCGCCGCCGCTTTGATCTTGGGGGCGCTGCCGGGGCGGGCGGCGGACCCGGTGGTGAGCAACCTGAAGGCGGTGCAGCGGGAGGGGACGAAGTTGGTGGATATCACCTACGATGTCGCGGCGGACACGGCGACGGTGGAGGTGCGCCTG
>CANHIJ010000074.1 GCA_947460575.1 Verrucomicrobiales bacterium | reverse complement strand
TTTCTCCTTGCGCGTTGGGCATTTTGGGGGGACGGAGCGCTGGCACCCCTGCCGGGGTGCGGATGATGCGAAAACGGAGCAACCGGTGGTGTCGCTCCGCTCAACCACCGGCTACCGGCTGAGATGCCTCCGGCATCAGGATGCCTCCGGCATTAGGATGCCTCCGGCATCAGGCGGGGATGTCGCTGGCATTGCCGCTGGGCGTGTCCACTATTCACGATTCGGTAGGGGCATGTGCCAAAGGAAGGGATTCACCCAATGGGTGAGTCTCTTGATGCGAAAAAAAACGGATCGTCCCCCGTCCTTATCAAAAAAAGCCCCATAGTAGGGTTTCAACTCCCGGTTTTAGAATTATCAAGGCACTTTTTCGGTTCGTCCCCTCCCGGTCCATCTGGTTCCTGGTCCTTGGCATGGGGCGCTCAAGATTTTTTTACCTGCGGGTCTCCCAGCTGCGGAGTCGATGAATTCGGAACCGGCCGCCGAGGACATCGGGGAGCGCGTGGAGCGGGGGGGCGGTGCCGCGGTGGGTGCCTGGTGGCGCTCGATTTTTGAGCTAAATAGCACCAAGCTAAGGCACGGCGCTCCAGGTCCGTCCCAGATGCGCGGCCAAGTGGAGAGCTCAAGCCGTGGAGCTGGGGGCCTGGGCAATGCCCCCAGTAGCTTCCCCCGCGAGGGGGAGGTGAGACTTGGGGCGAGCCGATCGCGGGCGGGCGGGGAGCTGATCGGCGCCGCCGCTTTGCGGCGGGACATTTTTGGGGGGCCTATTGGCCGGGCGCTGGCGGCGGGAATTTGAGGTCGGCGGCGGCGAGGTCGCGGACATTTTTTTGAACGGTGACGGAGCCGAAAAGGGCCAGGATATAGGACATGCCGTAGAAGCCTTTTTCGCTGGCCTGCAAGCCAGAATTCCACAGGCCGATCGCGAGGAGGGCGACGCAGAGGAACATGGAAACCCAGCACAGGGAGTAGTACATTTGCGTGACTGGGGTTCCCTCCATTTTGTCGCGGACAGATTTTTGGAGGGAGACTGAAGCAAAGAGGCCGTACATTAGAATTGTGAAATAATAGCCCTTTTCGTTGAGCTGCATTTCGGCATTCCAAAGGCCGAGCAGGTAGACGAGGGCCCCCGCGAGCAGGGCGAGCCAGGAGGCGGCGACAAAGGCGGCGGTGGGTCTGATGGTGGCCATGATGTGGCTAGTTAACGCGAGTTTAAGGGGCCTGTCAATAAACCTCCACCAGCGGGCGGTGGGAGTGACCGCGGACGCGCAGGAAAAGGGGGCCGGTTCGGCGGGGGGCCGAAGGGGAACGATGGAGCGGAGTGATGGGATGGCGGAAGGGGTGGGATTCGAACCCACGGTGAGTTGCCCCACGTTCGATTTCGAGTCGAGTGCCTTAAACCGAGCTCAGCCACCCTTCCGGAGGCATTACCATAGGCGGGCTGGGGGCGAGGTAAAGGAGGGAATTGGGGGGGAGGACGAATTTGTGCCGGGGGGGCGAGAGGGGTGAGGGGTTTCGCTTGCGAGGCGGGGGGGAGCGCACTGAGGATGGGAGATGGACTGGAGCAGCTTGGGAACCTTTTTCACGTTTGGGGTGCGGCATGTGCTGGAGGGCTGGGACCACTTATTATTTGCGGCGGTGTTGGTGTTGGCGCTGCGGGGGTTCTGGGAGGTTTTTAAGGTGATCGGGGTGTTTACTCTAGCTCATTCTTTGACGGTTTCGCTGACGGTGCTGCGGGGGGTGCCGCTGTTGCCGCCGGCGGTGGTGGAGCCCTGCATCGCGGCGAGCATCCTTTTGGTGGCGCTGGAGAATCTTTTTTTGCCGGTGGCGGCGGTGAGCGGGCGGCGGTTGGCGGTGGCCTTTTTGTTTGGGTTAGTGCACGGCATGGGATTGGCGGGGGCCTTGCTGGAGAATCTGGTGGGGATGTCGGGGGCGGTGGTGGCTTGGGCGGTGGTGTTATTTTGTGCAGGGGTGGAGCTGGGGCATCTGTGCGTGGTGGCGCCCTTGTCTGGGGCGCTGAAGGTAGGGAGGGACCTGGGGGGGGAGCGCTTTGGGGGGATGGTGCTGCGCTATGGCTCGGGGGCCATCGGCCTGGGGGGCGCGTACTATTTGTTGGCTTCGCTGGGGCTTTTGGGGCCAGGGGGCTGAGAGGGGGCCAGCGTGCTAGGTGATGTGGGCGCCGACTTGGCTGAAGTAGACGTGGGCGATGCGGTCGGAGAGGCGGTGTAGGGAATGGGTGAGTTCGCGGAGGGTGGCGGCGAGGTGGGCGGGGGGGGCCGCGGGGTCGAGATCGCGGAGGCGGAGGCGGAGTTGGCCGACGAGTTGTTGTTTGAGGCCGGGGTGGGAGCGGCCGGGCATGGAGGGGAGGTGGCGGAGGTGGTCGGCGACGGCGTGGATTTGGAAGCTGACGGAGCGGGGGTTTTCTTCTTCGCGAAGGAGGAGGTCGAGGACGGCGTCGGTTTGGGCGTGGGCGAAGTAGCGGCGGCGGTAGGTCATAGTGCTGTCGGCGATATCGAGGAGGGGGCCGAGAAGGGATTGGCCGGAGGGGTCTACGAGGAGGGCGCGGTGGAGGAGATCGAGGATGGCGTCGCTGCGTTCGATGCGGCGGCCGAGGTCGAGGAAGCGCCAGCCGTGGCTGCGGGTGATATTTTCCATGGCCATGCCGGCGAAGGCGGAGAGGCCGCGGATGAGGCGGTTGAGGGGGAGGAGGGCGTCGTCGAGGTGGGGGGAGTTTTGGGGGAGTTCTTGTTGGAGTTCGGCGAGGATGCGCCAGGAGTCGATGGAGAGGTGGTCGCGGACGCTCCAGGCGGCGCGGCGGAGGTTGGCGAGGGCAGCGGCGAGGCCGTCGGGGTGGTTTTGGTTAAAGAGGAGGAGGGCGAGGGGGCGGCCGAGGTCGGGGGGGGCGAGGGGAGTTTGGGGCTGGAGGAGGTGAAGGAGGAGGGAGGGGGCGAGGGGGTTCTCGGGGGCGCTGGGGTCGGCGTGTTGGGTGGCGGCGACGCGGAGGAGGCGGATGAGGGTTTCGGCGCGCTCGGCGTAGCGGCCGAGCCAGAAGAGGTTGTCGGCGACGCGGCTGGTGAGTTGGGAGAGGGCGCGGTGGGGGATGCGGGCTTGGGGGCCTGGGGAGAGGAGGCTGAGGTGGGGGACGGGTCGGTCGGAGAGGACCCAGGTATCTTTGCTGCCGCCGCCGCTTTGCATGGAGACGATGGGGGTGTTGGGGGAGGCGGAGGCGCGGGTGAGGCCGCCGGGCATGACGAGGAAGCCGCCGGGGGCGGCGGCGAGGTAGGCGCGGAGGGCGACGGGGCGAGGGGCGAGGGCTTGGCCGGTCCAGATGGGGGCCTGGGAGAGGGTGATTTGCTCTTGGCCGACGTAGAGGTGGGGGTCGCGGAGGATTTTTTGGATGAGGGCGGCGCGGTCTGGGGAGGAGAGGAGGCGGGGGAAGATGGGGTTGCTGGGTTTGTTGGCGAGGGCGCCCTTGATGAGGAGGGAGTCGAGGTTGGCGAGGACGTGTTGGCGGGCGAGGCGCTGGCCGCACCAGAAGGTTTGGGGGATGGGAAGGAGGAGGTCTTCGCCGAGGAGGTGGCGGCAGAGGGAGGGGAGGAAGGCGAGGAGGGCGGGGGATTCGGCGAGGCCGGAGCCGATGGGATTGGCGACGAGGACGTTGTGGGCGCGGAGGGCTTCGAGGAGGCCGGGGACGCCGAGGAAGGAGTCTTGGCGGAGCTCGAGGGGATCGCAGAAGGCGTCGTCGACGCGGCGGAGGATGACGTCGACTTGCTGGAGGCCTTCGAGGGTTTTGATAAAGACCTTGCGGTGGCGCACGGTGAGGTCGGCGCCTTCGACGAGGGGGAAGCCGAGGTAGCGGCTGAGGTAGGCGTGTTCGAAGTAGGTTTCGTTGAGGGGGCCTGGGGTGAGGAGGACGATGCGCGGGCCGTGGGGTTGGGCGGGGTGGGGGGCGAGGCGGCTGAGGTTGTCGCGGAAGACGCGGAAGAAATTGGCGAGGCGGTGGACGTGGAGGTTGCGGATGTCGTCGGGGAGGCTGCGGGAGAGGACGATGCGATTTTCCAGGACGTAGCCGGAGCCGGAGGGAGTTTGGGTGCGATCGGCGAAGCCGCACCAGCGGCCGTCGGGGCGGCGGGCGAGGTCGACGGCGGAGAGGTGGAGCCAGGTATCTTCGGGGGGGCGGAGGCCGAGGCAGGCGAACTGGAAGCCGGGGTTGCCGAGGACGAGGCCGGGGGGGAGGAGGCCTTGTTTGAGAAGGAGTTGGGGTCCGTAGAGGTCGCTGAGGACGGCGTTGAGGAGGTGGGCGCGCTGGGTGAGGCCTTTTTCGAGGGCGGCCCATTCGTGGGAGGGGATGACGAAGGGGACGGGGTCGAATTCCCAGGGGCGGTCCATGCCGCGGGGGTCGCCGTAGACGTTGTAGGTGACGCCGTTTTCGGCGATGGAGCGGCGCGCTTGTTGGGAGCAGAGGGCGAGGCCTTGGGGGCCGAGGCGGGCGAGGGTGGCGGCGAGGCTTTGGTAGTGGGGGCGGAGGGCGCCGCTGGGGGCGAGCATTTCGTCCCAGTGGGCGGAGGGAGTGGGGTAGTCGGCGAGCAGCGGCGAAAAGGGGGGGGACACGGGCGGCGAGGCGGGGCTGGGGGGGCAGGGGTTGCTAGGACCAGGTGCAGAGGGACGCGACGTGGGCGGCGGAGCCGTCGCGCAGCCAGCCGTCGAGTTGGGCTTGGTCTTTGAGTTGTTGGCCGCGGGCCCGGGGGACGACGAGGAAGCGGGAGTTGATTTCGGGGAGGGCGGACATATCGCCCCAGAGTTTTTCGAATTGGGTGACGGGGAAGATGTCTTCTTGGCCGTGGCCCCAGCGTTTTTTGACGTCTTTGAGGGTGAGGTAGGTGGGCATCCTGGAGGCGAGGGAGCGGATCGCGGCGGTGATTTTTTCGGAGGCGTCGGCGCCCGGGAGGAAGTCGGCGCGGCTGAGGGCAAAGGCGGCGAGGAGTTGGTCGAGGTCGATCCAGGTGGTGAGGGTATTGTAGTAGGTGAGGGCGAATTCGTCTTCTTCGCGGGGCATGGCTAGGCCTTCGACGAGGCGGGGGCGGCCGTTGACGCGGGCGAGGCCACCGCCGCGGTCTTCGAGGCGGCGGGTGATGACTTCGAAGGTGAGGGCGGCGCCGCTGGAGAGGTGTTGGCCGAGGAGGGTGGGGTCGACGTCGGCGCCGAGGGTATCGATGTTGTGGAGGAGGAGGGTTTGGAGTTGGGGGCGCTGGCGCAGGAGTTCTGCTAAGGTGCCATTGCGCAGGAGGTTAGCGACTTCGTACCAATGGCCGACGGGGTGGAGGCACTGGAGGGGGAGGTTGTCGGTGTAGTCGGAGGCTTCGCCGGTGGAGGTGGCCCAGCCGATGAGGGCGGAGCGGAGGCTGTCGCGGACTTTTTGTTGTTGTTCGTCGAGGCGCTGTTGGGGCATTTCTTCCCAGGCGAAGCGGAGGTCGCGTTCGGTGGGGACCATGCGGAGGCCGACGCTTTTGCCTGGGCTGAGGAGGAGGGGGCCTTGGTAGTGGACGCGTTGGGCGAGGAAGTCCTGGGTGGGGGCGTGGGTGAGGAAGCTGGTAGTGAAGACGTGGGGGAGGGGAGCGAGGAATTGTTGGGAGCGGCGGCGGCTTTTGGCGAGGTGGGTTTCGAGGAAGGTGCGGTGGCGGCCCCCGAGTTTGGCGAAGGGGTGGAGGGCCTTGACGACGCCGGCGCCTTGGGTCCAGCGGGAGCCGGCGCCGGCGGCGAGGGTGACGACGGCGATGGTGCCATTGCGGAGGGCGGCTTCGCCGCGGGCGCGGAGGCTGGGGTGGGCGGAGGAGGGACGGCTGAGGTCGACGATGTCCTGGGGGGAGACGTCGGCGATGCTGGCGTTGGGGGGCAGGCGGTTTTGGGCCAGGCCGATGCGGCCGTCGCGGAGGTCGGCGCGGATGAGTTCGTGTTGGGTGGCGTCGAAGCCATTCTCGGCGAGGAGGGCGGCGAGGTTTTCGTGGGCGGCGGCCTGGGATTTGGAGCGGGGGAGGAGGGCGTCGAAGAGGGTTTGGACCATGCCACGGAGTTCGGGGCGGGTGCGGCAGGCGGCGCCGAATTTGTCCAACTCGGCGCGGCGCTGGGCGGAGAGGGTGCGGCGGTCTTGGCGGACGAGTTCGGGGATCGTGAGGGCGAAATACCCGCTGGGCATGAGGGCGTCCGGGCCTTCGAGGAGGTCGGCGCAGGATCCGACTTCGTTGATGGAAAAGTCGTAAACGACGGGTTCCATGGCGAAGGGGAGGGCGTGTTGGAGGTCGCGCTTGGTGGCGGACATGATGGATTGGAGTCGCTCCTGGGCCTCGGCTTTGCGGGCGGGATGGAACATGAAGCCCATGCCGCCGCCGGACATGCCGCCGAGCATCCAGAAGCCGTGGAAGTCGTCGCCGAACTCGGCGCGGACTTGTTCGATGAGGCGCTCGGTGTAGTGGGTGGAAGCCCAGGGGATGATGGTTTGGATGGGGCCTTCGAAATTGCGGGTGGTGAGGTGGCCGACGGCGGGGATGTCGCCTTCGCCGAGGGCGCTGACGATTTGGTCGAGGAAGCCGAGGGCTTCCTGGCGCGCGGCCCACTCAGGGGCAGAGCGGAGGAGGTACTTTTCGGTGACCATTTCCAGGATGGGGCCGACGTTTTGGGCCATGCCGCCGTGGACGAGGACGAGGGAGTCCTGGAGGCGCTGGCGGGAGCGGTCGGGGATTTCCTGGCGGGTGAAGACGTGGTGTTTGGGCATGAGGCGACCGCGGGAGATGCCGTGTTCGGGGTCGCCGGGTTGGGAGGGGGTGCCTTCGATGAGTTTGATGCCGGGCCAGACGCCGCCGCTGTCTTGCCATCCGCCGCCGGAGCCGCCGATCCACTCGCCGAGGAGGGCGCGGGCGAGAATGAGGCGGCGCTCGTTTTCCTGGAGGGGGCCAGTGAGGGATTCGGCCTGGCCGGTGGCGCGCATGCAGACGCCAATGAGGGCGGCAAGGAGATTGGTGGAGACGGCGAGGCGGGAGCCCTTGGGGATATCGTTAACGCTGGAGACGAGTTCTAGGCCGCGGTTGGGGCCAAGCATTTCGGCGAGGAGGTCGGCGAGGGAGGCGCCAGAGCCTTCGATGCCGGGAGGGACGAGGCCAGAGGCGATGACGGCGGCTTTGAGGAGGCCGAGATAGTCTTTAGCGAAGTCGAAGACTTCGGAGAGGTTGGAGATATCGGCGCGGGCGGCGAGGTCGACGCTGACGAGGCGGAGGACGGGTTCTTCGATGACGCGGAGCCAGGCGCTGACGGGGGGCGCGGTGGAGGAGTCGCGGCCGTGCACGCCGAGGTCGACGGAAACGTTGAGGACGCGGGCCCCCTCGGGGAAGTCCATGCCGAGGAAGAAGATGTCGCTCCAGGCGGAGTGGGTGAGGTCCATGCGCACGGGGGTGCGCTCGCGCAGGATGGGAAATGAGCCGTCGGGGCCGGGGGTGAGGAGTTCGGGGCGGAGGCGGAGGGGTTGGTCTTTGGGATGGCCCATGCGGAACATCCATTG
Organism: Verrucomicrobiales bacterium; assembly: GCA_947460575.1. GTDB lineage: Bacteria > Verrucomicrobiota > Verrucomicrobiia > Verrucomicrobiales > V1-33 > CAIZWU01. The sequence goes on along the minus strand of CANHIJ010000074.1, from coordinate 12,683 downwards.
GTTTCCGCGGACGGTGCGGACGCTGCGGCGGACTTGGTCGGCGAGGGTTTGGAAGGCGAGGCGGTGGTAGGCGGCGGCGAGGGCGCTGCTGAGGGCGTCGCTGGGGCCGCTGGTGGCTTGGGTGGCGAGGAAGGTGTCGATGGCTTCCTCAAAGCGGCGGTGGAGGAGTTGCTCGTAGCCGCGGAAGGGGATGTGGCCGCCGGGAGGGAGCTCAGGGCGGGAGGGAAGGTGGAAGCGGTGCAGCGCCGCGAGGAAAAAGAGGGCCCGGACGCGGTCGTAGAGATTGTCCTGGTGGCGGCGGAAGTGGTCGAGGGCCGCCGCTTCTTGGAGAAGTTGCGCGCAGGCCAGGGGGAGGCAGGAGGCGTCGAGGGAGGCGTTGCGGACCGCAGGGTCCTGCGAGGTGATGAGGGGGATCAAACCGGGGTCCATGGGGTCAGCGGGAGTTGGTGGCGAGCAATTCCACCATGTGGCGGAGGACTTCGTCGCGGTCGGTGCCGGAGAGGGCGAGGGCGAGTTGGGCGTTGAGGAGGCCGTATTTGACGCCGAAGTCGTAGCGTCGCCCGGCGAGTTCGGCCGCTAAGTAGCGCTCTTGGCTGGCGAGGGCAGCCAGGGCGCTGCGGAAATGGACCGGTTCCGGGCCCGCAAAGAGGTCGGCGAGGTGGCGGTGCACCGCAGGAGTGAGGACGTGCATGCCGAAAAAGCACAGGTAGTAGCCGGCGCGCAGGCCCGGGACGACGAGCTTTTGCTCCGCTTCCGTGGGCGTGGGTTTTTCCAGGACGGCTTCGACTTGGTAGAGGCGGCGGGCGGCGTGGACGAGTTGGCCACCGACCGCGCCGTAGTAGGGGAGTTTGCTCTCGTGAGTGGACTGCACCGCCGAGACCGAACAGGCTTCGGCGCGGGCGATTTCCACCAATTGGCGGGCGCAGCCCAACTCCGTGGTGCTGAGGTAGAGGTGGTCGCCCACGAGGAGGAGAAAGGCGTCGTTTTCGCAAAACTCCGCGGCGCAGTGGATGGCATGGGCGTAGCCGAGGGCGGCCGACTGCTCAATAAAGGTGAGCCGGGCGGCGTGGGGCCCCGCCGCGGCGCGGTAGGCGGCCTCGTCCCCGGGGCTGATGACGATGCCAATGCGTTCAATGCCGGCCCGCAGGATTTCCTCCAGGATGATGGCCAGGGCGGTTTTGCTGGCGCCGTCGCGGTCGACGAGCGTTTGCAGGGGCAGGGTGCGCTGATGTTTGCCAGCAGCGGTGATGAGGGCCTTGGTGATTTCCATGCTCCGCGAGCATCGCCCGCTCCGGGGGGGCGTCAACCGGCGGCGGGAAGAAGTGGTGGCTCGGGCGGCGGCCCTAGGAGCGGCCGGTTCTTCGCCTAGCTTTGGCGCGGGGCGCCCCCAGGGCCACCTCGGGGCTGTGCTGGGCACTCATCTGGGGACGGCGCCCGCCCGCCCTTATTGCGCGGCGGTCGGCGGTCGGCGATGATAGGGAACTTTCTCAAGCCCGGGCCTTTGGCTGATGCGGGCCGCGCCAGGGCCATGGGCCTGCATCCGCTGCGCTGGCGACTTTTGTGCCGACTTTTTCTGCCCCTATGACTGCCCCCGCCGCTCCAGAGTTCATCAAGTGGTTCGCCGACATCACCCTGGCGGACCTGCCCTCGGTCGGAGGGAAGAACGCCTCGCTGGGCGAACTGGTGCGGGAGCTCTCGGGGCAGGGGGTGCGGGTGCCCGAGGGCTTTGCGGTCGCGGCCGAGGGCTACCGACACTTCCTGCGGGAGGCGGGGCTGGAGGGGCGCCTGCGGTCGCTCCTGGCCGGGCTGGACACGCGAGACATGGCACAGCTGGCGGCCTGCGGGAAGGCGCTGCGGGGGGCGATTTTGCAGGCCGAGCTGCCCCGGGATTTGGCAGAGGCGATCGCGGGGGCCTATCAAAAGCTGGGCGGGGGCGCGGGCCAGGCCGTGGCCGTGGCGGTGCGCTCTTCGGCCACCGCAGAGGATTTGCCGGGGGCCAGCTTCGCGGGCCAGCAGGAGACCTTTCTCAACGTGGTGGGGCGCGAGGCCCTGCTGGAGGCCTGCCGGGGCTGCCTGGCTTCGCTGTTTACGGATCGGGCCATCAGCTACCGGGTGGACCAGGGCTTTGACCACTTGGAGGTCGCGCTCAGCATTGGAGTTCAGCGCATGGTGCGCTCCGACTTGGCCTGCGCGGGGGTCATTTTTACGATTGATCCGGAGACCGGCTTTCGCGGCGCGGTGCGGGTCAGCGCGGCCTACGGCTTGGGCGAAAATGTCGTGCAGGGGAAAGTAACTCCGGACGAGTACGTGGTGTTCAAGCCGACCCTGCGCACCGGCCACCGCCCGCTGCTGCAAAAGGTGCTGGGGAGTAAGGAATGGCGGCTGGCGCTGGCGGCGAGCCGAGAAGGGGGGCAGGGGGTTGCAGAGGTCGCCGTTCCGGCCGCGGAGCGGGCGCGCTGGGCGCTCTCCGACGACGAGGTTTTGCAGTTGGCCCGCTGGGCCTGCGCGGTGGAGGACCACTACTCCGCCAAGCGGGGGCAGGCGGTGCCGATGGACCTGGAGTGGGCCAAGGACGGGCTGACGGGGGAACTCTTCATTTTGCAGGCGCGGCCGGAAACCGTCCAGGCGCGGCGCAATCCCGACGTGCTGGAAACCTATCATTTGCCGCAGCGCGGCGCGGTCCTCACCAGCGGGCAGAGCGTCGGGGCGGCCATCGCCACGGGCCGGGTGCGCTTGATTCGCCGCGCCGAGGGCATTGCCCAGTTCCAGGAGGGCGAGATTTTGGTGACCGACAAGACCGATCCCGACTGGCAGCCGATCATGAAGATGGCGGCGGCCATTGTGACCAACCGGGGCGGGCGCACCTGCCACGCGGCCATTGTGAGCCGGGAGTTGGGGGTGCCTGCCGTCGTGGGCACCGGGCGGGGCACGGAGGCCCTGCGGGATGGGCAGGTCGTCACGGTGAGCTGTGCGGAGGGGGGGACGGGCTTTGTCTACGAGGGGGCGCTGCCCTTTGCGGTGGAGCGGACCGACCTCAAGGCGCTGGGGCGGCCCCGCACCCAGGTGATGTTGAATCTAGCCAATCCGGAGCAGGCGTTCGCGCTGTCCTTCCTTCCCCAGCGGGGAGTGGGGCTGGCCCGCATGGAGTTCATCATCAGCAACTCCATCAAGATCCACCCCCTGGCACTGCTCGACTTTGCGCAACTGGCGGACCCGCAGGCAAAGGCAGAAATCGCCCGGCTGACGGAGGGATACGCCGACAAGGCGGAGTTTTTCGTCGACCAGTTGGCGCAGGGCGTGGCCATGATCGCAGCGGCCTTTTATCCCCAAGACGTCATTCTGCGCCTGAGCGATTTCAAGACTAATGAGTACGCCAACTTGGTGGGGGGGCGGGCCTACGAGCCCGCGGAGGAGAATCCGATGCTGGGGTTCCGCGGGGCGAGCCGCTACTACCATCCGCGCTACCAGGCGGGCTTTGCGCTGGAGTGTCGGGCGGTCCACCGAGTGCGGCTGGACATGGGGCTGACAAATTTGAAGGTGATGATCCCCTTTTGTCGGACAGTGGAGGAGGGGCGGCGGGTGCAGGCCGAGATGGCCAAGCACGGGTTGGAGCGCGGGCGGGATGGGTTGGAGGTCTATATGATGTGCGAGATTCCGAGCAACGTGCTCTTGGCTTCCGAGTTTTGCGCGATTTTTGATGGCTTTAGCATTGGGTCCAACGACCTCACCCAGTTGATTTTGGGGGTCGACCGAGACAGCGCCATCGTGGCCCCGCTGTTCGACGAGCGGAATCCCGCGGTGTTGAAAATGGTGGCGGAGGTGATCGCCGCCTGCCGGACAGCGGGGCGCAAGGTGGGCATTTGCGGCCAGGCTCCCAGCGACTACCCGGAGTTTGCGCGCTTTTTGGTGCAGCAGGGGATCGACAGCATTTCTCTCAATCCCGACACCGTGCTGAGGACGACGGCCGCCATCGTGGAGGCGGAGCGGGCCCTGGAAGGGGCGCGGCGCCCTGGGGTCGGCGAGGTGGCCGTGCCGGGGGGAGCGCTGGCAACAATCTGATGCCACCTGGAGCCGCAATTTGCGAACAATTATGAAGACCTGCCATCCACTTCCCCTCTTGTGCGGCACTGATTTTTCTGCGGGCGCAGGGGCGGCGGCGGAGGTGGCGGCGGCGCTGGCGGTGCGGCTCAAGGTGCGGCTGCTGTTGGCGCACGCTTGTCAAGTCTTGGCCGAGGGGGCGGCGCTGGATTCCTACGATCGGGCGATTGCGTTGTGGCGGGAGCGGCTGCGCGGGGAGGCGGAGCGGCTCCGGGGGCTGGGGGCGGAGGTGGAGGAGATTTTGGTTTTCGATCCCCCGGACCAGGCTCTGGCGCAGTTGGCGAAGCAGCGCGGGGTGGGCCTTCTGGTGGTGTCGTCGGTGGGGCGGCGGGGGCGCACGCGCTGGCTGTTGGGCAGCGTGGCGGAGCGCGCCGCAGAGTCGGCGCCGGTGGCCACCTTGGTGGTGCGGGAAGCCGGGCCTTTGGTGGGTTGGGCGCGAGGCGAGCGGGTCTTGCGGGTGTTTGTCGGGGTGGATTTTAGCAGCAGTTCGGATGCGGCGCTGCAGTGGGTGGGGAGCTTGCGGGAAATGGGGGCGTGCGAGGTCACGGTGGGCTATGTGGACTGGCCGCCGGAGGAGGCCGGGCGGCTGGGGCTGGAGGGGCCGCTGGGGGTGGCGGGGAGCAATCCGGCTCACCTGCAGGGTTTGCTGGAGCGGGATCTGCGGGCCAAAGTGGAGCGCTGGCTGGGGGCGGCGGGGGTGCATTTGTGCGTGCGGGGGAATTTGGGGCGAACTGATTTGCCCCTAGTGGAGATGGCGGCGGCGGCGGCGGCGGATGTGGCGGTGGTGGGGACGCACCAGGCGCAGGGCCTGGCGCGGTTGGGGCATGTTTCGGTGTCGCGGGGCCTGCTGCATCGGGCTCCGATGAGCGTGGCCTGCGTGCCTGGAGGGGCCGTGGAGCGACTTCCGGGGCCCCGGTTTCGGGTGTGCTTGCGGGTGTTGGTGGCGGTAGATTTAGCCGCGCCTTATGGGTTTGCCGTGCCGTACGCCTATTCGATCGTCCAACCGGGGGGGACGGTGCGGCTGCTCCACCACCGACTGCCGGGGCTGCTGCTGGAGGGGGAGGAAGGAGCTGAGGGGGAGGAAAGCGAGGGCCGGGGCGGGAAGGAAAGATCGGGAGTGGGGGCTTGGGAGGGTCGCCTGCGCGCCCTGATTCCAGAGGAGGCGGGGGAGCGGGGCTTGGCCAGCGAGGTGGAGATCACGGTAGGCTGGGAAACCGCCGAGGCGATCTGCGCGGCGGCGGAGCGCTTTGCGGCAGACATCGTGTGCATCGGGGCCCACACCCGGCCGGGGTTTGCGGCGCGGGCGCAGGGTTCAGTGGCTTTGGCGGTGCTGCGGCAAAGTCGGCGCCCGGTGCTGGTGGTGTGGCCTCCGTCGGAATAACTCCTCCTGACTAAAACGGCGTTGAATGCGCATCCGCTGCTGGAGCCTCCGCTGGCGGACTGGCATGGGCTCGACGCAGAGGAAGCGGTCCATCTGCTGGGAAGCGATTTGGCAAAAGGTTTAGGGTTGGCGGAGGTGATGCGGCGGCAGCGGCAGCACGGGCCCAATGTGCCGCGTCCGCCGGAGGCGCCCAGCGAGTGGGGGCGCTTTTTTCGGCAATTCCGCCAACCGATGCTATATCTTTTGATGGGTGCGGCGGGAGTGGCCGGGGCCATGGGCGAGGGCGTGGACGCGGCGGTTATTTTTGCAGTGGCCCTGGCCAATGGCCTGGTGGGCTACCTTCAAGAGGCCAAGGCGGAGCAGGCGATCCGGGCCTTGGCCAAAACCGTGGTCCACCAGGCGACCGTGCGCCGGGGAGGGGCCACGCAGCGGATCCCGTCGGCGCACCTCGTGCTGGGCGACGTGGTGCTGCTGCAGTCGGGCGACTTGGTGCCGGCGGACTTGCGGTTCACGACAACGCGCAACCTCTGTGCGGACGAGTCCATTCTAACGGGGGAATCGCTTCCAGTGGCCAAGCAGCGCGCGGTGTTGCCCAGCGATACGCTGTTAGCGGAGCGAAGCAATTTGGGGCATGCCGGAACCTTGGTGACCAGAGGGCAGGGGGAAGCCGTGGTGTGTCGGATTGGAGACTTCACGGAGGTGGGGCAGATCGGGCGCTTGACGGCGGAGGCGAAGGAGGTGGTAAGCCCTTTGGCGCAGAAGATGGAGGCTTTCAGTCGGGTAGTGCTCTGGGTTGTTTTGGGCTTGGCGGGGAGCACCTTTGGCTTGGGGGTGGCGCGCGGGGAACCGCCAGCGGGGATGTTCATGGCGGCGGTGGCGCTGGCGATCGGGGCTATTCCAGAGGGACTTCCCGCAGCGGTCACCGCAGTGTTGGCGATTGGGGTGACGCGACTGGCGCGCCGCCAGGTGATGATACGGCGCTTGGCTGCGGTGGAGACCTTGGGAAGCACGACCGTGATTTGTTCCGACAAAACGGGCACCCTGACCAGGAATCAAATGACGGTGCAGGCGATTTTTGCCGGGGGGCGAAGCTATGAAGTGGCGGGGGCGGGATATGAGTTGCCGGGCGGCATTGCCGAGGGCGGAAAGGCGGTGGATCTGGCGCGCCATGCGGCACTGCGCGAATGCCTGCGGGCAGGCGTGCTCTGCAACGAGGCGCGCTTGGTTTTAAAAGAGGGGGGGGTGCAGGCATTTGGCGACCCCACGGAGGCAGCGCTGCTGGTGGCGGCGGCCAAGGCCGGGCTAAGCGCGGAGGAGGTTCAGCGGGAAGCGCCCCGGGTGGATATGATACCGTTTGAGTCGGAGGCGATGTTTCGCGCCACCCTGCACCGCGAGGGCGGAGGGGGCGCCATCTATGTGGTAGGGGCCCTGGAACGGGTGCTGCCGCGCTGCGGAAAAACTTTGGGAGGAGAGGGGGAAAGGGTCGGGCTTGACCCAGCGGCGGCGCAGCGGGCGCTCGATGAAATGGCGCGGCGCGGCCTGCGCGTGGTGGCCTTGGCGCGGCGGACGCTGGGCCCAGAAGTGGCGCGCCTGGAGTTAAGTCAGGTTGCCGATGGACTCACTTTTTTGGGCTTGCAGGGAATGATGGATCCGCCGCGGGCGGAGGCTGTTATTTCAGTCAGGAAGTGTCAGGAGGCGGGGATTGCGGTGAAGATGATCACGGGGGACCACTTGTTGACGGCGCGGGCGGTGGCAGAGCGCATCGGGCTGCTGGGGGAGCGAGAGGGGGGGATGCTGACGGCACTTTCGGGGCGGGATTTAGAGCAATTTTCCGAAGAGGAGCTCCCGGCGGTGGCCGAGCGAACCGCAGTGTTTGCCCGGGTGTCGCCCGGACAGAAGCTCCGTTTGGTTCGGGCGCTCCAGGCGCGGGGGCACGTCGTGGCCATGACCGGGGACGGCGTCAACGATGCGCCCGCGCTGAAGCAGGCGGACATTGGCATCGCCATGGGCTTGAGCGGCACGGATGCCGCGCGGGGGGCGGGCGCCATGATACTGAGCGACGACAACTTTGCCGGGATTGAGGCCGCGGTGGAGAGCGGGCGGGGGATTTTCGACAATTTAACAAAATTAATAGTGTGGATAATTCCTACCAACTTAGGTGAGGCCTTGATGTTATTATGTGCCATCGTATTGGGTTTGCCGCTTCCGCTGCTTCCGCTGCAATTGCTTTGGATCAATTTGACGGATACTTTGCTCGGGCTGGCCTTGGCCTTTGAGCCGACTGAGGCGGATGTGATGAAGCGGCCCCCGCGGGATCCGCGGAGTCCCCTGCTCAGCGCGGAGTTGCGGTGGCGCAGTGCCCTGGTGGCCTTGCTGATGGTGGCCGGGGGAATCGGGATTTTTTTTTGGGAGCTGCACCTTGAGGGGCAGGGCTTGAAGGTGGCGCGCACCGCGGCCATCAATGCCGTGGTGGTGGTGCAGGTGGCCTATTTATTCAACTGCCGCTCCCTGCGCCGCCCGGTTTGGGAGCTGGGGCTGTGGAGCAATCGGTGGGCGGTGCTGGGAGCGCTGGCGATGTTAGGAGCGCAGCTGTTGCTGACTTACGCCCCCGTGCTGCAACGGCTTTTCCACACGGCCCCCTTGGGGCCTGCGGCGTGGGGGCGTTTGGTGGCGGTGGCCGCGATGGTTTTTGGAGCCATAGAATGCGAGAAGGGGTGGCGCCATCGGCGGGATGGCAAGCGAGGGGGCCCAGCTCGCGGCGAGCTTAACGAGCCAATGCAACAAGCGGCGGCCGCGGCGCGTAAAGGCTCGGTGAAGAACGCGCTGGACCGGGGAATTCGCTAGACTCGCACTTTTAAAATTATCATGCTCAGCTTCCAGGATCAATTTTGTCAGTCGGGAGTGTGGCGGCGGCGCCAATTTCTCCGGGCAGGGGCGTTGGCCCTGGGCGGGCTGAGTTTGGGCGACCAGTTTGCGGTGCGAGCCGCCGCGGCCGACCAGGGGATCAACCCGCTGAAGGACCGATCGGTGATCTTTTTGTTTATGCACGGAGGTCCCTCCCAGTTCGAGACCTTTGATCCCAAGATGGAGGCCCCGTCGCACATTCGGAGCTGCACCGGCGAGATCAAAACGACTTTGCCAGGTATCACTTTTGGCGGCACTTTGCCGCGCTTGGCCCAGTTGGCCCACAAGTTCAGCGTGGTCCGTTCGTTTGTGACCGGGGATGGAAACCACGACATCAAACCCATTCTCGGAGCCGATACCTTGAAGGCGAATATGGGGTCGCTCTATTCTAGCGTGGCGGGGAGTTCGCGCTCGGATACGGCCATGCCGACGAATGTGGCCCTGTTTCCGCGATCAGTGGAGGCCAGCGCGCAGGCGGCGGTGACCGAGTTTGGCAACTTCGAGGGCACCGGGGAACTCGGCAGAAGCGTGGCGCCGTTTGTGCCCGGAGCGGGGGCGGACTTGCAGCAAGACATGCGGCTGAATCTTTCAGAGGGGCGCTTTCACGACCGGCGGGCCCTGCTGGGACAGCTCGACCGGTGGCGGCGCTGGGGCGACGGCAGCGAGGCCCTGCGCGGCTATGACGCCTTTCAGCAGCAAGCCTTCGAGGCGCTGCACAAGGGCGTCTTTGATGCCTTTGACCTCTCCAAAGAGGACCGTCGCTTGGTGGAGCGCTACGACACCGCGCCGCTGCTGCCGCGGGCGCACATCAACGAAAAGTATAAAAATATCAACCACTACGCCACCAACGCGCAGACCCTGGGAAAACAGCTGCTCTTAGCGCGTCGGCTCTGCGAGCGGGGGGCCGGGTTTGTCACCGTTACCACCAGTTTTATTTGGGATATGCACGCCGACGTCAACAATGCCCCCATGGCCACGGGGATGGACTACGTGGGGCGGCCCTTCGACCACGCGGTTTCAGCATTTATTGAAGACGTGGAAGCGCGGGGTTTAAGTGATAAGATTTTGTTAGTGTGCTGCGGGGAAATGGGTCGCAGCCCAGCCGTAAATAAAGATGGGGGGCGGGATCACTGGGGTAATTTGGCGCCGCTTTTGATTTACGGGGGCGGGCTCAAAATGGGTCAGGTAATAGGCGAATCCTCCAAGGATGGAAGTGAACCGAGGTCGCAGCCGGTTGGCATGAAGGACTTAATAGCAACTATCATGCACAGCTTGCTAGATATTGGGCAGGTGCGCCTTATGTCCGGGGTGCCGCCGCGGGTCATTGAGGCCATGACGCGGGGCCAACCCATCGCGGGCTTGGTTTGAAAGAGGCGAGATCAGTGGACGGTCATGCCGCCGTTGACGTGGAGATTTTGCCCGGTGACAAACGAGGCGGCCTCGCTGGCGAGGAAGACGATGGCTCCGGCGAGATCTTGGGGGACTCCCCAGCGGCCCGCCGGGATGAGGTTGCGGTAGGCCTCCTTGGCTTCTGCCGAGTCGTCGGCATGGCGCTCTACCGGAATCCAGCCTGGGCTGATCATATTGACGGTTATGCCAGAAGCGGCGACTTCGGTGGCGAGGCCGCGGTGAAAGCCGTTTTGCGCCCCCTTGGCAGCGAGGTAAGCGGTAAAATTAGGGACGCCGCGGGCAAGTACTTCGGATCCAATGTTGATGATGCGGCCCCAGCGCTGCTGCTTCATGTGAGGGAGGCAGGCCTGGGAGAGGAGGACGGGGCTTTTCACAAAAAAGTCCAACATTTCTTGGTAAAAATCCCAGTGATAGGATTCGATAGGCTGTTGGGGCTGAGGAGGGGTGGCGTTGAGGACGAGAATGTCGACCGGGCCGAGGGTGGCCCCGATTTCAGCGATCAGCAGAGGCACCGCGGATGCGCTGGTGGCGTCGCCTTGGAGGAGCATGCCCTGGCCGCCAAAGGCCTGGAATTCGGCGAACGCGGCTTCGGCGCGTCGGGTGTTGTGGGCGTAGTTGAGGGCGACTTTAGCTCCGGCCTGGCCCAGGGCCATGGCCATGGCTTTGCCAAGGCCCGTGCTGCTGCCGGTGACTAGGGCGACGCGGCCGCGGAGGGAGAAGGGGTGGGGCGAAGTCATGAGCGCGTGGAAGTAGCCCCAATCTGGCCCAGGGCGGTGGTTTTGCCAAGCGCGCGCCGCGGCCCCAGAAATGCAGATTTTTCCCGGCGACGTGCGCAAGCCTTTCGCGGCTCGCTTTAAGAAAGGCATCAGTGGTCCCATTTGTTTCAGGACTCTTGAATTTTAGTTAGCATTGGTGGTCCGCGCCGCGCCCTGGGGCCCATTGGCGGAGGGCCGAGGGGAAGGCCCCACCCGCCAGTCGCCAAGCCTCGGCCGCTCGCCTTTTGGTTAAGCATCGGCCGGATGCTCCGCCTCGGCCCCCGTCGCAGTTGGAAATGGCGGAGTCGCAAATTAACAGGGTGTCGCAAATTACCTGGTAATTTCCAAGTGGAATGGTGTCGCAAATTACCTGGTAATTTCCAAGTGGAATGGCAGGAATCGCCAGATAGCAGACACTGCCAATTAATTTTTGGGTGGCGGGCTGGATGCGAGGGGTCAACAAATTTGCGGCGCCAGCAAGGGCGGGAGCAAGCTGTCAGTTAATTTGAAACAATACCAGTTAATTAAAAATAGCAGACAATTCGCAACGGGGGGATCAATTTGCTGTAACTTTTTTTGGGAAAAAACGTGATTTTTTCATGCTACAGCTTATGGTCTTTGCGCAACCTTCGCTTCCACCTTGATGCCAGCGCGCGCCTTTCTTCACCCCGATTCCCATGCGGGGTGTTTTCATGTAGTTAATCGGGTTTATGATCAAAAGTACTTGATAGATGATGAGGGTAAGGTAATGTTTCTCGCCCTGGTGCGCGCCTACGAGGACGTCATTGGGGTGGAGGTCCTGACTTTCTGTGTCATGGACAACCACTTCCACTTGCTGCTGCGGGTGCCCCGTCGGCCGGAGGGGTTCGACGTTCCGCTGGACGTTGTGGTAGACCGCCTGGATAGGGCGCTGGGAGAGAAGTCGGCCCAGAAGATGCACCGGGACCTGGAGCTTTGGCGCAGGGCGAAGAACGAGGGGGCGATCGAGGAGTGGAGGCAAGATCAGATGGCCCGCATGTTCTCGCTCAGCGAGTTCATGAAGGCCGTGCAGTTGCGCTTTACGTGCTGGCACAATCGGCGCGCGGCGCGAAAGGGATCACTGTGGGCGGGGCGCTATCGATCGGTGATTGTGGCCGAAGAGGAGCGGGCCCTGCGGACGATGGCGGCCTACATCGATTTGAATCCGGTGCGCGCGGGGATGGTGGGTGACCCCGCGGATTACCGCTGGTGCGGATACGCGGAGGCACTGGCCAAAAAGGCGCGGGCGCGGCGCGGGTTGGTGCGCATCGTCGGGCAGGCGGCTTGGCCCAGGGCAACGGCGGCGGGAGCGAAGCCCTGGGGGTTGGAGCCATTTGCGGGGCTGGTGGAGCAGAGAGCGCTGACAATTTACCGAGCGATTCTGGGAGGGCAGGGTGCGGAGCGGAAGCGGGAGGATGGCACAGTGGTGCGCCGCGGACTGTCGGAGAAGATACGTGCCAAACTGACCACCGAGAACGAAAGGCGCCTGGCGGCGGAGGTGCTGCTTCAGAGGGTGCGGCATTTTACCAGAGGGGTAATTTTCGGAGGCCGAGCCATGATCGAAGAGTGGTTTGAAGCGAACCGCTGGGTAGTGACGGGCCGCAGTCGGGAGGAGCGCAAGCGAGGGGCCAAAAGCATGGGGCAGGCTGCTCTGCGCGGGTTATACGCCCTGCGCGACGTCAGGTAATTGCCGGCCACTGAACTTGAGCGGACTGAGGTGGACCACGAAGACCGGGTCACTGGCTAAGCTTTGATTGGGCTGGACCTATGCGCAGGAGAACTCGAACAAATCACAAACTTCATGACAGCCAAACGAAAGTAGTTAATGCCGGATATAAACATCCGCGTGGCGCTGGAGGCGCGTGAGAGAAAAAACCAAAATTAGCAGATCTCAAACAATTTCAACCTGCATTTAGCGCAGGTTTTGGAATGAAATAATAAACTGTTGCACGGAGCATGGGGGCGTGTGCAGGTGGGGAGCCTTGTCCGCAAAAAGTCCGAAATCGGAATATGAGAATAATACATTAATTTTTAATAAGTTGTAAATTCTGGAACGTCATATATCAGCTATAAAAATATTTTGCGCGGGCACATCTGGGAACCCTTGGCTTTGGCAA
>CANHIJ010000073.1 GCA_947460575.1 Verrucomicrobiales bacterium | reverse complement strand
CTTTATCTGTGACGCCCCCTGGGAAGCCTCGCGCGTGCTTGACTGGATCAGTGCCCGGGCCGATGCCGTCCTCGGAGGCACCCCGCTCAGCCATCTCATCGTGGACGAATCTGGCTTTAGTAAAAAAGGGTCCTCCTCCGCCGGAGTGGCGCGACAATATATCGGGCGTCTCGGCAAAGTGGATAACTGTCAGGTCGGCGTCTTCGTCGCTCTCGCCGCCGGGCACCGCACCACGTTATTGGAAGGCCGACTCTACCTTCCCAAGATGTGACCGCAAAAAGTCCACGAATGTTATTGCAGGTAGATCCGTATCGCATATAGTTGAGCCTCAATTACTTGCGTTAAATAATGCGCCACTACATCACCCCTGACGGCCTCCCGCAAAACCGCCTCTTCGACAATTTCGAGGCGCACTGGATTTACACTCAGCTCGATCCCTCCGCGACGCGCATCCTCAGCGAAGGCTGGCAGGGCGTTTTCCGCCGCATGGTCCTCAAGTGCCTACCCGCTCCGCAACTCGCCCAGCCATGCAGCGAAGCCTTTGGCCGCTCAAGGTAGCCAGACCGTCCCGGTCTGATTCCTTGTCGGACCCAGAGCGGGACGCTCTGGCTACGGCCCCTGCTTCGGGTGACTGGAGTACCGCTTCGGGAATCCGTGCCGATCGTGTTTCGCCGCCACATCACCCCTGACGACCTCCCACAAAACAGGCTTTTCGACGATTTCGAGGCGCACTGAATTTTCACCGTGCTCGCTCCCTCGGCGCGGCGCATCCCCGCCAAGAGTTAGCGCAGCGCAATCACCAAACCGCAGAGGATCTCCACTTTTTGATCGAGCGCTTTGTCGGCCAGGAGAAGCTCAACGGGCGCAGCACTTGGCACGTGCTGGTGCGCGTTTTTCAAGACCATGGCGAACTCAAACCCGCCCAAGGGAACCAGGGAAAGCCGGTGGTCGTCCTCAAAGAGAAAGCCACCGACCACGCTGGGCAAAGCAGCCGCATGCTGCAAAATCCCTCCGATCCTGAGGCTGGTTACGACGGGCACAAGGGCGCTGGCTATCAACTTCAATTGGCGCAGAGTTACGGGGAGAAAAACGAGGTTAACCTCGTCACGGCGTGCCTGCCCCAGAGCGCGGCGCTTTGAAAGGCTGGGGCGACGCAGGGCGCTGAAGACGGCCACGAGGCTTTTGGGGAAAAGAGTGACCTCCTCAGGTCACGCGCTGGCAGACGACCGCGCCGGGCGCGGGGCGGTGCTCAGCCGGCCATGGTTTCTGGGTGGGAGGGGTAGTGGTGTTGGACGCGGCGCTCCCAGATGTAGCGGCGGAACAGGACTTTGACGGAGGCGGTGAGGGGGACGGCGAGGAGGGCGCCGAGGAGGCCGCCGATGAGGAGCGACCAGAAGAGGACCGAGAAGATAACGGTGAGGGCATGGAGGCCGACGGCGTCGCCGATGATGCGGGGGGCGGTGACCAGGGAATTGATTTTTTGGACGACGACGAAGAGGACGGTGACGAGGACGGGGTAGCCCCAGACGCTTTGGATGCCGGCGAAGGTGTTGATGAGTTCGCCCGCGCTGTCGGTGCGGCCGAAGTGGGCGATGGAGATGAGGGCGGCCCCGAGCCAGCAGAGCAGGTTGCCGACGTAGGGGATGAGGCCGAGAATGGCGACGAAGATGCCGATGAGCATGGCGTAGGGCAGGCCGATCACGGTGAGGGAAAGGCCTACGAGGAGTCCATCGATGAGGCTCACGAGCATTTGTCCGCGGAAGAAGGCGATGAGGTAGCTGTTGATTTCGCCGAGGACGCTGACGACTTCGGCTTTGAACTTGGAGGCACGGAGAGGGACGTAGTTGCTCCAGTTTTGTTTGATGGCGTCGCTTTCCTTGAGGAAGTAGTAGAGGTAGAGAGGGACGAGGACGAAGCCGACGAGGTAGCCGAAGAGGCCGAGGAAGCCCTGGAGGCCGCTGGTGAGGTAGTCGACGGCGCGGCGGGAAATGGCTTCGCTGTTGGTGGCGAGCCACTTGGTGACGCGGGCGGCGCTTTGCTGGGGATTGATGGGGCTGGCGGGGTCGGCGAGGATGGCCTCGTCGGGCGCCGCGGGGAGGGGAGCGGCGGGCGCGGGCTGGGCTTTGGCGGGGCCGGAGATTTTGTCGGCGAGGTGGTCGACGGCTTCGAGGACTTTGCCGCTGAAGTCGCCCAAGTTTTGCATCCACTGGTCGGATCGGGCGGCGATGAGGCGGCCGCCCTTGCTGACGGTGGGGACGGCGACGGAGAGGAAGAGGAGGAGGATGAAAAGGTGGAAGCCGAGCCAGACGGTCATCATGGCGCGGAAGCGCGGGGTGCCGCGCCGGGTGAGACGGTCGACGAGGGGTTGCAGGAGGTAGGCGAGAATGCCGGCGAAGGCCACGGGGACCAGGACGGGCTGGAGGAACTGGAGGACGCCCGTGACCACCTTGATGGTGTAGACAGACATGGCCCCGATGCCAAGGAGGGCGGCGCCGGTGATGGCCAGCCAGAGCGTTTTGCGCTGGAACGGGCTGGGGTAGGCCTGCAGGGGAGGGGAGGCGTCGGGGCGGCCGGGTTTCACAGTCGGCAGGCTAAGCGGGAAGCCCTCTTTGCCAACTAGTAAATGGGCGCGGGCCTCAAGGGACCCTGAATGTCTTGCCGGTGAAGGGGCACTTTACTTTGCTCCCAGCGGGGATGCCCGCGACGTCGACCATGCCGTCGTCGGCTGCGTAAGGGCTGCGCACGCAGCCCTTGCGGCCCATCACTGGGGTGCCAAAGGGGAGGTCGGCCAGGGAGACCGGGGGAACCGGAGGAGGGAGGATGGCTTCAAGGGGCGCCTGGTCTTCAGGGGGAGCGAGGGCTTCAGGAAAAGCGAGGTCTTCAAGGGGAGCCGGGGACGGGGCGAGGTCGCTGCCCTGGGCGGAAACGGGGATGGAGGTGGCTTCGGGGGCCAGGTTTTCTGGGACTGGGATGGCCCGAGGGGGCGCGCTGGGGGATTCTTTTTGGGGGGCCTTGGCCAGCGCAGAGGGGCTGGCTTTGGGGGCCTTGGCCACGGCGGCGGGGGCAGCTTTGGCCTTGGGCAGCGGGGACATTTTGGCGGTTTTGGCTAAAGGCTTGGCGGCAGCAAGCTGGGAAGCAGGCTTGGCGGCGGCAAGCTTGGCGGTTGGCTTGGCGGCGAGCTTAGCGGTCGGCTTGGCGGTCGGCTTGGCGGGAGCGGGCTTGGCGGTGGCCAATTGGGGGGCGAATGGCTTGGCGATTGGCCTGGCGGCAATTGGTTTGGCGGCAATTGGTTTGGCGGCAATTGGCCTGGCGGCGGGCGTTTGGGGTGCGGGCCTTGCGGGGTAGGCCGCGGGTTTGGCTGGGGAGCTGGGCTGGGTAAATGGAGCGGGGCTGGGGGTTTTCCAGGGGGTGAGGACTTGGCCCGCCTTTTTGAGGCTGGAGCCGAGGGACTTGAGGGGGTTGGCGGCGCGAGCGGAGGCGAGCCCCAGGGCGAGCAGGGGGAAAACGAGGGCGAAGAGGGAGAGGCGGAGTTTCATGGGCCGGAGGGCGAACGGCGGGAAAGCAGGCGGAGGTCAGGCGGGAGCTCTAAAATTTTAGCAACCTGAACAATAAAGCCTCCTTGGTGGTTTCATTCCAATCATTTTGCGCGCCAAGGGCAAAGATTTTAGGAGGTTCTGGGTTCGCGGCGGGCCGGTTGTTGTTGGCGGCGGCGGGGATCTTGGTGGCGTGGGTAGATGGAGGGGTCGTGGGGGGCGGGGCGGGAGTCGGCGCTGCGGGCAGCGGGGGGGCGGGGGCCTTGCGCTTGGCCGCGGCGCTGGGGGGGGCGCTGCGTCGGACGGCTGGGAGAATCTAGGGCGCGCGGGGGGGCGGGGGCGGTGAGGTCGAAGGCTTCGGCTTTTTGGCGTGGGATGGGGCGGCCGATGAAGCGTTCGAGGTCGCGGAGGGCGCCGGTGTCTTCGGAGCTGACGAAGCTGATGGCGTCGCCGATGGCTTGGGCGCGGCCGGTGCGGCCGATGCGGTGGACGTAGTCCTCAGGGTGGGGGGGGAAGTCGTAATTGACGACGTGGGAGATGCCGTCGACGTCGATGCCGCGGGCGGCGATGTCGGTAGCGACGAGGACGCGAAGGGCGCCGCGGCGGAAGTCGTTGAGGGCTTTGAGGCGCTGGTTTTGGGAGCGGTTGGAGTGGAGGGTGCCGCAGGGGATGTGGAGGGAGTCGAGGCGGCGGGCGATGCGGTCGGCGCCGTGTTTGGTGCGGGTGAAGACGAGGACGCTGGTGAGGGCGGGGTTTTCCAGGAGGTGGCCGAGGAGGCCGGGCTTGAGGTGGGTGGGGACTTCGTAGACCCACTGGGAGACAGTTTCGGCGGGGTTGGAGCGGCGGCCGATTTGGATGATTTCGGGGCGGTTTTGGAATTCTCCGGTGAGGGATTCGATTTCCTTGGAGAGGGTGGCGGAGAAGAGGAGGGTTTGGCGCTGGCGGGGGAGGCCGCGGATGATGCGGCGGATCGAGGGGAGGAAGCCCATGTCGAGCATGCGGTCGGCCTCGTCGAGGATGAGGGATTGGATGCCGTTAAAGTCACCGTGGCCTTGGCCGAGGAGGTCCATGAGGCGGCCGGGGCAGGCGATGATGAGGTCGGTGCCGGCGCGGAGGGCGTTGATTTGGGGGCGCTCGCCGACGCCTCCGAAGACGGTGGCGACGGTGAGGGGGAGGTGTTTAGCGTAGGCGCGGACGTTTTCCTCGATTTGGACCGCGAGTTCGCGGGTGGGGGCGAGGATGAGGGCGCGAGTGCGGCGGGGGGAGGCCAGGGGTTCCTGGGCCATGCGGGTGAGCAGGGGGAGGGTGAAGGCGGCCGTTTTGCCGGTGCCGGTCTGGGCAATGCCGATGAGGTCGCGGCCGGTGAGGATGGCGGGGATGGCGGCCGCCTGGATGGGGGTGGGGTCGGTGTAGCCGGCTTCCTTGACGGCTTGGAGGATGCGCGGATCAAGTCCGAGGCTGGTAAAAGGCATAGTTTGTCAGCATGGCAGGGATTTGGGGCCGCGCATGGGGAAAGGCGATTCTTTTTGCAGGGGGAAGGCTCAGGTGGACCCGGGGCGCTTGCCGGGGGGGATTGCTGGGGTATGGAAGGGGATGAATGCGCGCGGAAAGGCCCTCATCGATGCGGCGGAGGAATTGCGCGAAGCGCTGCGGGAGCTGCGCTTTGCGGAGCCGGTGCGGCAGGTTTATCAGCCGCTGGACTACGCCTGGGCTGGGCACGAGGCCTACCTGCGGAAGTTTGGCTCGGGGCGGAAGCGGGGGCTTTTTTTGGGGATGAACCCGGGCCCCTACGGGATGGCGCAGACGGGGGTGCCGTTTGGGGAAGTGGCGGCGGTGCGGGATTGGATGGGGATTGAGGCGCCGGTGCGAGCGGTGGCTGGGGAGCATCCCAAGCGGAAGGTCGAGGGGTTTGACTGTCGGCGCAGCGAGGTCAGTGGGCGGCGGTTTTGGGGCTGGGCGGCGGATCGCTTTGGCGCGCCGGAGGCTTTTTTTAAGGACTACTTTGTGGCGAACTATTGTCCGCTGCTTTTTTTGGAGGAGAGCGGGCGCAACCGGACGCCGGACAAGCTTCCGGCGGCGGAGATGGCCCCGGTGGAAGCGGCTTGCGATGCCCATCTGCGGCGGCTGATTGAGATTTTGGACCCGGCGTGGCTGATCGGAGTGGGAGGATTTGCCGAGGATCGGCTGCGGGCGGTAGCGGGGGGGCAGCCGGGGCGGCGGATTCTGCGCATTTTGCATCCTAGC
This sequence comes from Verrucomicrobiales bacterium, assembly GCA_947460575.1. Classification (GTDB taxonomy): domain Bacteria; phylum Verrucomicrobiota; class Verrucomicrobiia; order Verrucomicrobiales; family V1-33; genus CAIZWU01. The sequence goes on along the minus strand of CANHIJ010000073.1, from coordinate 14,657 downwards.
CCGGCGAGTCCGGCGGCCAACCGGGGGTGGGCGGCGGCAGTGAATCAAACCCTAGAGGCGGCGGATTTGTTTTGACCACAGCGGTTCTTCGGCGTTGGAGTCTGGTGGACTTTTCATGAATGCACTCCCTATCGGCATCTTCGACTCTGGCGTCGGCGGGCTCACCGTCTTGCGGGAGCTGCGGCGCCTGCTTCCCGACGAGCACCTCGTGTACTTAGGGGACACGGCGAGGGTGCCCTACGGGAACAAGTCCAGGGCCACGGTCAGCCGCTATGCGGAGGAAGACGTGCAGTTTTTGCTGAGTCGTGGGGTCAAGATGATCGTGATTGCCTGCAATACGGCGTCGGCGATCGCGGCACCCCAACTGCGGGAGCAGTTTCCCGGGCTGCCCATTTTGGGGATGATCGGGCCGGGTTCGCGGGCGGCGCGGGCGGCGACGCGCAACGGGCGCATTGGGGTCATTGCCACCGCGGCCACGATAGGCAGCGGGGCCTATGGGACCCGGATTCGAGAGAGCTTTGCGGAAAACGGGGCGGCTCCGGCGGAGATTTTGGCGCAGGCTTGCCCGCTGTTTGTGCCCCTGGTGGAGGAAGGCGAAACGAGTTCGGAGATCACCCGTTTGGTGGCGGAAAAGTACTTAGCGCCGCTCCGCGGGGCGGGCATTGATACTTTGGTGTTGGGCTGCACCCACTATCCTCTGTTGAAGGAGGTGATCGCGGCGATCATGGGGGAAGGGGTGGCGCTGGTGGACAGCGGGGAGGCCGCGGCGGTGGAGACGGCGGCGCTGCTGGCGGAGCGGGGGCTGCTGCGGGGGCCCCAGGGCGGGCCGGGCGGAGCGCAATTTTATGTGACCGACGCCGCGGCGCGCTTTCACGCCATCGCGGAAAGTTTTCTGGGGCACGGGGTGGACCACCTCAGCCTAGCGGAACTGGGGGCTGCGCCCTAGGGCGGCCGCCTTAGGGTAACTAAGCCAGCTGCCCAGGCGAGATCTGGCGCCACGCCCCGGGGGGGAGCTCGCCCAAAGTGAGGGCTCCGAAGGCGTGGCGGTGCAGGGTGGTCACGGGGCAGCCTTGGCTAGCGAACATGCGGCGCACCTGGTGGTATTTTCCCTCGCGCAGAAAGAGGCGGGCGGAGCGCTCTCCGGTGATTTCCAGACGGGCGGGCAGGCAGGGCTTGGCTTCGCCCCGCAGGAGCAGGGTTCCCGAGGCAAAGCAGGCCGCGAGTCCGGGAGGGAAGGGGGCCGCGACCGCGACTTCGTAGGTTTTTTCCACTTCGTGCCGGGGGGAGGTTAGGCGGTGGCAGAGCGGGCCGTCATCGGTAATGAGGAGGAGGCCGCTGGTGTCGCGGTCGAGGCGGCCGATGCTGAAGGGGCAGGGAAGGCGACGGGACCAGCGCGGGGGGAGGAGGTCGTAGATGAGGGGGGACTCCGCAGGGTCGCGCGAGCAGGCGTAGCCGAGGGGTTTGTGGAAAAGGACGAGGAGGCCGCGGGGAAACTCCACGGGGGAGCCGTCGACGAGGACTTCCTCTGGAGCGGCGCGCTGATCGGGGCGGAGGAGGGCTTGGCCGCTGCGGGTGAGGCGGCCGGCCTTGGTCCACGCGGGGGCCTCGCGGCGACTACAATAGCCGAACTGAGAGAGGAGCGTATCGAGGCGCAGCTCGGGCATGGGAGAACCCCGGATGGGGCGGGGGACGGCTACTCGTCGCCGATGCTGAACTCGTCGGCGGAGAAGTCGTCGTCTTCGTCGTCCCCGAGCATGCTGGCCATGGCGGCGACGGCGGCGGCGGCCATGCCGGCTTTTTTGCGGGCACCCTTGAGGGGGCGAGGGCCGGGATCTTCCTTCTTTTGGAGGGCGCGGCGCAGCTTTTTGAGAGCGATATTTTGCAGTTGGCGAATGCGCTCGCGGGTGACGCCGAATTCTTGGCCGACTTCCTCGAGGGTTTTGGGCTTTTGGCCGTTGAGGCCGAAGCGGGCGTCGATGATCTTGCGCTCGCGCTCGTCGAGGACGTCCAGGAGGCCGTCCAACTGGTCGTGCATGTTGCGGTGGCTGAGGATCTCGTGGGGGGTCTGGGCGCGGTCGTCCCCGATGATTTCCCCAAACTCGGTGCTGTCGTCTTCGCTGATGGGGGCGTCTAGGGAGGCGGGGCGGAGGCTGGCGGCCTTGAGCTGGGCCAGCTTGGCGCGGTCGATGCCGATTTCTTCGGAGAGTTCGTCGTCGGTCGGTTCGCGGCCCAAGTCCTCGGACATCGACATCGAGACGCGGCGCATCTTGGAAATTTTGTCCACCATGTGGACGGGGAGGCGGATCGTCTTGGACTGGTTGGCGAGGGCGCGCTTGATAGATTGCTTGATCCACCAGGCGGCGTAGGTGGAGAGTTTGCCGCCCTTGTTGGGGTCGAAGCGCTCCACCGCCTTCATGAGGCCGATGTTGCCCTCGGAGATCAGGTCGAGGAGGGGGAGTCCGTAGTTGGCGTAGTCTTGGGCGATTTTGACCACCAGGCGGAGGTTGGCCTTGATCATGTGGTCGCGGGCGGACTTGCTGCCGGCCTGAATTTTGGCGGCCAATTCCACTTCCTGTTCCGGGGTGAGGAGGGGGGTTTTGCCGATTTCCCGCAGGTAGATTTTGATGCCTCCGTCGAGTTCAAGATTGGCCATGGGAGTAAAATGGGTCGGGGAAAAGTGAGGAGTTGAAACCGAAAAAAGGGTGGAAATCGCGCCGGGGGTGCGAGGTCGCGATCAGAAGCGCCGCCCCATCCGAATTTTATCCATAATTCAGAAGCTGGGGAAGACACCCTGCGCGGGAGGGGCCACCAACGCCTCTGGGCGAGAAACGTCAATCGGGATTTCGGCGGGCTTGTCGGCGGCGGAGGGCTTGAAAGCTTGATCGCAAGGGACTTGGGGGCCGCCGGAGCGGCTCCGCTGCTAGGCGAAAAGCTCAGGCCGGGGCCGGGCATTTTGCCGGGCCACCCCCCAGCACGCCGCCCGGGGCCGCCCCGCCGCGGCAGGCCAGGGCCAGCGGAGGGGCGGGCGGCCAGAGATAGGGGTGGGTAGTCGAAACATGCAAAATCCAGTTGCGGAGTGGGCGGGGTCGAGTAGACTGGGGGTGCGGGATAGAGCAGCCCGGTAGCTCGTCAGGCTCATAACCTGAAGGTCGTTGGTTCAAATCCATCTTCCGCAACCATTTCTAAACCCCCGCAAGCCCAGCGCTTGCGGGGGTTTTTTGTGTCCGGGTAAGCTGAGGCCCTGGGCCTGGCCGCAGCGGGGGGGGGCTTGGCGGGGCGCGCTGGGGTGGGCAGGGCAATGCAGCCCGGCGGCGCGGTGGGAGCGCCGAGCTTTGGGGCGGCGCCGACCGGGGCGGGGGAGGATTTGGAGGGGGCTTGCATTTATCCATGGCGGGCGGGGAAATCCCCGCTAAGTTCCGCGCCCTATGTTACAGGCAGGAATCGTCGGTCTCCCCAACGTGGGCAAATCCACTCTCTTCAACGCAGTCACCCGCTCCCGGAAGGCGGAGGCAGCCAATTACCCGTTTTGCACCATTGAGCCCAACCAGGGCGTGGTGGTGGTCCCGGACGAGCGGCTCAACGTCCTGGCCAAGATTTCGAATACCAAAAAGATCATTCCGGCGGCGATTGAGTTTGTGGACATCGCGGGCCTAGTGAAGGGGGCGGCGGGCGGCGAGGGCTTGGGGAACCAATTTCTGAGCCACATTCGGGAAGTGGACGCCATCATCCAGGTGGTGCGGTGTTTTGAGGACGAGAACGTGCACCACGTCAGCGGGTCGGTGGATCCGCTGCGGGACATCGAGGTGATCAATACGGAGTTGGTGTTGGCGGACCTGGCTAGTGTGGAGCGCCGCATTGAGCGCGGGCAAAAGAAGGCCAAGGGGGGCGACAAGGAGGCCCAGGCGGAAGTGGCCTTGTGCCAAAAGTTGCTCCCCCACCTCAACGACGGCAACCCGGCCCTGACGGCGGATCTCAACGACGAAGAGCGCAAGCTAGCCAAGGGGCTCTTTTTGCTTTCTAATAAACCAACTATTTTTGCGTGCAATGTCAGCGAGGGCGACTTGGCGGAGGCCATGAAAAACCCCGCCGACCACCCGTTTGTCGGCAAGGTGATCGAATACGTCAAGGCGAGCCACTCGGCGGAAGCGATTGTGGTCAGCGCGGCCATCGAGTCGGAATTAACCGAGTTGTCCGCGGAGGAGTCGGCCGACTACCTGAAGGACTTGGGGGTTTCCAACAGTGGCTGCAATGAATTGATCCGCGCGGTCTACCACTTGCTCGGCCTGCGCACCTATTTAACTACGGGCGAGAAAGAGACCCGCGCCTGGACCATCCGCATTGGCGACAAGGCACCGGCGGCGGCGGGGGTGATTCACAGCGATTTTGAGCGCGGCTTCATCGCGGCGGAAATCGTGGCCTACGCTGACCTGGTGGCCGCGGGCACCCACAGCAAGGCCAAGGAGGCGGGCAAGGTGCGCATTGAAGGCAAGGAATATACGATGCAGGACGGCGACGTGGTCGACTTCCGCTTCAACGTCTAGCGGCTTCCTCACCAGCGGGGGCGGGACCGTTGCGCCCGCGCGGCAAGTGCCGAGCGGGATGGGGCGGACGGCTATGCGATGGCCCGCGGCGCTTATTTTATCATGTCTGCGGCCTTACTCGACTCGCTGCGCGCGGGAGCCCTAGCGGGCTGCCGCCGACTGGATTTGTGTGCGGAGCTAACGGAGTTGCCGCGCGAAATCCTGGGGCTGGGGGACCGTTTGGAGATTCTCAATGTTTCGGGGAATGGGCTGGTGGACTTGCCGGATTGGCTGGCGGAGTTGCCCCGGCTGCGGGTGTTGTTTTGTTCGGAAAATCCATTTCGCGAGGTGCCGGAGATCGTGGGGCGATGTCCGGCCCTGGAGATGGTGGGGTTTAAATCCTGCCAGCTGGAAACGGTGTCTGGGACCGCGCTGCCGCCGCGGCTGCGCTGGCTGATATTGACGGACAATCAGTTGAGCGAGGTCCCGGCCGAGCTGGGGCGGCGCCCTCGGCTGCAGAAGTTGATGCTGTCGGGAAACCGCATTGCGGCGCTGCCGGAGGCGCTGTCGGCCTGCCGCCAACTGGAGTTGCTCCGCCTGGCGGCGAACCGCTTCGCCACTTTCCCAGATTGGCTCTGGGAGCTGCCCTCGCTCGCCTGGTTGGCCTTGGCGGGCAACCCGGCCGCGGAAATGCCCCCCACCGAAGACGGGTCGCTGGCGGAAGTGCCCTGGCCGGAGTTGCGCCTGGGGCCCCAGCTCGGCGAAGGCGCCTCCGGGTTCATTCACCGCGCCCAGTGGCAGCCCGCCGCGCCAGGAGCCGACTCTCGGGAGGTGGCGGTCAAGCTTTTTAAAGGCGCCATGACCAGCGATGGCCTGCCGGACTGCGAAATGGCGGCTTCCCTAGCGCTGGCCTCGCGCCCGCACCTGCCGGGCATTTTGGGGGGGATTTCCGGCCACCCGGAAGGGCGCGCGGGCCTGGTGATGGCGCTGATCGATCCCGCCTACCAGCCCCTCGCCGGGCCCCCGAGCTTGGAGTCGTGCACCCGCGACATCTACCGCGAGGACGAAAATTTTAGCGCGGCCGAAGCCGGGGGGGTGCTGCGGGACCTCGCCGGAGCGGCGGCGCAACTGCGCTCGCGGGGCGTGCTGCACGGCGATTTTTATGCCCACAATGTGCTCTATGCGCCCGGGCAGGGGGCTATTTTAACTGATTTTGGGGCGGCTTCGTTTTATCAAGCGGGCGCGGGGCGGGAACGGCTGGAAGTGCGGGCCTATGGGTTGCTGGCCCAGGAGGTTTTGGCGCGCTGCGGCGGGACGGGCGGGGGGCGGGCGCGGCTCGAGGCCTTGGCGGCGCGCTGTACCATCTCGGAGGTCGCGGCGCGGCCGGACTTTGGGGAAGTTGAGGCCGAAGTGGCCGCGGCCCTGCAACAGGACGCGGGTTGGGCCCCGCCGCGCTGGCGCTAGGTGAGCCTGGTTAGGGGGCGGCCGGGGGGGGGAGTCGCGGCAGTCGGGCCGCGGCGGGCGCTTGTGAAATTTTTCACAAATCCCCTTGATGCCCCCCATCCCAGCTTGAATATGGAAACGCCCTTTCTGGGGCTTGTTTGTTCCCTAACCGCCCGCCTGCTTGAGTCCGCTCGATCTGCTGATTTTCGTCCCGCTTATTGCCGCATTGGCCATGGCGGCGGGCGCCCCTGCCCGCCTGGCGGCCCTGACTGCGGCCGTACTCAACGCCGCGGTGACGGCCTGGGTAGTGCTGGGATTTGACTTCGGGCGCGGGGCGAGTTTTCAGTTTGAGGCCTCGCGGATGGTTTTGGAAAATCCGCGGATGGGCTTTAACGTGGGGGTGGATGGCCTGAGTTTGGTGATGGTGGTCTTGACGAGCCTGGTGACTTTGGCCGCGGTGTGGCTGCGGCCGACCAAGGCGGGAGGCGAGGGCCTGTATTATAGCAGCAGCCTGCTGATTGCCGCTGGGGCCATGGGGGCCTTTGTGGCCACCGACTTGTTTTTCTTTTACGCCTTCCACGAGTTGGCCTTGATCCCCACCTTCCTGATGATCGGGATGCGCGGCACGGGGGACAACCGCGCGGCAGCCTGGAAAATAACACTCTATCTCGGCTTGGGTAGTTTGGTTTTGCTAGCGGGTTTGGCGGCGTTGGTGACGAGCGCCAGCGGGTCGGGACTGACGACGTTTAACATGGCGGAGTTGCGGGAACTGGCGCCCAAGATCGCTCCGGCGGTCCAGGAGCCCATCTATCTGACCTTATTGTTGGGCTTCGGAGTTTTAATTTCGCTCTTTCCGTTCCACTCTTGGGCGGCCCCGGCCTACGCCTCGGCTCCAGCGCCCACGGCGATGCTCCACGCCGGGGTGTTGAAAAAGTTTGGCCTCTACGGGCTGTTGCGGGTGGCGGTGCCGATGCTGCCCGCGGGTTTCCACGCGGAGTGGATTCAGTCGATTTTGCTGGTCCTGCTGTTGGGGAACATTTTGTTCATTGGGCTGGTGGCGATCGCGCAGAAGGAACTGGATCTAGTACTGGGGAATTCTTCGGTGATGCACATGGGCTATGTCTTTTTGGGAATCGCCAGCGGCACCGCGATCGGTTACAGCGGCGCGGTATTTCTGATGTTTGCCCACGGGGTGTCGATTGCATTGCTCTTTGCGCTCTGCGCTCAGGTGCGGGAAAAGACCGGGAGCCTGCAGATGGCGCGGCTCGGCGGGCTCGCCAAGTACGCGCCCTTCTTAGGCCTCACTTTTGCCATGGCGACGTTTGCCAGCATCGGGCTGCCGGGCTTTGGGAACTTCGCCGCGGAAATCATGGTCTTCTTGGGCGGGTTTGCGGAGAAGCCGTCAGACCATTTGGCGCCCCTGCAAGTGGCCACGATTTTGGCCCTGTGGGGCGTGGTGATCAGCGCGGTGTATATGCTGCGGGCTTTCCGCCAGGTCTTCCAGGGCGAGCCCGCCGAAGTCTGCACCCGGGCAACTGATTTGTCGGGGACTTCCCGCGCCCCCATCCTCCTTCTCCTGGTCGCTTTGTTGGCGACCGGCTTTTTCCCGGAACTCCTCCTGCAGGCCATCCGCCCGTTCGCCCAGGCGCTGGCCGCCCTGAACTGACCGGATTCCGCCTTTTCACTTTTGACCCACCCCCTAGAAAATGCCGGCCTATTACCTGGAAGTCGCGGTCGTACTCCTCGGCCTGGTCCTGCTCATGCTGGAGGCCTTCAGCTCGGCCAGCGACAAACGCTTTGTGGGCCACCTGGCCCTCGCGGGGCTCGGCGCGGTGTTTTTGGCGCTCTTTTTCGTCAACCCGGCTCCGGGCGCTTCCCCGTTCTGGCAATTTTATACGGCCGACTCCCTAGCGCTCACCTACAAAGGCATTGCTTTGGTTTGCACCATGCTAGTGCTCATCTTGGGACTAGACTACATTCCGGTGCTGGAAAAATTCACCGCCCGCATCGGGGGGCGCGGCGCTTGGGGGGAATTCTTCTGCTTGCCCGTCTTCATTTGTGCGGGGCTCATGTGGATGGCCTCGGCGATTGACCTCACCAGCATCTTTGTGAGCTTGGAGTTGGTGACGATTGGATTTTATATCATGGTCACCTTTATGCGGCGCAATGTCGGCTCGCTGGAGGCCGGGGTTAAATACCTCATTCTGGGAGCCCTGAGCACGGGATTCCTCGTCTATGGCTTCACGTGGCTCTATGGCATCACCGGGCAGACCAACTTGGGGGCCATCGCCGACAAATTGGATTCCGGCACTGTCGCGCGGGCCCCGGCGCTCTTTTCCTTTGCGTTGATTCTGGTGGCCCTGGCCTTCAAGGTGGGGGCGGTGCCGCTGCACTTTTGGATTCCCGACGTCTACCAAGGCGCGCCCACCCCGATCACGGCCTTCCTCTCGGTGGGATCCAAGGCGGCGGGTTTTATCGTGGCCACGCGGCTCCTCGCTCCCTACTTGGGCGCGGCGGCCTTCAGCCCCACGGCGACGGCGATCCTTCTGGCCCTGGCTTGCGCCACTCTGCTGGTGGGAAATTTTGCGGCGATTCCGCAGACCAACTTCAAGCGATTGCTGGCGTATTCCTCGATATCGCACGCGGGTTTCCTGGTGCTGGCGTTGGCCAGCGGAGCGAGTGGCGGCTTTGGCTTGCCGCCCTCCCAGATCGTGGCCTTTTACATGGGCGCCTATCTTTGCATGACCTTATTGGCCTTTGCGGTGCTCGGGGTGGTCAGCCGAGTCAGCGGCAGCGACGACCTGAGCGCTTTCAATGGGCTCCACCAGCGCTCGCCCCTGCTGGCCTTTGCCCTCACTGTGGCCATGGCCTCATTGGCAGGGGTTCCCCTAACGGTCGGTTTTCTGGGCAAGTTTTTCGTCTTCGGCGCCGCGGCGGCCCATCAACTCTGGTTGCCCTTGGGCTTTGCGGTGGTCGGGGCCGCGACCGGCTTTTACTACTATTTGAAGGTCCTCAGGAACATGTACTGGAACCCTCCGGCAAACAGTCCGGTGGCGGCACTTTCCCTGGCTCCCCTGACCAAGTGGACCCTGGTGGCGCTCATCGCGGCCACCCTTATTCTGGGCGTCTACCCCCAGCCCCTGCTGCACTTTCTCCGCTGAGGTGCCCCCCCCCGGTGGCGCGAGCCTTTTCCGGCGCTGACTTCCTTTCCTCCGCTGGCCCACCTGTTCCCCATGACGCTCTGGCAGCAAGGCAACGCCTGGATGAATACCCCCTTCCTCCACTGGGGGAGCCTAACGCTCGATCCGTGGAAGGTGATCGGCTACGCCGGGGCCCTCATGTTTGCCCTGCGCTGGGTGGTTCAAGCCCTCCACCGCAAGCGCACCGGGCACAACATCATGCCCACTCTCTTCTGGATCATCTCCCTCCTGGGCGCCGGGCTGACCACACTCTATTTTGTTTTCGGAAAAAACGACTCCGTAGGCATTTTGCAAAATGCCTTGCCCGCCACCGTGGCCCTTTACAACTTGGTCCTCGACTTGCGCCAGCGCCGCGCCGTCCCGGATTAGAGGACTCCGCCAACCCCTGGGCGACCCGGCGGACCCGGCGCAAAACTGCGCTTATTTGTAATTGTTCTTGATAAAGATAAATCGAGTCTCTATGGTAAAAGATGGCCCGAAAGACTTTCCTTGATGCTCGCGACAGCGCTCCTGCGGGGGATGGCGGCTTGGCCTTGGGGCCGGAATACCGGCTCACCAAGCAGCGCCGCGAGGTTTTTGAGGTGCTGACGGCGCAGCGCGATCACCCGACGGCGACGGAGGTATTTGTGCGGGTGAAGGAGAAGGTGCCTGGCATTTCGCTGGCCACCGTTTACAACTGCCTGGAAACTCTGACCCACCGCGGCTTGGTCCGGCAGGTCAATTTGGATCGCGCGCCCTCCCGCTATTGTCCGAATTTGGAGGACCACGCCCACTTTCACTGCGAGGCCTGTGGGCACATTAGCGACATCGCCATCGCCGACCCCTTGGCCCTAGAGGCGGCCCTGGCGCTCCCCGCGGGCACCCGGGTGCAGCGCACCGAAATCGCGATTCGCGGCCACTGCCCCAGCTGCGCCCCCGCCGCGCCGCTTCCCCAAAACTAACTCCCCTCCTTTTCCCCATGAAGCTCGAAATCAAAGACCTCCACGTATCTATTGGCGACCGCGAAATCCTCAAGGGCCTGACCTTGGATTTGCCCAAGGGCCAAGTCCACGCCATCATGGGCCCTAACGGCTCTGGAAAGAGCACCCTCAGCAAGGTCTTGGCGGGGCACGAAGACTACACCGTGACCAGCGGCACGGTGCTGATGGATGGGGTGGATTTACTGGCGCTGCCGATCGACCAGCGCAGCCGGGCGGGTTTCTTTCTGGCCTTCCAATACCCCATGGAAATCCCCGGGGTGAGCAACGCCAATTTCTTGCGCGCCGCGCTGCAAGCGCGCCTGCCCAAGGGCCAGCCGATCGACGCGGTGGCCTTTTACAAGCAGCTTTATGCCAAGATGGACCTCCTCAAAATGGACCGTTCCTTCACCGCCCGCAGCGTCAACGAGGGGTTTTCTGGGGGGGAGAAAAAGCGCAATGAAATCCTCCAGATGGCCATGTTAGAGCCGAAATACGCCGTCCTCGACGAGACTGATTCCGGCCTCGACATCGACGCCCTCAAGATCGTCTCCGATGGAGTCAATGCCATGCGCAGCCCAGAGCGGGGCATTCTGCTGATCACTCACTACCAACGGCTTTTGGACTACATCAAACCGGACGTGGTCCACGTCATGGCGGACGGCCAAATCATCAAGTCTGGCGGGGCGGAGTTGGCCCTGGAGCTGGAAGAGCGCGGTTACGATTGGCTGACGAAGGCCGCCTGAGGCCGCGGCGCCGAACGCGCCGGTCTGGCCGCATCTATTTTAAATCCCCCCCCCCATTTTTCCTATGAATTCTACCCTTTTCCCAGAAGCCGAGATTGACGAGGCTACCCTGCGGGCCGTCGACATCGACCGCAGCGCGGGAGATTTTTCCTATCCGGAAAACCACATTTACGACGCTGGGGTGGGCCTCAGCGAGGCCACCATTGACTACATTTCTGACGTTAAGAACGATCCAGCGTGGGTGCGGGAGTTCCGCAAGCGGGCCCTCAAGGTCTTCTGGGATAAGCCCATGCCGACGAATTGGGCGACCAAGGATTTGGAGAACATCGACTTCAGCAAAATCCGCTATTATTTGAGCAGCGGTTCTACTCCGGCGCGGAGTTGGGACGATGTCCCCGAGGAGATGAAGCAGACTTTTGAGCGTCTCGGCATCCCAGAACAGGAACGCAAATTCCTCGCCGGGGTGGAGGCCCAATTCGACAGCGAAGCCGCCTATTCCAATATCCAGAAGGCGGTTTCCGATCAGGGGGTGATCTTCGTCAATAGCACCGAAGGCCTCAAGGAACACGCCGACATCTTTCGCCCCTGGTTTGGCAAGGTGATCCCCACCGGGGATAATAAGTTCTCTGCCCTGAACAGCGCGGTTTTCTCCGGAGGGTCATTTATCTACGTGCCCAAGGGCGTCAAAGTGAAGCATCCCTTGCAGGCTTATTTCCGCATCAATTCGGAAAATTTTGGGCAGTTTGAGCGCACCTTGATCATCGTCGATGAAGGCGCCGAGGTGATGTACATGGAGGGCTGCACCGCGCCCAAGTTCACCACTAGCACCCTGCACAGCGCGGTGGTCGAACTGGTGGCCCTGAAGGGCGCCAAGATCCAATATGTCACGGTGCAGAACTGGTCGAACAACGTCTTCAACTTAGTCACCAAGCGCGGCATCGCCCACGAGGACGCCGAGGTGAAATGGATCGACTGCAACATCGGCAGCCGCCTCACCATGAAATACCCCGGGGTCATCATGAAGGGCAAGCGCGCTCGCGGCGAGGTCATCAGTATTGCCCTAGCCAATAATGGACAGCACCAAGACACCGGCGCCAAAATGATCCACGCCGCCGACGACACCACCTCTAACGTGGTCAGCAAGTCCATCAGCGTGGGCACCGGCCGCTCCACCTACCGCGGCCAAGTGCACATCCCCAAGCACCTCAAGGGCTGCAAAAACAACACCGAGTGCGACGCCCTGCTGATCAACTCCCACAGCCGCACCGACACCTATCCCGCGATTACGGTGCGGGGGAATCAGCACGCCACCCAGCACGAGGCTAGCGTCAGCCAAGTGAGCGCCGAGCAGGTTTTCTATATGCAGCAGCGCGGCCTCAGCGAGGGCGAGGCCATGAGCCTTTCGGTGAATGGTTTTGTCAACGACCTGGTGCGGGAGTTTCCCATGGAATACAGCGTGGAACTGAAGCGGCTGATCGACCTGGAGATGGAAGGATCCGTCGGCTAACCGAGCTTTATTTTTGCGCCCCATGTCCTCCGCTACCCTTGATTCCCCTGCCGTCCCCCTGGCAAAATCTGTCTTTCCTGACGCTCCGGCGTGGGACCACGCGGCGGTGCCCGCCTGGTTCGGCGCGTCCCAGCGAGCCGCCTGGGATGCCTTTGCCCGCTTGCCCCTGCCAAGCCGCCGCGACGAGGCCTGGCGCTTTGCGGATTTGAAGCACTTGGCCCTGGAAGGCTATGTCGTCGACGCCAGCGCCGCGGCGGCGCCGCGCGCTTCTTTGGCTCTGCTCGACCATGCCGCGGCGCGGTTTGTCTTTGTCAATGGGCACTTCCAGGAGTCCGCCTCTCACCTTCCCGGCGGGGTGCAGGTCCTCCGCTTAGCCGAAGCCCTAGCAATTCACGGAGACCGCCTCCAGGCGGTTCTGCAGCCCCCGGAGACCGGCTTGGGGAGCGCTAAATTTGCCGCCCTGCACCACGCCCAGTTGGCGGACGCGGTGGTCATCGCGATCGCCGCGGGGCAGGAACTGGAGCATCCGATCGAAATCGTCCACCTCCTCGAAGGGCCCCGCGCGGCGTCCTTTCCACGCACCATTGTCCTGGCAGAAGCGAAAGCCAAGGTTGCGGTGCTCGAGCACCACCTGAGCCAAGGGCCGGGTGGGCTCAGCATCGGGGCCGCGCAGTTGGTTGCCGCGGAGGGATCGACGATTCACTACGCTCTGCTCAATCGGCTCGGCGCGGGGAGCAAGGCGATGCACTTTTCCACCGTCGCCGCCGGGCGCGATGCCCAAGTGCGGCACAGCTTGTTCAATCTCGGCTCCGGCTGGGCGCGCACCGAGTGCCGCAGTTTGCTGGAAGGCCCGGGCAGCCGCAGCGAGATGTACAGCGTTTCCCTAGCCGCCGACGGGCAAGAGGTCGACCAGCGCACCTTGCAGGACCACCTCAGTCCGCACAGCTATAGCGACCTGCTCTATAAGAACGTCCTCTTCGATACTTCCCGGACCATCTTTGCCGGTTTGATCAAGGTCGACGAGGGAGCCCACGGCACCGATGCCTATCAAAAATGCCGGAACCTCTTGCTCAGCGACGACTGCGAGGCCAATTCCATGCCTGGGCTGGAGATCAACGCCGACCAGGTCAAGTGCAGCCACGGCAGCACCACCGGGCGCATCGCCGAGGATGAGCTGTTTTATTTTGAGTCTCGCGGCATCCCCCGCCTCGAAGCCACCCGCCTCATCGCGGTCGGTTTTGCCCAAGAGGTGGTCGCCAAGATCGGCCACCCCGCCATGGAGGCACTCATTGGCCAGGCGGTGGAGGAGCGCTTTGCCCAGCAGGGAGCCTGAGGTGACCGGCCCCCGCCAGGGGCGCGCGGGGCCCGGGCGGAGATCTGCGTGAAACGCTTGCGGGCGGGCCGGGGTTCGGGACAGTGGGGCCGGTCGGCAAGGTGTCGGCCGGATCCCCTCTTTCTATTATGGACCTGACTCGCACCGTTTATGGCACCTGGAGTGGTGGCCGCTTCATGCACTTTGGCGAAGTCTTGGAAGAAGACCGCTTCATCGAAGCCATCCAGTTGGCCTACACCTCCGGCATCCGCACTTTCATGTCCGCCGACGTCTACGGCAGCGGCAAGGCCGACGAAGTCCTCGGCCAGGCCCTCCGCGGTATCGACCGTAGCACCTACAGCCTGGTGGGGACCCTCGGACACGACTTTTATGAAGGCCAGCGCGATGGCTCCAAGGGCTATCCCCGCTTCACCGACCCCAGCCTGCGCGGTCCGGATGCCTATGCCGATTTCTTGACCATGGCCGCCGAAAAATCGGTGCAGCGCTGTGGATCGGACCACTTCGACCTCATCATGCTGCACAACCCCGACGAGCGCGGCTACACCAGCGCCGCCGTTTGGGAGGCCATGCGCCGCCTCAAGGACCAGGGACTAACAAAGCAGCTCGGCATCGCTCCCGGCCCGGCCAACGGCTTTACTTACGATTTGGTGCAATGCTTCGCCAAGTATGGCGAGCTGATCGACTGGGCCATGATTATCCTCAATCCCCTGGAGCCGTGGCCGGGTCGCTTGGTGCTGTCGGCGGCGGATGAATTTGGGGTCAAGCTACTGACCCGGGTGGTGGATTACGGTGGCCTGTTCCACGGGGACATCAAGGCTGGGCACGCCTTCCGCCCCGGCGACCACCGCGCCTACCGGCCCGCGGGTTGGGTCGAGGCGGGATTGCAAAAGATCGCCAAAATGCAGCCCATCGCCGACCGACACGGCCTCAGCCTGCTGGAATTCGCTAGCCT
>CANHIJ010000072.1 GCA_947460575.1 Verrucomicrobiales bacterium | reverse complement strand
GCGTTTTGGGGACCGTTGAGCTGGCGGGTGCGGGCGGGGCCGTCGCCGTTGAAGCCGGGGGCGTTGGTGCCGGCGACGGTGTGGATGAGGCCCGCGCGGTCGATGCGGCGGATGGCGTGGGCATTTTTGTCGGCGACGTAGATATTGCCCTGGAGGTCGCCGATGGCGGAGTGGGGTTCGCTGAGGTTGGCGGCGGTGGCGGGGAGGCCTTCGTATTCGGGGAGCCACTCGCTGGAGTTGGTATTGGAGGCGTCTTGTTGGTTGAGGCCGGCGATCCACTCGAGGGGGCCGAAGTTGGCCAGGACGGCGTCGGATTCGGGGGAGGCGGGGGCGGGCGGGGAGCTGGCGAGGAGGGCGGCGGCGCAGATGGGCCAAGCGAGCCAGCGGTGGCGGGTCGAGGATGAGGGGGGGGACATCTTGCTTTTTAAAGAGCAACGATATCGTCACGCGGAGCGGCTTGAAAGCTCCGAATGGCGGGTGCGGGCGCGGGGGGCTAGACGAGGCGGATGAGGCGGCGGCGCAAGAGGTCGAGCGCGGCCTGGGAGGCGAGTTGCTTGAAGGTTTCGCGCTCTACGGGAAAGAGAAAGCGCTCCACGAGGGGGTCATGGTGGCCGCGGGAGGCGAGGCCAACGAAGACGGTGCCGACGGGTTTTTCGGGGGACCCGCCGCTGGGACCGGCGATGCCGGTGACGGCGAGGGCATGGTCGGTGGCGGCGGCGAGGAGGGCGCCGTGGGCCATGGCGGCGCAGACTTCGGAGCTGACGGCGCCGCGGGCGGCGAGGAGGGTGGGGGGGACGCCGAGGAGGTCGGTTTTGGCCTGATTGGCGTAGGTGACGAGGCCTTGGGGGAAGACGGCGGAGGCGCCGGGGACGTTGGTGAGGCGGTGGGCGAGGAGGCCGCCGGTGCAGGACTCGGCGGTGGCGACGGATTGGCCAAGGCGGGCGAGGAGGTCGACCACGGTGAACTCGAGGGGGTGGTCGGCGGAGGAGAAGTAGTGGGCGGGGAAGGCGGCGCAGATGATGGCTTCGGCGGCGGCGAGTTGCGCCGGGGAGCCGAGGACGCGGACGATGACTTCGCCGGGGCGGGCGCAGTAGCCGAGTTCGACCTCGCCGAGGGAGAGGATGGGGTTTTCGAGGGCGGCGGCGACCTGGCTTTCGCCGAGATTGGCGAGGCGGAAATTGCGCATTTCGCGGATGGTGGTGCGGCCGCGGCAGAGGGTGTGGAGGAGGGGGAGGACTTGCTCGCGGACCATGGGGTGGAGTTCGCGCGGGGGGCCGGGGAGAAGGATGAGGTGGGGGGAGAGGGTGTGGCTGGCGCTGGGGAGGGGGAGGGGAGGGAAGTAGAGGCCGGGGGCGGTGCCGCAGGCGTTGGGGAGGACGGTGGCGCCGGAGGGGACCATGGCCTGGCGCTGGGTGGCTAGGCTCATTTGGCGTTTGCGGTGGTAGAGGTGGGCCTCGATGGCGGCGACCACGGCGGGGTCGAGGAGGAGGGGGAGGCCGAGGAGGTCGGCGATGAGTTCGCGGGTGATGTCGTCGCTGGTGGGGCCGAGGCCGCCGGTGACGATGACGATATCGGCGCGGCCGACGGTTTCTTGGACGGCTTGGGCGATGATGGCGCCGTCGGGGATGGTGAGTTGGCGGGCGATGCGGAGGCCGAGGGGGAGGAGGGCTTCGCCGAGGAAAGCGAGGTGGGTATTGAGGGTATTGCCGAGGAGGAGTTCGGTTCCGGTATTGATCACTTCGAGGCGCATGGGAGAGCTAGCGCGGGGAGGGCGGGGAGGTCAAGGCGGCGTGCGGGGCGTGGAGTTCGCGGGCGAGGAGGGCGAGGCCGGTGGCGAGGAGGGCGGCGTTGAGGGCGAGGTGTTGGGGATAGCCGAGGGCGAAGTCGGTTTTTCCGAAGCAGCCGCAGGAGATGTCGAGGCCGCGCTGCCAGGACCAGGCGATGGCGGCGATGAAGAGGACGAGGCTGAGGCAGATGAGGGCGAGGGAGCCGGGGGAGAGGCGTTTGGTGAGGACGCCGAGGCCGCAGAAGATTTCGAGCCAGGGGAGGGTGAGGGCGAGGAGGGCGGCGTAGGGGTCGGGGAGGAGGTGAAAGCTGCGGATGTCGAAGAGGAACTGGATGGGATCGAGGGCTTTTTGGATGCCGGCGAAGAGGAACCAGCCGCCGAGGGTGAGGCGGGCGATCCAGTCGAGGGCGCGGGGAAGGGTCATGGGCGAGGGAGGCGAGGGAGGAGACAGGTTGGGGCAAGATGGGAGCGGTGGCAAGGCCGGGGGAAGCGGGCGCAAAGGGGCTTGCCTCGGGGGTGGTTTCCGCCTAGGCAGGAGGTCCCATGTCTGCTGCCACGCCTCCTGTTCCTGCTGCGTCTGGTGTTTCCAAGGCGCAAGCGTTTGTGCGGCGCTTGGGAAGCACCTTGGGGCTTTGGGCTTTGGTGGGCTTGGCGATTGGGTTGGGGAAGGGTTGGCCCTTTTTTGGGTTGTTGGGGTTCTTGGGCCTCGTGGGGGTGCGGGAGATGATCGGGATGGACCCGAGTTTGCCGCGGCCTTGGCGGTATGGCTTGATGGGGGTGAGTTTGGCTTGGTTTGGGGTGACGTTTTCGATTTGCCAGGGGACGGGGCGGCCGTGGGCGGCGGAGGTGGATTTGGCGTTTGTGGCGGGAGTGGTCTTGGCCTCATTTTTGCCGACGTTATTTCGTCCGCTGGAGGGTCGGGCGACGCTCTGGGCGATTGCCTATAGCGTATTGGCGTTTTTATATGTGCCCTGGCTGAGCAGCTTTATGACGCGGCTGCTTTACATGCCTGGGGTGGATGCGGACGGGTGGCTGCGGGGGCTGCCGTATTTGGTGTTTTTGATCGGGGCGACGAAGTTTACGGATTGCGGGGCCTACGTGGTGGGGTCGCTGATGGGGAAGCACAAAATGATTCCGCACATCAGTCCTGGGAAGACCTGGGAGGGAATGTTGGGGGCGGGGCTGGGGTCGCTGGGGGCGGGGCTGGGAGTGTATTTTGGGTGGAGGGAGCGGTTGCCGCTGTTGACGCCGTGGAGTGCCGCGGGGGTGTGTTTGGGCTTGGCGGCGGTGTGCGTGGTGGGGGACTTGGCGGAGAGCGTGATCAAGCGGTGCTTGGAGGTAAAGGATTCTGGTTCCATGCTGCCGGGGATTGGGGGGTCGCTGGACTTGATCGACAGCCTCCTGTTCACGGCGCCGGTATTTTATTTTTATTTGAGCTATGTCAGCGCGGCCGCCATCTGAAACGCGCAAGCGGGTGATCATCCTGGGGTCCACCGGGAGCATTGGGACGAGTGCGCTGAAGGTGGCGCGGGACATCCCCGAGTGGATGGAAGTGGTGGGCTTGGCGGCGGCGCGGAGTGGGGCGGCGCTGGCGGCCCAGGCCGTGGAATTTGGGGTCAAGCACGTGGCGCTGACGGAGCGGGCGGCGCTGCCGTCGCTGTGTGGGGCGCTGCCGGATGGGGTGCAGGTTTTCCCTGGGGAGGAGGGTCTGGTGGAGTTGATAGGGGCGGTGGAGGCGGACTTGGTGTTGATTGCGATCGTGGGGACGGCGGGGCTGCGCCCGGCGCTGGCGGCGATTGAGGCGGGCTGCGATTTGGCGATCGCGAGCAAGGAAGTATTGGTGATGGCGGGGGAGATTGTGATGGAAGCGGCGCGGCGCAAGGGGGTGGCGGTGTTGCCGGTGGACAGCGAGCACAACGCGATTTTTCAGTGTTTGGAGGGGCGGGCGGTGGAGGAGGTGTCGCGGCTGATTTTGACGGCGAGCGGAGGGCCGTTTCGGACGTGGTCGCGGGAGCAGATCGCGGGGGCGAGCTTGGCGCAGGCCTTGAAGCATCCGACGTGGGAGATGGGGCGGAAGATCACGATCGACAGCGCGACCTTGTTCAACAAGGGGCTGGAGATGATCGAGGCGCGGTGGCTTTTTGGGGTGCCGATGGAGCGGGTGGATGTGATCGTGCACCCGCAGAGCATCATTCACAGCATGGTGGAATTTATCGACGGGAGCGTGCTGGCGCAGTTGAGCCACAGCGACATGTGTTTTCCCATTCAGTACGCGGTGACGTGGCCGCAGCGGGTGCGCAACAGCTTGCGGCCGCTGGATTTTGCGGCGCTGCGCCAGCTGGATTTTGAGGAGGCGCGGCGGGTGGATTTTCCGGCGATTGACTTGGCGGTCGAAGCGGGGACGCGGGGCGGAAGTTTGCCCGCGATTTACAATGCGGCGAACGAAGAAGCGGTGGCGGCCTTTGTGGAGGGGCGGCTCGGATTTTCCGGGATTTGGGACGTGGTGGCCCGGACCATGGAGGCCCACGCCGACGATGGGGGGGCGAGTTTGGAGGCGATTTTGGCAGCAGATGGCTGGGCCCGGGAGGCGGCGGGCAGACTCATTGGTTAGGATTGGGGTGCTGGCACCTCTGCCGGGGTGCGGGGGTTCTGGGGCGGGGAATCCGGTGGTGTCGCTTCGCTCGACCATCGGCTACATGCTGAGATGCCTCCGGCATCGATAGCCGACGCGGGTCCGGGATATAAGCCCACCCCGTTTTTTAACGTTAGGGGTTGGCGAGGGGCTCGGTGGGGGGGCGGAGTTCGGCGGCGGTCCAGGCGTGGGTGCGGGCGGGGAAGGCAGCGCGGATGCGGGCGACGTCGGCGGGTTCGACGGGGGTGGCGCGGTGTTCCCATTCGCGGCGGAGGTAGGTGAGGACGCTGGCGATGTCTTCGTCGGGGAGAGGGAGGGGGGGCATTTCGAGGGTCCAGGTGCGGCCGGCGACGGGCACGGGGCCGCTGAGGCCGTGGAGGATGATTTTGATGGGGGTGTCGGCGGAGCCGAGGAGCCAATCGCTGTCGAGGAGGGGCGGGGCCAGGCCTTCTAGGCCGGTGCCGGTGGGCTGGTGGCAGGCGCCGCAGAGCGTGGTGTAAATGATTTTTCCGCGGTCGGAGCGGGCTTGCTGAGCGGGGGTCAGGGGGGTGAGCGGGGGCGGGGTGGGAGCGCCGGGTTTGCCGGGCCAAGCGAGGGCGGCGTCGGCGAGTTCGAGGAGGCTGAGGGGGGTGCCGGAGGCGGTGGCGAGGGGGGCGAGGAGTTGGGGGCCGGCTTTGGCGTGGAGGGTGTCGAGGGCGGCGGGCGCGGCCTCGAGGAAGAGCAGCTTGCGGGGCTGGGGTTTGGTTTTGGGGTCGGAGTCGAGGCCGGCGATGCCTTTGACGAGGGCGATTTGGCGGGGGTTTTCGGAGGGTTGGGCGGCGGCGGCTTCGAGGAGGCGGGCGACGCGGGCGGGGCGGCGCTCGGCGAGGACGCAGGAGGAGAGCATTTGGATGAGGCTGGATTCGCCAGGGAGGGAGGGCTGGGCGAGGAGGAGTTCGAGGAGTTCAAGTTCGCGGCCGCGGGCGCCGCAGGCGATGGCTTCGTTGAGGAGGGGGCTGCCGCCAGCGGCGAGGAGTTTGAGGACGGCTGGGGGGGCGTCGGGGAGGGGGGAAGCGCTCAGTTGGAGGGCGAGTTGGACGCGCACTTCTGGGCTGGGGTCGTCGAGGAGGGCGAGGAGATCGCTGGCTTGGGCGGGGCCGGAGAGGCGGACGGCGGCGGCGCGGACTTTCTCGTGGGGGTCGCGGAGGGCGCGGCTGAGGACATCGGGGGAGAGGGCGCTGGGGCCGAGGCCTTCGAGGGTCCAGAGGGCTTGGAGGCGGCCTTGGGGGGTGGAGGCGGAGGCGCAGAGGAGTTGGACGGCGGGGGCGAGGGAGAGGTCGGCGCGCTCCACGAGGGTTTGTTGGGCGAGGTCGCGGAGGAGGCCGTTGGGGTGGTTGAGGAAGGGGACGAGCTCGGGGCTGGCGGGGGGGAGTTTGGGGGCGGTGGGCTGGCTGTTTTCGGGGAGGATGCGCCAGATGCGGCCGCGGTTGACGGGTTGCTCGAGTTGGCGGGCGGCGATATTGGCGAGGAGGTAGTGGGTGAGGAAGAATTTGTGTTGGATGACGCCGCGGGCCAAGTCGACGAGGTAGAGGGCGCCCTCGGGGCCGTTGGCGGCGTTGACGGGGCGGAAGCGCTCGTCGCTGGAGGTGAGGAATTCGCTGGTGGGGTAGGCGTTTTGGCCGGTGATGACGCCGCCGGAGTGGGATAGGGCGATGCGTTTGACGAGGTTGGCGGAGGGTTCGGGGATGAAGGCGTTGTCGGCGAAGGCGGGGCCGAAGAGGTCGCCGCGGTAGATGGCGGGGCCGCAGGTGGCGGTGGCGGTGGCGAGGGTGCCGTCGGCGCGGAGTTGGCCTTCGCCGGGGGAGCCATCGGGCTGGGGTTTGCCGGTTTCGTAGCCGCGGTTGACGCCGGGAGTGGGGTTGGGGTTCCAGCAGTGTTGGTCTTGGAGGACGCGCCAATTGAGGGCGCGGCGGTCGGTTAGATTGGGATTGCGGGCGTAGGCGGAGGGAGGGAGGAGGTCGCTGCGGAGGAAGTCGCTGTTGTAGTTGTAAAAGCGGTGGCCCCAGTCGTCTTGGGTGAGGCCCCATTGGCCGCCGCTGCGGGTGGGTTCGCTGATGAATTGGCCGTTTTGCCAGCGGAGGCGCTGGGGGTATCCGGCGGCCCAGAGCCAGTTGTCCTGGCAATAGGTGAGGGAGTTGGCCATGTGTTCGGGCTGGCCGCCGCGGGTGCCAAAATTTTCGGCGACGACTTCGGAGCGCTCGGCGACGCCGTCGTTGTCGGTGTCGTGGTAGTAGAGGAGGCGGGGGGGTTCGGCGACGAGGGCGCCGTCGCCGAAGGCGGTGACGGAGCGGGGCATGAGGAGGTGGTCGACGAAGACGGTGGCGCGGTCCATGAGGCCGTCGCCGTCGAGGTCTTCGAGGCGCTTGATGCGGCCGAGGGGTTGGTCTTCGCCGGCGGCGTCGACGTCGTTCATGTAGCCGCGCATTTCGACCACGTAGAGGCGGCCTTGGCGGTCCCAGCTCATGGCGACGGGGGATTCGACCATGGGTTCGTGGGCGACGCATTGGATGCGGAAGCCGGGGGCGAGGCGGAAGGCTTGGAGGGATTGCTCTGGGGAGAGGAGGGGAGGGGGCGGCAAGTGGAATTTGAGTGCCACTTCTTGGGGGCCGCGGTTGGCGGTGCGGTCTGGCTTGGGGGGCGTTTTTTCTTGGGCGAAGGCGGAGCTGAGGAGAAGGGAGCTGAGGAGGAGGGGGCGGCAGCGGGGCATGGGAGGGCGCGGGGGAAGGAGGCTACCCGCGGGCCGGGCGTGCGGGGGAAAAGAAGAGGAGGCCTGGGCTTGGCCTAGGCAGTGAGTCTCCAGGGGGCGCGGATGGGGCGAGCGAGGAGGGCGTTGGCGGCGGCGTCGCTGCCAAAATTTTCTGCGGTGGGGTCGTATTTGAGGGGGCGGCCGAGGGAAGCGGAGATGGCGCCGAGGTGGCAGAGGGCGGCGGCGCGCTGGGCGATGGGGGCGGGGGCGGCAGTGCGGCCGCGGGAGAGGACGGCGTCGATGAAATTGCGGTGGTGGTTCGTGGACACGAAGAGCTGGACGTCGCCGTCTTTGGGGCGGACGGCGCGGAGGCTGGGGGGATCGGTTTCGAGGCGGTCGTTTTCCGTAAAGATGGTGCCCTTGGAGCCGACGAAGCGGATGCCCCAGTCCTTGGGGTCGGTCGAGGTGGCCATGACGATTTTGGTGCCGTTGGCGTAGAGGTACTCGATGCGGAAGCTTTCGGGGGCGTTGTAGATGCCTTTGTCGCGGCGGAGGACGCTGGTGGCGGAGATCTCGGTGGGGGAGGTGTCGTCGGTGCCGGCGCCCCACTGGGCGACGTCGAGGAAGTGGGCGCCCCAGTCGGTGATGTATCCGGGGGCGTAGTCTTCGATCCAGCGGAAATTGAAGTGGCCGCGGGCGGGGCTGTAGGGGGCGTCGGGGGCGGGGCCGAGCCACATGGGGTAGTCGAGGTGGGCGGGGGCGTTTTGGATGGGCTCGGTGCCGTCGAAATTGCCGGAGACCTGGAATTTTCCGGGGACGCCGATTTCGATGACCTTGAGGTCGCCGATGTGGCCGTTGCGGACCCATTCGCAGGCGAGGCGGGTTTTCATGCCGGAGCGGCGCCAGGTGCCGCACTGGAGGACGCGGTGGTATTTTTCGACGGCTTGGCAGATGGCGCGGCCGTCGGCGATGCCGGAGGCGAGGGGTTTTTCGGTGTAGAGATCTTTGCCCGCGGCGGCGGCGGCGGTGGCGATGCAGGCGTGCCAGTGGTCTGGGGTGGCATTCATGACCGCGTCGACGTCGGGGCGGGCGAGGACTTCGCGGAAGTCGCGGTAGGCGTCGCCGGGCTGGAGTTTGGCGGCGGCGCGGGCGCTTTCGCGGTGGTTGGCGTCGGCGTCGCAGACGGCGACGACTTCGACGCGTTCGTCGCTGAGGAAGGAATTGAGGTTGCCGCTGCCCATGCCGCCGACGCCGATGCAGGCGAGGCGGATTTTCGAGTTGGGGGCGGTGGCTCCGTCGCGGCCGAGGACGCGGCTAGGCAGGATGAGGGGAGCGCCGAGGGTAGCCGCGGAGGTGGCGAGAAAGCGGCGGCGGGAAGTGTTTTTGGACATAGCGCAAAGCGGGGATGAAGTGCTTCTGAGAACGCCCTGGGGGGGGGCGGCTTTTCGAGGCATTTGCGCTGAGGGTTCGATGCCCGGGAGTTCGTGGGGATCTCTAGGCGAGCAGGGGGGCGCCGTAGGGGAGATCGGCGGGGAGGGTGACGAATTCGCCGACTTGGGCCCAGAGGGTGGAGTAGTCGCGGCCGAGGTCGCCGGAGAGGCAATCGGTGACGGCGTCGGCGGCTTCGGGGAAGCGCATGATGAGGTCTTTGAAGGAGAATTGGGGGTCGTAGAAGGCGTAGACGAGCTTGCGCATATTTTCCAAGCTTTGGCGGATGGCGACGGCGTAGTCGGCGAAGCGGGCGGGGGAGAGGTCGTCGGCGGCGAGGGCGGCGTGGACGGCATCGCCGGCGAGGACGCCGCTTTTGAGGGCGAGCATGACGCCGCTGCTGAAGACGGGGTCGAGGAAGGCGAAGGCGTCGCCGACGAGGAGGAGGCCAGGGGCGGCGCCGTATTGGCTGTGGCGGGAGTATTCGCTGGTGATCCAGTATTCTCCGACTTGGGTGCCGGAGGCGAGGTGTTCGCGCATCCAAGGGTTTTGGGCGATTTCGCGGTCCATCATGGCTTTGGGGTCGCGGACGCCGTCGCGGCTGAGGTATTTGCCTTCGGCGACGACGCCGACGCTGATGCGGTCGCCGTGTTGGGGGATGTGCCAGAACCAGCCTTTTTCGGGGATGGCGGCGACGGTGGTGGTGCCTTCGGCGAGGCCGGACTGGCGGGGGGCGCCTTGGTAGTAGGTCCAGACGGCGACCTTGTTGAGTTTGGGGTCGGGGAGGCGCCAGCCGAGGCGGTTGGAGGCGAAGGCTTCCTTGCCGGTGGCGTCGATGGTGATGCGGGCGGTGAGGTCTTCTTCGCGGCCGTCGCGGTAGCGCACCCGGACGCCGGAGACGGCATGGGCGGGGTCGCGGAGGAGGGAGAGGACGGTGACTTCCTCGCGGACTTCCGCGCCACGGGAGGCGGCGTGGCGGAGGAGCATGTCGTCGAACTCGGAGCGGAGGACTTGCCAGGTTTGGGCCACGGTATCGATGTCGTAGCGGGTGTGAAAGTAGAAGGGTTGGGAGCGCTTGCCGTCGGGTTGGACGAACATGACGCCGAATTTCTTTTGGAAGTGGGAGGCCTTCATGAGGGGGACCAGGCCGAGGCGCTCGAGGGGTCCGAAGGTGAAGGGGATGAGGGATTCGCCGATGTGGTAGCGGGGGAACTTTTCGCGCTCGAGGACGAGGACGCGGTGGCCGTGTTCGGCGAGGATCGCGGCGGTGCTGGCTCCGGCGGGGCCGCCGCCGATGACGATGGCGTCGTATGAGGGAGAGGATGGCATGACCATAAGGGGAAAGGGCAGGGGGTGGGGAAGTTGGGGGAATTACGCGGGGAGAGGGGGGAAGGATTCGCCGGGGCGGGGGCCGACCACGCGATCGAAGAGGGGGGAGGCCATGAGGGTAGTGACGACGGCCATAAGGACGAGGGTGGCGAAGAGGCCTTCGGAGATGACGCCTTTTTGGAGGCCGATGTTGATAATGATGAGTTCCATGAGACCGCGGGCGTTCATGAGGGTGCCGATGCCCATGGCGTCGCGGTGGGGGATGCCGGTGGCGCGGGCGGCGAGGTAGCAGGCGAGGCCCTTGCCGAGGACGGCGGCGGCGAGGACGGCGGCGCAGACCAACCAAAGGGTGGGGGTATTGATGAGGCCGATTTTGGTATTGAGGCCGGAGTAAGTGAAGAAGAGGGGGAGGAGGAGGGCCACGGCGAGGGGTTGGATGCGTTGGATGAGATCGCGGGACATGGCGGCGCGGGGCATGATGGCGCCCATGACAAAGGCGCCGAAGACGGCGTGGAGGTGGATGTAGTCGGTCCACCAGGCACCGAGGGCCATGAGGGCCAGGGCAGCGACGAAGCCGCCGTCGCTCAATTGGCCATCGGCGATCCAGCGGGGTGCGGCTTTGGCGAGGAGGGGTTTGAGGGCGAAGCGGGCCAGGAGGACGAAGCCGAGGCCACCGCCGATGGTGAGGACGGCGTGGGACCAGTCGCCTTCGAGCTTGGCGAGGACTACCGCGAGGAGGCACCAGGCCATGGCGTCGTCGATGGCGCCGGCGCCAATGGCGACGGTGCCCATGGTGGTGCCGGCGAGGCCCTTGAAGTGGATGATGCGGGCCAGCATGGGGAAGGCGGTGATGCAGAGGCAGGCGCCCAGGAAGATCATGGCGGAGCTGAGGGGGACGCCGGGGGGGAAGAGGCCGAGTTGGGGGTGGCCGTAGACGGCCCAGGCGAGGAGGGCGCCGAGGGCGAAGGGGGCGGCCATGCCCGCGAAGGAGACCGCCAGGGAACTGCGGAGGCGGGACTGGATAATGTCCATGCGAAACTCCAAGCCCACGACGAACATGTAGAGGGCGAGGCCAAGTTGGGAGACCGGGAAGAGGTAGCTTTGGGTATCGCGGGCGGTCTGGGTTTTATCCCAGGGGAAGAGCCAAGCTTGGAGGTCGGGGAGGAGGAGGCCGAAGAGGGAGGGGCCGAGGAGGACCCCGGCGATCATTTCGGCGACCACTTGGGGCTGGCCAAACTTGGCGGCGATCAGCCCGACCAGGCGGCAGAAAAGGAGGATCACCGCGAGCTGGAGAAAGAAGTGGACGGCGAGGTCGAGGTTATTCACGCCGCACCATGGAGCCGGGTGCGTGGTAACGGAAATACTCTTTTGGCATCGCGGTGATGCCGAATCGGCATTGCCGACCGGGGGCGCGGCCGCAATTGAGGGGCTGGGGGGCCGAGCCAAGCCGGGAGAGAAGCCGGGAAGGCCGCGGCGTCCTGGAGTGGGCGATCCTAAAGGAGGCCGCGGCGCTTGAAGTCGAAGAGATTGATGCGGTGGGACTTGTGGATCATCTCGAGGGTGAACTTGAGGAGGCAGATTTCCCAGGTGTCGTCGACGCCGAGGATGACGGCGGAGAGGGGGTTATTGGCGGAGCGGGTTTCGGCGAGGACGCGCTCGGTGACGGCGGGGAGGGAGTCGTGGACGAGGGATTCGGTGACGTCGCTTTTGCGGAAGGAGAAGCCGTATTGGAGGAGGGCGGCGTTGGTGCGGCTCATGCGCTCCTTCATCCACTGGGCGAACGCGGAGGCGCCTTCGCCGAAGCCTTCGAATTCGAGGTCGGCGTAGGGTTCTGGTTTGAGGATGGTGGGGCGCTCGGCGTGGATTTGGCCGGAGCGGACGCGGACCTGTTGGACGTCGTCCATGAGTTCACTGATGAGGTGAAACTGAAAGCTGGTGGAGCCGAAGGTATCGATGCGCCGGTCGGGCTCATGGAGGACTTCGGTGGTTTCCAGAGCGTATTGAATGCTGTCCTCGGAGTACATCGCGTGGGGATAGGGTAAGGCAAAATGGGGGGCGGTCCAATGGAATCATGGAAATATAGAAAACTGGAGGGCTGGGAGGCGTTTCCATGGGAGAGGAAATTTTTTTTGATGAGCTGCGAGGGCACACATTTCACGCGGAGTCGGCGGGCGTTTTTGCGGGAAGCGGGGGCGGGGTTTGGGGCCTTGGCCTTGAGCCACTTGCTGCAAGGGGAGGGTTTGGGGGGAGCTCGGCCGGTGGCGCCGCGGAAGGCGCGGGCGCGCAGCGTGATTTTTTTGTTTATGGAGGGGGGGCCGAGCCACATCGACTTGTTTGATCCCAAGCCGGAGTTGCAGCGCTTGGCGGGGCAGCCGATTCCGCCGAGTTTTCGGCGGGTGATCACGGCCATGGGGGAGTACCAGTCGCCGCTGTTGGGGAGTCGGCGGACGTTTCAGCAGCACGGGCAGAGTGGGCTGTGGGTGAGCGATTGGCTGCCCAAGATTGCGGAGTGCGCGGATGATTTGGCGGTGATTCGGTCGTGTTGGGCGGACGGGATCAACCATTCTTCGGGGGTGTGCCAGATGAACACGGGGAGTCCCTTGGCGGGGCGGCCGTCGCTGGGGTCGTGGGTGAGCTATGGCTTGGGGACGGAGAATGCGAATTTACCGGCGTTTGTGGTGATGCAGGACAATCCGGCGCCGGTGATCAATGGGCCGCGGAATTGGGGGGCGGGTTTTATGCCCGCGGTGTACCAAGGGACGCGGCTGCAGGGGGGGCGGGAGCCGCTGGCGCATTTGCATCCGCCGCCGAGCGTGGGCGAGGCGCGGCAGGAGGCGCGGTTGGGCTTTTTGAATCGCTTGAACCGAAGCTACGCCGACGAGCACCCGGAGCAGTCGGAGCTGGAGGCGCGCATCGCTTCGTATGAATTGGCGTATCGGATGCAGGCGGCGGCGCCGGAGGCGGTGGACTTGGGGCAGGAGAGCGAGGCGACGCGGAAGCTCTATGGGCTGGACGAGAAAGCCACGGAGACTTTTGGGCGGATGTGCCTGCAGGCGCGGCGCCTGGTGGAGCGGGGGACCCGGTTTGTGCAGCTCTACAGCGGGGCCGGGAGCAAGTGGGATGCCCACACCCGGATGGAGGAAAATCACGGGGGTTTGTGCCGGGGGATTGATCAGCCGATTGCGGGCCTGCTGCGGGATTTGAAGGCGCGCGGGCTGCTGGAGTCGACCCTGGTGGTGTGGGGCGGGGAGTTTGGGCGAACCCCGCAGAGTGAGAAAGGGGACGGGCGGGACCACAATCCGACTGGGTTTACCATGTGGATGGCCGGGGGAGGCGTGAAGGGGGGCCAGACCATTGGGAGCACCGACGCGCTGGGGTTGCACGCGGTGGAGGAGCGGCTCCACGTGCACGACTTGCACGCCACGATCTTGGAGGCCCTGGGCTTGGGCAACATGGACCTCGTCTACAAGTACAAGGGGCGGCCGGAGCGGCCCACTTTGAACGAGGGCGCGGCCTACCAGAAGATTTTTGGCTAGTGGGCCCCGGCGGGAGCGAGGTGCGCTGGGGGGGCCGCGGGGAGCCGGGGGCCGAGGAGCATTTCGTCGAGGGCCGGGCCAAGCGCTGGGTAGTCGAAGCGGAAGCCGACTTCCATGAGGCGCCCGGGGAGGCCGCGGCGGCCGGTCAAGGCCAGGGAGGCGTCGGAGTGCAGGAGCCAAGCGGCGGCGCGGATCAGCCAGGCGGGCATGGCGGGCAGCCAGGGGCGGCGATAGAGCGCGCGCAGTTCGGCCATCAGCTCGGCATTGGTGGCGGGGCCCGCGGTGCAGGCGTTGAAGGTGCCGACAAGGGCGGGGTCGGCCACGGCGCGCAGGAAAATGCGGTCCATGTCGTGGGCGTGGATCCAGCTGACCCATTGGCGCCCGCTGCCGGCGGGGGCTCCGGCAAACCACTTGGCGAGGCGGGCGAGCACGGGGAGGGCGCCAGCTTCGGGGCTCAGGACAAAGCCGATGCGGAGCAGGACTTTGCGCAGGGGGGGAAGCGGGGCTTTGGCGAAGCTGGCTTCCCACTGGGTGCAGACTTCGGGGGCAAAGCCGTCGCCCAGCGGCGCGGATTCGTCGCACCAGAGCGGACCGGCGTCGCCGTAGATCGCCAGGGACGAGGCCTGGATCCAGGTAGCGGGGGGCTGGGCGCAGCGGCGCACCGCTTCAGCGAGAGCTCGCACGCTGTTGAGGCGCGACTTGAGGATTTCGCGGCGGTTCGCGGCACTGGGGCGGCAGTCGACATTTTTTCCCGCCAGATTGATCACGGCAGCCGCGCCCTCGAGTTCCTGGGTCCAGGGGCCAAACTTCGCGGGGTCCCACGCCACCGCGCGGGCCGGGGCCGCCACCGAGCCAGGGCGGCGGGTCAGCACCACCACCTCGTAGCCCGCCGCCGCGAAGACGCGCTGGAGGCGCCGACCCAGAAAGCCCGAGCCCCCCGCCAGCACCACCTTGGGCAGGGGGGCGTCGCGGGTCGAGTCCGGGGCCGGAGCGAGCGGGCGGGCCGGGCGCCCGGGAGCCGCCCGGGGGATCGATGTTTCAGTTGTTTCAGTCATGGGAGAAATTTGTTGGAAAAAAAGGGGGGGATCAGTCGCCGCTGAGGCCGAGCAGGCTGAAGAGCTTGTCGCCGAGTTTCATGGCTTGGCGGACGCGGCCGGAGGGGAGGCGGCTGACTTTTTCGAACCAGTGGTTGCCGGTTTCAAAGAATTCTTCGAGGTCCTTGAGGCGCTGCCGGGTGTAGGCGTCGGAGGGGTCAGCGGGGTCGGTTTCGGCGATGCATTCGCGGAGGGCGCCGAGGGTGGGGTCGACTTCGCGTTTTTTGCGCTCGATGGCGATGGTGCGGAACATTTCGAAGACGTCTTTGATGGCTTCGAAGTGGTCGCGCCGGTCGCCCATGACGTGGGTGATTTTGACGACTTGCCAGTTTTGGAGTTCGCGCAGGCTGGTGCTGGCGTTGGAGCGGGCGACGCCGAGGGCTTCGCAGATGTCCTCGGCGTGGAGGGGTTTTTCGGAGAGGAAGAGGAGGGCATGGATTTGCGCCATGGTGCGGTTGATGCCCCAGCGGGCGCCCATTTCGCCCCAATGGAGGACGAATTTTTGGGTGACGGGGCTGAGGGGGCTCATTTCGCTGTGTTCTTTCTCTTCTGTTTAGACAGAATTACAGGAAACCTGGCGGGAGGGCAAGGGGAAAAGGCATTAGGGGGCGGGGGATTTTTTGAGGAGGACGAGGTGTTGCCAGGGGAGGCCGTTGAATTCGCGGTCGACCGCGAAGCCGAGGGGGAGCCATTCCTTGCGGATTTGGGCCTTGGTCATTTTGTGTTCGGGTTTGATGGGAACGGAGGAGTCTTCGCCCCGGTATTCGACGAGGGCGACGAGGCCGGTGGGCTTGAGGGCGGCGCGGATGGCTTTGATTTGGTGTTCGGGGTGGCTGAATTCGTGGTAGACGTCGACGAGGAGGACGAGGTCGCAGGAGGCGGGGGGGAGTTTGGGGTCGTGGAAGGCGCCGAGGATGGTTTTGATGTTGGTGAGTTTGCGGCCTTGGGCGCGGGCGGCGAGCATGTCGAGCATTTGGGGTTGGATATCGACGGCGAGGATGGAGCCTTTTTCGCCGGTAAGGTTGGCCATGGTGAGGGCGTGGTATCCGTTGCCGCAGCCGAGGTCGCAGATGGTCCAGCCGGGCTGGATGTGGAGTTCCTGGAGCATGAGGGCGGCGTTTTCCTCTTGTTCGCGATTTTGCCGCATGAGCCATTCGGCGCCGGTCCAGTGCATGGTTTGGGCGATGGTGCGGCCTTGGTATTCGGTGAGCGGGGGAGGGGATTCGGCGGCGGCGGGGAGGAGAAAGGCGAAGAGGAGGAGCGCGCGCAGGAGTTTCATGGGGGAAGGATATAAAGGAGGTGGGGGCTGGGGGCAAGACTTGTCGCGGGGGAGGAAGGTCAGCGGACCACGGCGACGCGGAGGGAGTCCATGCGGAGGCGGGCGCCGCCGAGGGCTTGGGCGAGGGCGGCTTGTTGGTGGCGCAAGCCGTCGCGCTCTTCGCGGCTGATGTGGCCCCAGCGCTCCGCGAGGGCGTCGAGGCGGGCGATTTCGGCGCCGAGGACGCGGTGCATTTTTTGGAGGCTGGCGGCGACGGCGAGGTCGCGTTGGACGGCGGCGAGGCGCTCGGCGGAAGCGGCCAAATCGAGTTTGATGAGGGCGGCGCGGGCGGCCCGGCTGGTGGCGGGGTCGGCCTCGGAAGCGCGGGCGTTGAGGAGGAGGGGGTCGGCGGAGCGGTCGGCGCCGGTGTGGTCGACGGCGACGCGAATGGGGAGGGAGGGGAGGAAGCGGTCGGCGTGGAGGTCGGGGGAGGCGAGGCATTCGAGGACGAAGCACCCTTCCAGGATAAGGAAGGGGCCGGGGAGGCCGCTGAGGAGGGCGCAGGCGGCGGAGCCTTGGGCGCTGGAGAGGAGGAGGTCGAGGGCGCCGCGGAGGGTGGGGTGGTCGAGGCTGAGGAAGGCGATGTCCTCGCGGGCGAGGGCGTCGCGGCGGTCAAAGGTGCCGCAGAGGCCTTGGGCGGGGAGTTCGGGGAGGGATTCGGTGGCGGGGCTGCCGGCTTGGAGCATCCAGCGGCGGGGCTGGAGTTCTTCGACTTGCATGCCGAGGGCTTCGAGGAGGCGGATTTGGAAGGATTCGAGGGCGGCGTCGCGGTCGGAGGCTTCGATGTGGCGGATGAGGGCCTCGGGGGCGCGGCGGCCTTGGGTTTGCCACTGGAGGAGGCGGTCATGGCCGTCGGCGAGTGCGGCGGAGATGCGGAGGCGGGCGCGCTGGGTGGCGGCCACGAGGTGGTCGAGAGCGGCGGGGGAAGGGTCGGCGAGGGCTTGGGCGAGGAGGGACTGAGTGGCGGCAGCGATGGCGGCGGCGCCGGAGAGGGGTTGGGCGAGGGACTGGAGGCCGTCGCGGTACCAGCGGAAGAGGACTTCTTCGGCGGTGCCGGTGGCGAAGGGGATGTGGAGGTGGATGGTGCCGGGTTGGCCGATGCGGTCGAGGCGGCCGATGCGCTGTTCGAGGAGGTCGGGGTCGGCGGGGAGGTCGAAGAGGACGAGGTGTTGGGCGAACTGGAAATTGCGGCCTTCGCTGCCGATTTCGGAGCAGAGGAGGAGGCGGGCGCCGGTTTCTTGGGCGAACCAGGCGGCTTGGCGGTCGCGCTGGAGGAGGGTGAGGCCCTCGTGGAAGAGGCCGCATTTGACGTCGATGAGGAGGCGGAGGGCTTCTTGAAGGGCTTCGGTTTGGGCTGCGGTGCGGCAGATGAGGAGGAGTTTTTGGGAACCGGTGGCGCGCAGGAGTTCGGTCAGCCAGCGGAGGCGGGTGGCCTCGGAGGGGTCGGGGAGGGGCGCGGGGTGGACCTGGCGCTGGGGGAAGCCGCCGAGGGCGGAGCGCTGGTTGCGAAACATGACGCGCCCGATGCCGCAGCGGTCGAGCAGCTCGTCGCGCTGGGCGGCGGCGGCGGGGTCGGAGCGGTGGTCGAGGGCGGCGACTTGCTGGGCGAGGGCTTGGTAGCTTTGGATTTCCTGGCAAAAGTCGGCGTAGTGGCGGTAGCGGGCGGGGTCGAGCAGGCGGAGGCGGGCGAAGTGGCCCGCGGGTCCAGCTTGTTGGGGCGTGCCGCTGAGGAGGAGAAGGCCGGGGACTTCCTCCGCGAGGCGCTCGACCACCGCGAAGGCGCTGCCGCCGGTTTCGCTGAGGTGGTGGGCTTCGTCGACGATGAGGAGGTCCCAGGGGGCGGCGAGGGCTTGGCGAGCCCGGAGCGGGTCGAGGGCGAGGAGGTCGAGGGGGCAGAGGAGGAGTTGGCTGTCGAGGAAGGGGTTGCCGCCTTCGGGGCTGTCTTCAATGGAGGCGCAGCGGGCTTCGTCGAAGAGGCTGAAGCGGAGGTTGAAGCGGCGGAGCAGTTCGATGAACCACTGGTGGACAAGGGGTTCAGGGACGAGGATGAGGACGCGGTCGGCCCGGCCGGTCAGGTGGAGGCGCTGCAGAATGAGGCAGGCTTCGATGGTTTTGCCCAAGCCGACTTCGTCCGCGAGGAGAACGCGGGGGCGCCAGCGTTGGGTCACTTCGGCGGCGATGCCGAGTTGGTGCGGGATGAGTTCGAGGCGGGCGCCGACGAAGCCGCGGGCGGGCGAGCGTTGGTGCCGGGCGCGGCGGAAGAGAGCTTCGCGGCGCAGCTCGAAATCGGCGCTGGAGTCGCGGGGGCCCGCGGCGAGGCGGTCGAGGGGGCCGCGGCGGGCCAGGTGGCCGGAAAGCGCCGCCTCGGGCAGGCTTTGGCCGTCGACTTCGTACACGAGGAGGTCGCCGCAGGGGGTGACCGCCGCGACCGCGCCGCTGCCGCCCTCCCAGTGGATGGTTTCGCCGGGGCGGAAGGCGACCCGCTGGAGGGGAGCGCCGGGCCAAGCGTAGGTCCTCGTTTCGCGGGCCGCGGGGAACCACACCTTGACTGCGGCGGGCGTGCGGGCGCGCACCACGCCCAGTCCCAGTTCCGGTTCCGCCGCCGTCATCCAACGCTGCCCGATCTCAATCATGCCCATCTGCTTCCCTCGCCTGGGAGGGACCGTTAGGGCAACGCGGGAAAGGGCCGGGCCGGGAAACCGCCTTGCCAAGGGTCCGGGGTCGCCTTAACTGGGGACTGGCGCGGGGCGCCGGGCGGAGGACTCACTTTTTTTGGAAACACTATCACGTTGAAAACTTTTAAAGCATTGGGCGTCCGCGACGACCTCATTTTGGGAATAGAGGAATTGGGAATCAAGGTGCCGACGGCGATTCAGCGGGAGGCGATTCCGTTTTTGTTGGCGGAGGGGAAAGACTTTATCGCCCAGGCGCAGACGGGCACCGGGAAGACGGCGGCCTTTGGGGTCCCGCTCCTCATGCGGGTCGATCCCAAGTTCCGCGGCATCCAGGCCCTCGTGGTGGCCCCGACCCGGGAATTGGCCAAGCAAATCGGCAAGCAGCTCTTCCGCTTCACCAAATACGCGCAGGAAAAGATTTTTGTAGAAGTGCTCACCGGCGGCGACCACTTCGACCGCCAGGCCGCGGCCCTGCAGCGCCCCACCCAGGTCGTGGTCGCCACGCCAGGGCGACTGTTGGATTTGCTCGACCGGCGGGTGCTTTCGCTGGCTTCGGTCAAACTCTTGGTGCTGGACGAGGCCGACGAGATGCTGACCTTGGGCTTCCGCAAGGAATTGGCGGAAATTTGCGCCATCACCCAGGGCCGCGAGGCCACCTGGCTGTTCTCGGCCACCATCCCCGACGGGGTGCGCAAGTTGATTTCCGACTACATGTCGCCCCAGGCCCACACCGTGCGCATCGACCAAGCCCACGTGGTGAACCGCGACATCGCGCACCGCTTCGTAGTCTGCCGCGACAAGGAAAAAACCGACCGGGTGGCCGACTTCCTCAAGCACCAGGGCGATGAAAAGGGCGTGATTTTTTGCCGGACCAAGGCGGGCGCCACCGCGCTGTCCGCTGAGTTGGCCGAGCGCGGCTTTCCCGTAGACGTGCTCCAGGGCGACTTGATGCAGCTCGAGCGCGACAAAGTGCTGCGCTCCTTCAAAAAAGGGCGCTTCCAGTTTCTCATCGCCACCGACGTCGCCGCGCGCGGCATCGACGTCGAGGGCCTCGCCTTCGTCCTGCACCACCAATTGCCCGACCAAATCGACTACTACACCCACCGCAGCGGCCGCACCGGACGGGCCGGGCGCAAAGGCGTCTCCGTCGCCTTCATCGGCCACGAGGAAAAGCCTGACATCACCAAATTAGCTAAGGACTTGGGGCTGAATTTTGTAGAGATGCGATAGGGGGGTGGTTTTGGTAAACAGACAGAGAAAGGGGTAAGAAGAGGGGGCAGTTATGTCCCCGTCTGTCGCCATGGGAGGAGCCTTGCCCGCGCCGGAATGAGTTGACCAGTGAGGTTTATTGTAGAACGAGATTCTCTTAGGAAAGAAAGCGTTGCCAGTGCTCCTCAGAAAGGATCTCAATGCCGCTGCCCCGTGACCTCAACTCCACGGCTCGTTCTATCTTCCGCCCGTAATTTGCGTGAATCCAGTCGCGACTGGCAAACAGGCCAATAACAAGGTACTGGGTCTCAGAGGTCGGATTGGAAGCGGCAGGAATGCCGCCGCGAGACACTATGGCTTCGAAAACCTTCTGCCGGGTTCCATAAGCGAATTTCCCTGTCACAATAAAGTGTCGTTCGGGGAAGTAAATCGTGGCAGGAGGTGGATGACAAAGCGGAAGCGAGGAGGAATGAGCCTCGGTGGGCTGGGCCAGATCCTCGAACTCAGCTGGAGGTGGTTGTCCGCAAATAGCCTCCATGATGCCTTTGAGTTCATCTCTTTCATCGTCATCGCACACTCCATCCTCGAAAATGCGCTCTATTCGGTGGAGGATGTCTGTGAGCGGCCAGATCGGTTGCAGGGGAGCGTTGACTCGGATCCAATTGGCAAAATAAGCCGCTTCCGCATCGTTGACGATTCCGTCCGCCAGAATGCCGGAACAAATTCCAGAAAGCTGATCTATGGCTTTGGAGATATTGTTTTCATGATGGAATTTAAATAATCTTAGGGGCTGGCCATTGGGGTCTGTGGGAGTTTTTATTTTATAAGGGCGCATAGGTATCTGCTTGGATGGGACCTGAAATAATTAGTCGGACAAATTTATCTTGTGTAACAATCTGGCTATCGAAAACGATGAGGGCGGTTCCATTTTCATCCGGAATCAACCAATCGAAGGCAACGGACCCGGGATGTCGCGGTGATTCGCCACTCGCTGGAGCTACGGGCATGGCTTTGGTGACTCGAAAGCAGCGTTTAAGTCGGGTTAGTGACTTGTTCCCAGCGGTCATCTCCAAGATCTGCCCCGTAAAGAATGTCGCCGAGACCGAATGAAAAATTATTACCTTGTGTCCAAACCATGGTGGAAACCTTATCCTGTATCCTGGGAGTCTGTCGAATGTCCAAAGCGGGGTTAAAGGCAGGGGGAAGCCACATGAACCACTCCGGGTCTGCCTC
>CANHIJ010000071.1 GCA_947460575.1 Verrucomicrobiales bacterium | reverse complement strand
GAGGTCTACCGCCTTCGCACCCAATTCCGCACCCTCTTGCGCCGCGAAGTGGCCCGCACCGTGTCCGCGCCCCACGAAATTGACGAGGAACTCCTCTACCTCAACCAGGTCCTCCACCATGACTGAAGTCGGCGCGCAGGAGGACCCCGACTGCTGTCCCGACTGCGGCGCGGCCCTCTCCAGCTCGCGCCTCTTTGGCTTGTGCCCCGCCTGCCTGCTCGGCCACCCGCCCGCGGGCGCCACCCTCCCCGGCGAACCTGCGCCGCGCTCCGGCCCCGCCCTCATGCAGCTCTCCGGCCACCGCCTCACCCGCGAACTGGCCCGCGGCGGCATGGGCATCGTCTACGAGGCCACCCAGCTCAGCCCCGAGCGGACCGTGGCTATCAAAATGCTCCTGCCGCACCTCATCGACCAACCCGCCATGCGCGAGCGCTTCCGGCGCGAAGCCCAGGCCATGGCTGGCCTCGACCACCCCGGCATTCTCCCCGTCTACGAAGTCGGCGACCACAACGGGCTGCCCTATTTCAGCATGAAGTTTGCCGCTGGCGGCAGCCTCGCGGAGCAAGCCCCGCGCTACCTCGGCCAATGGCGCGCCATCGCGGAACTCGTGGCCGCCCTCGCCGATGCCATCCACCTGGCCCACTCCCACGGAGTCCTCCACCGCGACCTCAAACCTGGGAACATCCTCTTCGACGAACAAGGCCGCGCCTACCTCAGCGACTTCGGGATTGCCAAACAGCTCGCCGCCCCCGCCCAAGACCACCAGCTCACCAAATCGGCCACCCTCCTCGGCACCCCCAACTACCTCCCTCCGGAGTGGGCCGCGGGCACGGCGCGCCGCCCCACTACCGCCGCCGACGTCTACGGCCTCGGCACCATCCTCTACCAACTCCTCACCGGCGCGCCCCCCCACCAGGCCGCCCAACTCACCACCCTGCTCCGCCAAATCGCCGACGAACCCGCCACCCCTCCCCGCGACCTCAACCCCCACATTCCCCGCGACCTCGAAATCATCTGCCGCAAAGCCATCGCCAAGGACCCCGCCGACCGCTACGCCTCCGCCGCCGATCTCGCCGCCGATTTGCGCCTCTGGCGCGCGGCCCGCCCCATCCTGGCCCGCCCCGCTTCCCTCTCCGAAAAGTGCTGGCGCTGGAGCAAGCGCAACCCCTTGCCCGCCACCCTCGCCGCCCTCCTCGCCGCCTCCCTCACCTTCGGCGGCACCGCGCTCGTCCACGCCCTCCGTTCCTCCCGCGTCATCCTCCGCGACTCCCTCATCGCCCAAGCCGTCGCCCTCCGCGAAACCGGCTTCCTCGGTCACCGCGCCCAGGCTGTCCGCGCCCTCGAGCAGGCCTGCCTCCTCCGCCCCTCCCGCGAAGTTCAGCGCGAACTCACCAGCGCCCTCTCCATGACCGACCTCCACGAAGAGCGCTCGTTCGCCTACGGCCGCGGCAGCCGCGTCCAAACCGACGCCGCCCTCACCCGCTACGCCGCTTTTAATGCCCAAGGTCAACTGCAAGTGCGCTCGCTCGACGACGATTCCCTCCTCAGCGCCGTCGCCGACCCCGCCCTCCCCCCGCACAGCTTCGGCCCCCTCAGCCCCGACGGTCGCTTCCTCTGCCTTCGTCCCCGCGCGGGCGGCCCCTTCTCCATCTGGGACTGCCGCGACCACACCTTCCGCCTCCGCGATATTGCCGCCCGCTTCATGGTCTTCACCCCCCAGGGCCACCAGATCGCCGTCGGAGGGGGCGCCCATCGCGTCGACCTCCTCGACGTCATCACCGGCGAAACCCGCGCGACCTTCGCCACCGACCTCACGCCCGCCCGCCCCTACAGCTTCAGCCCCAACGGCCGCCACCTCATCGTCGGCGAATCCAAATCGTCCCGCTTCCTGGTGCTCGAAACCGCCACCGGCCGCACCGCGATGCGCGGCGAACACCCCGCCGCCGCCCGCCTCCGCTGCGCCGTCTGGCGACCCGACGGCAGCGGATTTTTCCTCGGCACCGAATCCTGGAAAATCTACGAGTGGCCACTCCAGCAAGGCAGCATCCCCAGGCAGTACCTCGGCCACCGCGACAACGTCATCGCCCTCGCGGTTCACCCCGACGGCGGCAGCCTCCTCACCCAGTCCGACGACGGCACCACCCGCCTCTGGAACACCGCCACCGCCCAATCCGTCGCTCAACTCCCCTATTCCGGCACCCAAATCCGCTTCTCCCCAGACGGCCAACGCTTCTTCTGCGAGGACCGCCAATCCCAAACCGCCCACCTCCTCCACCTTGCCCCCTCCCCGGTTTGCCGCTCATTCACCATCCCCCACCTCGATTCCGACCGCATCGGCACCCCGGGCTGCTGGTCAATCGCCTTCAGCCCTGATGGCGGCCTCCTCAGCGTAGCCGATACCTTCGGCCTCCTGCACTTCGACGGCTACCGCGGCCAGCCCCTCGGACACAACCCGCTCGGCTACTGCTGGAGCCTCGCCTGGGATCCCGGAGGCTCCGCTTTTTACTCCGTCTCAAACGTCGGCCTGCAGCGCTGGCCCGCCCTCCCCGCTCCCGCCGCCTCGCTCGAATCTCCCAACCCCTCTCCCGCCTGGACCTTGGCCCCCCCAGCCCTCTGGCTCCAAGAGCCCGGCGCCCCTCCCCCTCACGCCGGCAATCTCAACCACCTCGCCATCAGCGCCAACGGCAACGCGGTAGCCATCGCCTATGACGACCATGTCGCCATCCTCGACCCAAGCTCCGGCCTTCCCCGCCGCCACCTCGGTATCATGCCCGCCTTGCTCGATGCCCTCGCCCTTAGCTCCGACGGCCTCCTCGTCGCCGCCTCCCAGCAAAAAGCCCCCGGCGTGCCCGTCTGGGATACCGCCCAGGGTCAACTCCTCTGCATCCTGCCCACGGCCAACCCTGAAGCCACCCTCCGCTTTCACCCCGACGGCCAGCGCGTCTTTACCGGCGACCTCCAAAACCTCAGCTGCTGGGATGCCCGCTCCGGCCAACTCCTCTGGCAACTCCCCCGGGCCTTGCGCTCCTCTGCCCCCATGAACCTGGCCCTCACCCCAGACGGCACCCTCCTCGCCGCCAACCTTGAACCCGAAGCTGTCAGCCTCCTCCGCCCCTCCGACGGCTCCGAAGTCGCCCTCTTGCAGCACTCCACCCCCTACCCCGTCGCCAGCCTGGCCTTCGCTCCCGATCACTCCCGCCTCGCCGTGCTCTGCATCGGCCACCTCGTCCAACTCTGGGACCTCTCCGCCCTCCGCCGTGAACTCGCCGCCCGCTCCCTCGACTGGGCCCACCCTCCCCAGCCCTCCCCCCAAAAACCCCACCCCTGGATTCTCACCCCTCCAGCCACCCCTCAAGGCACCGCCTCCCGGTAGGGGCAGCACAACCCGACGTGGGGCGGGCGTGGGCCTCATCCACCGCGATGCGGCGTTCCTGCAGAACGCCCGGACTTGCTGCTCAACTTACCCAGGGCCTTGCCCTGGGCTAGCGTAGGCCGCGCCGTTGGCGCTCTCCAGCTGCGCCCCAAAGGGGCATCCCGTCTCTCCCATCACTCCCATCTCTCCTATCTCTCCCATCCCATCCCCTCCCGGGGCCACGCCTCGGGTTTCTGCACCCCAGCGGGCCACCTGGCGGCCCTCCCCTTCCCGCCGCCGCGCTTTCTTTTGGTCCGTCCGCCCGAACGAAAGCGGGCCGGACGCTTGCGCATCCGGCCCTGGAAATTGAGCAGTTTTGGTCAGTGAGACCCAGGCATGCCCAAGGGCGAAGAAATGTCGCTCGACTTCGTCGGGCGGCTCCAAGACAGCGAACTCGCCTCTTCCCCGGGGAGGGGCGGGCGGGTCCGCTTCTTTTTCCGTCCCCCGTCAGAGGTCTCGCAAGCTCCCAGAACCAGCGCGGCCGTCACGAGGAGGATTGATGCCTGGATCGGTTTCATGAGAGGAAAAATGCGAACCCAGCTGACGCCTTAGGTTGGGCTGTTTTCAAAGACCACTTCGTCTCCGGCTTGGATGGAAAAGCCAGCGGTCAAGCTCTTGGTGACGATGTCGGCCACGGTGGTGTTGCCTTCGATTTGGACCACGTTTAATTTGCCAATCAATTGGTTGCCGCGCTTCACCAAAAGGCGGGACTCACTGGTGACTCCCTGGTTTTGGCCGAGGTTGACGATGGCAAAGCCGAAGTCGGGATTGACGGCGGAAATGGTGCCGGTGCGGCCAGCGAGGGCAATGGCCTTGGTGCGGGTCGCCTGCTGTTGCTTCAAGCGGGTGATGAGGGTCTCGCTTTCGGCGGCCGATTTGAGGGCGGCATCCGATTCCTGGGAAACCTTTTCCAGCTCTTCCACTTTGGCGTCGTTCTCCTTCTTCAAGGCTTCGTTCTTGGCCAAGATTTCCTCGGGAGTCCCCGAACTGCCCAAAATGCGGGTGATTTCCTCCTGCATGGCCTGCCGCTTGGCTCCGACGTCTTCGATTTCCTTGCGCGTCGCCTGCAGGGTATCCTCTTTCCCCTTGGTCTCGCTGACCAGGGATTTGGTCTGCAAATCCTCGTTTTTGGCGTTTTTATTGGTCTCGACGAAAGTGTCGTTGGTCGCCGTGATGGTGGCGATTTGCTCGCGGGCCTGATCGTGGATCGCCAGGGTTTCGCGGTTCAGGGTGTCCTTCTGCTGGCGCAGTTCTTTCAGACTAGTGCGGATCATGACGGACAAGGCGGCACCGCCAATGGAACCGAGCAGACCGAGAATAAGAAGTGGCTTCATAGAAAAATGGGGAAAAGGAGAAAAAAGGCGAGGCGCTTACTTGGCCATGGGGGCTTCGGCAGCCGCAGGGGCTTCGGCGGGAGCCGCTGCCGCGGGGGCCTCCGCAGCGG
The DNA here is from genome assembly GCA_947460575.1 of Verrucomicrobiales bacterium. Lineage (GTDB taxonomy): Bacteria > Verrucomicrobiota > Verrucomicrobiia > Verrucomicrobiales > V1-33 > CAIZWU01. The sequence goes on along the minus strand of CANHIJ010000071.1, from coordinate 16,643 downwards.
GGGCAAAAGGATCGGAGGGGACCTCCGCCGCTGGCTTCGGAGCGGACTCCGCCGCCGCCGGAGCGGAGGCTTCCACTTTGGGAGCGGCGGCCGCGGCGGCGGCAGGCGCGGTGCGAATGCTGTTGGGCAGCGAAGCCGCCCCAGTCTTCACCTGGTCGCCTGGCAAAATCGAGTCGCCGGGAGCCACCGAGCCAGGCACGATTTCCGCTGACGACGAGGATGGGGAAATGTGGGTCACGATCACCTTGCCGACCACCGCGTTGCCCCGCACCACGTCCAATTTGGCCTGGCGGGTCACCGAGGAAGCGTTGCCCGCCCCAATGGTCACAAAGCCCCAGTCGGGATTCACCGCGGTAATCCGGCTGCGGAAGGTCGGGGCCATGGTCCCGGTCTGCTGCCAGAGGTCGATCCGCTTCACTTCGGCAATCTGCTTGTCCATCGAGGCCTTGCGCGCCAGGGCCGACTCCATCGCCAGTTTCGCTGCAGAAATTTGCTTGTCGTACTCGACCCGCTTGGCCTCCTGCGCCTTCAACTCTCCGACCATGGCGTCCAGACCGCCGAGGTCCTTCATTTTCTGCTCCAAATCGGCCAATTCCTTGGACGCCGTAGCCTTGGACGCGGTGGCCTCTTCAAGCAATTTGGCGACCTCTTCCTTTTTGGCGGCCGCTTCCGCCTTGGCCCGCTCGGCCTTGCTCAGGGAATCCTTCATCTTTTCCAATTCCTTGTCAGCCAACTTCGAGGCCGCTTCCGCATCCAATTTGAGCTTCTGCGCGCTCTTTTGGTTGGCTTCCGCTTCCGCAACCTGCTTGCGCTCCGCGGTCAACACTGGGCGCACCATGCTGTAAGTAATGCCACCGCCAGCGAGCAAGGCCACGCCTGAAACAATCGATAAGGGCTTCCACATAATCTTTTTAGTCCGGTTCTGAATTTAGAAAAAAATTGCTCCCTCCCGTTTAAAGAGGATCGGAATCGAACACAACACGAATTTCCGCTGCCGTGGCAAGAATTTTCATTCGAAAAGCCATAATGGCTCGTTTTTCTGAAAATCTCATGAAAAATGCCCCGGGCCTGTTTTCCGGCTTGCTCCGGCCGCCGCCGGTGTCAGTCTACGGTTGCTGTCAGGGGCTATGGAGTGCCGGTGGGCGAACCCCGCCAGGTCCTGACGGAAGCAACGGTAGTCTGTCTGGCTCTGCCGTAGTTCTCTGGCAGCGCTTTTTTCTTTTCAGCCCCCCACCTGGCTGAACCCGCCGCACCACCCCGGCCATGACTGCGCCCCTCAGCCCCGCTCTCCAATCTCGGGTCGACGATTTCATCGCCGCCAAGGGCCTCCGCCGCACCCGCCAGCGCGACGTCATCATCCAGGCCGCCTTCAACACCACCGACCACTTCACCGCGGACGAACTCTGGGAGCGCGCCCGCCGCATCGACGCCTCGTCCTCCCGCGCTACCCTTTACCGCACCCTCAGCCTCCTCGTCGAAAGCGGACTCCTCAAGGAAATCGACCTCGGCCGCGACCAGACCTACTACGACCCCAATTTCGTCGACCACCCCCACCACAATCACCTGATCTGCCTCGATTGCCAAAAGGTGGTCGAATTCGAAGACACCCACATGAGCTTGCTCGAAGACTGCATCACCCGCCGACTCGGCTTCCGCCCCGAAACCAGCTCCGTCCGCATCGAAGCCAGCTGCGACGAATTGCGCCTCAAGGGCGCCTGCTCCCGCCGCCGCGCCTGAAGACCGCTCCCCCTCCTCGCGCGGGCGCTCCGTAACCCTTCCCGGGCCCCTTTGACAGGGTCGCGCTTCGGCCAGCGTCTCATCCAAGGCTTTTCCGCCCCCTTCTGAGATTGCAGCTTGGCATTTTCTTGGCGCCCCTTAGCCTCTCCCAGCGTTCCATCCCCACTTCCCCTCTCCTTTTTCCCATGTCCGCCGCCGCCTCCCTGCCCGCCGTTGTCCTGCCGCCGGCACTTCCTCCCACGACCCGCCGCTTCCGCCAACCTAAAAAAAATATCCCCCAAACCAAGGCCGAGCGCGATCAACTCCTCCGCTACATCCGCGACTTCGTAGAGCGTGAAAAGCCGGTCCCCCCCATCCCCGCCGACGAACTCCGCCTCCTCGCCCAGCGCATCGTCAGCGAAACCAACCTCGACCCCATCCACCTCGACTATACCGGCGTCCTCCTCAGCAACGAAATCTGGCGCGAATCCCTCGCCGCCATCCCCTACGAGCGCCGCCTCCTCCTCATGCCCAAGTGCCTGCGCGTCGAAAGCAAATGCCCCGCTCCCTTCGACGAATTCGGCCTCCTCTGTAAACAGTGCGGCCTCTGCTCGATTCAGGATTTCCAAAACGAAGCCGAGCGCCTCGGCTACGCCGTCCTCGTCGCCGAAGGCTCCGCCATCGTGATGTCCCTCATCCAAACCGGCAAAATCGAAGCCATTGTGGGCATCTCCTGCCTCCCCGTCCTGGAGCGCACCTTCCCCTACGTCGAAGCCGCCGCCATCCCCGCCATCGCCGTCCCCCTCCTCCAAGACGACTGCATCGACACCACTGTCGACATCGATTGGGTCTGGGACTACCTGCACCTCACCAGCGAAGACAAAACCCGCCGACTCAACCTCAACGCCCTCCACGAGGAAGTCCGCACCTGGTTCGGCCCCGAGACCCTCGACGCCCTGGCCGGCGCCCCCCAGGGCGACGCCGAAGTCCTCGCCCGCCACGCCCTCGTCGGCCCGGGCAACCGCTGGCGCCCCTACCTCACCACTGCCGTCAGCCAGGCCCTCCGCAGCGACCCCACCGCTCCCTTCTCCCCCTCCATCCAAAAACTCGCCCTCGCGGTGGAATGCTTCCACAAAGCGTCCCTCATCCACGACGACATCGAAGACGGCGACGCCCTCCGCTACGGGCTTCCCACCCTCCACGCTTCCCACGGCCTCCCCGCCGCCCTCAACGCCGGTGACCTCCTCATCGGCGAAGGCTACCGCCTCATCGCCGACTGCGGCCTCCCCGCCCACCAAATCGCCCCCCTCATCCGCATCGCCGCCCACGGCCAGCGCGACCTCTGCCGCGGCCAAGGCGCCGAACTCGCCTGGCAACAAAATCCCAGCCCCCTCACCAGCGGCCAAATCCTCGAAATCTTCCGCCTCAAAACCGCTCCCGCCTTCTCCGTCGCCCTCCTCCTCGGCGCCGCCCATGCCGGTTGCCTCGACGAAACCGAGTCCGCCCTCCTCGCCTTCAGCGAAGCCCTCGGCATCGCCTACCAAATCAAAGACGACCTCCAAGACCACGCCGAGGACGCCGCCCCAGACGCCGCCGCCCCCCACCGCCCCGCCGTCAACCTCGTCGCCAGCCTCACCACCGAGCGCTTTGGTGGGGACCGCGCCAAAGCCCTCGCCCACGCCTCCGACCTCCTCGACCGCTACAAGGAACAAGCCATCCGCGCCCTCCAGGATCTCGACAATCCCAATCTCAAAGGCCTCCTCCGCCGCATCATCGGCAAAATCTTCACCCCCCTGGAAGTTGGCTCCTGGTGCTCCGAAGCTAAACAGTGAGCTCCGGCGGCGGCTGGCCCTGAAAAAACCCTTCCCTTCCCCCTCGGGGACCCCCTTTTCCCTTTCTCCCCTCCTTCCATGTCCCAACACTACCTCGTCACCGGCGGCTGCGGCTTTATCGGCAGCAACTACATTCGCCAACAGCTCCGCGCCCAGCCAGATCTCCGCATCACCAACCTCGACGCTCTCACCTACGCCGGAAATCCGGAAAACCTCCGCGACGTCGAGGCCTCCGCCGGTCCCCGCTATTCCTTTATCCACGCCGACCTCGCCAACGCCAACGCCGTCGCCGCCGCCTTCTCCGGCCGCTCCTTCGACGCCGTGGTCCATTTCGCCGCCGAATCCCACGTCGACCGCTCCATCGAAGGCCCCGAAGTCTTCGTCCGCGCCAACGTCACCGGCACCTACAACCTCCTCGAAGCCGCCCGCAAACACGGCGTCCCCCGCTACCTCCAAGTCTCCACCGACGAAGTCTACGGCTCCCTCGGCGACGAGGGCTATTTTACCGAAACCACCCCCATCGCCCCCAGCAGCCCCTACTCTGCCAGCAAGGCTTCCGCCGACCTCCTCGTCCTCGCCAATCACCACACCTTTGGCCAAAATGTCGTCGTCACCCGCTGCTCCAACAACTACGGGACCTACCACTACCCCGAAAAACTCATCCCCCTCATCATCATTAAGGCCATGCACGACCAAAGCCTCCCCGTCTACGGCGACGGCCTCAACGTGCGCGACTGGATCCACGTGGAAGACCACGCCGCCGGCATCCAGCGCGTCCTCGAACAAGGCCGCCCCGGCCAAGTCTACAATCTCGGGGCCAGCCAGGAGTGGAAAAACATCGACATCGTCAAACTCATCCTCCGCCTCCTCGGCAAACCGGAAAGCCTCATCTCCTACGTCAAGGACCGCCCCGGACACGACCGCCGCTACGCTATCGACTCCACCAAAACCCGCACCGAACTCGCCTGGACCGCCCAGCGCCAGTTCAGCGAGGCCATCGCCGAAACCATTCGCTGGTACCAGGACAACGAAGCCTGGTGGCGCCCCCTCATGAAATAGCGCCTCCCCCCAGACCCCGCATTCCCCCCATGAGCCAACCCCAGAACCTCCCGGACCTCCTCCAGGCCCGCCTCAAACTGGGCCTCCTCAACTGGGGACGCCGCACCCTCCTCTGGACCGCCGTCCTCGCCCTCCTCAGCTCCCAAATCCCCTTCTTCAAGGTCGCCCTCATCGCCTGGATCATCTACTCCGGCCTCGCCCTCGTCGGCCTCCTCCTCGGCCTCAAATTCGCCAAACACCTCAAAGTCGGCGCGGCCTTCTCTTCCCCACCAGCCCCTCCCCGCGACGTCGGCGGCGACCGCCCCGCCGAAGCCGACCTCGCCGACGCTGCTCCCGGCGACCAGGAAATCATCGACATCGAAGCCGAAGTCCTCCCCCCAGAGCCTCCGCGCTCCCACTCCTAAACCCGCCCCCGCGCGCCCTCCCAGGCCCCCTGCTGCGGCGGTGTCCTCCGCCCAGCTGTTTCTCATGAACCGCCGCCTCGCCTCAGGCTCCAGCCACCTCGTGGTCTTCCTCGGCATCGTGGCCCTCAGCGCCGCCTTTTTCCTCGCCTTCACCGGCTTCCGGCCCTTCGCCAACCCTCCCCTCGCCGCCGCCGCCCCGCCTCCCTCCTCTCCCCGGGCCCAGGCTCCTCCCCTCCCCCCCAGGCCTCCCCGCCTCCCCACCGCCCCCCCGCCCCGCTTCGCCACGGCCAACCTCCTCCTTGAGGCCTTCGCCGCCGAACTCCGCGTCGGCGACCTCGAAAACGCCGCCAAACTCGGAGGCCCCGACTTCGCCGCCCTCCCCGCCACCAATTTCCTCAAACTCCTCCTCACCAAGGCCAACTACCGCCTTCCCCCTCAAGGCCCCGCCTTCCGCGAAGTCGGCTCCCTCAGCCCCTCCACCCGCTTCGCCCTCGCCCTCGAGCCCGCCTCCCCCTCCGCCCCCCCACCTGCCGGACCCCTCTGGATCCAGGCCACCCGCGACCGCGCCGCCGCCGCTTGGAAGCTCTCCGCCGTCCTCATCTCCCCGCGCCTCCTCGCCCAAGCCACCGAAGAACTCCGCCGCCACGGCATCCTCCTCGACCCCGCCAGCTTGGCCTCCCCTCCCGACCCCCTAACGCACTCTATCGACTTCCTCGACGCCGTCCTTGGCCGCGACTTCCGCGCCGCCCGCCTCCTCACCGACAAATCGAAAATCGCCCAAGAAAAACTCGCCGGCCTCTGCATCGTCTTCGAAGAAGGCCAATACCACCTCGCCCCCGACCGCCCCATCGTCGTCACCGCCGCCTCCCCCCAAGCCGCCATCGCCCTCGTCCGCGTCCACTCCGACAACTTAAACGCCGACGCCGAAATCGGCATCACCCTCCACCCCTCCCCCGACGGCCCCTGGACCATCGAAGCGCTCGACTTCAGCCGCCTCCTCGAGTCCTACATCCAAACCTCCGGCAGCGGCCACATCTTTTACAGTCCCATCGTCAAGTCCCCCCAAGGCGGCGAAAGCCTCGTCGTTTACTTCGACTTCAACCAAGCCGCCCTCGCCCCCCGCGCCGCCGCCCAACTCGATATCGTCGCCGCCCTCCTCGGCACCGACCCCGCCAAAAAACTCCGCATTTCCGGCCACGCCGACGACCTCGGCAGCGACGCCTTCAACTTCCAACTCTCCGCCGCCCGCGCCAAAAACGTCCGCCAATACCTCCACCAACTCGGCGTCAACCCCGCCCAAATCGAAACCATCGGCTTCGGCGCCACCGCCCCCCTTGACCCCAACAAACAAAGTGACGGCAGCGACAACCCCGAAGGCCGCTCCCGCAACCGCCGCACCGAAATCTACCTCGACTTCTAATCCCATGCTCCGCCGCCTCGCCCTCCTCCTCGCCGCCTGCCTTCTGCCCGCCTGCTCCGGCGACACCCCCAACACCCCCAGCCACCAGGCCCTCGAATCCCCCGTCGGCGAGGCCGTGCTCCGCCACCTCCTCACCCTCTGTCCCCACCGCAGCGAAGCCAAACAGCTCACCATCGTCCTCGGCCCCCTCCAGGACTCCGCCTCCACCGCCTTCGAAGACAAATTTTCCGACACCGGCCTCATCGTCACCCCCTCCAGAAAATTAGTCGCCGGCGCCGTCAATGGGGAGGTCCGCATCTTCGACAGCTCCACCAACCAACCCCCCATCATTCTCCAACTCTCCTCCCTCCTCCCCGACCCCACCAACCCCGCCAACTTCGAAGCCGTCGCCGCCTGGAGCTGGAAAGACAAAGCCCAGCGCTTCAGCCTCCGCGTCCTCCCCCAACCCAACGGCTCCTTCGACGTCAAACCCATCGCCGAAATCCCCATCGCCCCGCGCAACCAAGACGGCATGCCCGCCAAACCCCCAGGCGCCAACTAAGCCCGACCCCGTCCGGACATGCCTCCCCCCACCGGCCGCCCTCCCGACCCCACGTCTCCCCAGCCCATCCCCTGGGCCCCCACTTTTCAGGCCCTCCTCCTCGCCTGGTTCCGCGCCTCCGGCCGCGACTACCCCTGGCGCCGCACCCGCGATCCCTACGCCATCCTCGTCTCCGAGGTCATGCTCCAGCAAACCCAGATCGCCACCGTGCTCGGCCTGGGCTACTACCAGCGCTGGATGGCCGCCCTCCCCGACCTCGCTGCCCTCGCCGCCGCTTCCGAACCCGAAATCCTCCGCCTCTGGGAGGGCCTCGGCTACTACAGCCGCGCCCGCAATCTCCAAAAAACCGCCCAGGCCGTCCTCGCCCTGCCCAACGCCGCCTTCCCCTCCTCCCCAGCCGAACTCCGCGCCCTCCCCGGCATCGGACCCTACACCGCCGCCGCCCTCGCCTCCTTCGCCTGGAATCTCCCCGCCCCCCTCGTCGACGGCAATGTCGCCCGCGTCCTCGCCCGCCTCTTCGCCTGCGACGACCCCATCGACCGCCCCCCCATGCAGGCCCAGCTCTGGGCCTGGGCCGACGCCCTCCTCTGCCGCGCCGAGCCCCGCCTCTACAACAGCGCCCTCATGGAGCTCGGCCAACGCTTCTGCACCCCCCGCGCCCCCGCCTGCCTCCTCTGCCCGGTCCAATCCCTCTGCCCCTCCGCCGGCCCCAGCGCCGCCTCCCGGCCCCGCAAGTCCCCCCCCCGCGCCACCGTCGCCCTCACCGAACACGCCCTCTTCGCCCTCCACCGCGACCACCTCCTCCTCTACCAAGAATCCGGCCGCCGCCGCCAGGGCCTCTGGAAATTCCCCGAGCGCTCCCCCGCGGAAACCGCCCACCTTCCCGAAATCCTCCGCGCCACCTACGCCATCACCCACCACCGCGTCTCCCTCCACCTCCACCGCTCCCCTCCGCCCGACCCCCGCCCCGGCGAAACCTGGCACCCCCTCGCCGCCCTCCCCGCCCTCCCCATGCCCGGCCCGTACCGCAAAGCGCTCAACCAGGCCCTCGCCCAAATGCCTGCCCAAGCCTAAGCCCCAGCTGCGCCATTGACTTCATAAGGGACGCTGCTTTTTTCATATAAGGAAGCTCTTATTTTTTGGATTCCCCGTACTCACAAAACTAAATGCTCATGCCCGCCTCCCTCCTCCGCCATATCGCCAGCGCCGCCTTAGCCTGCGCCTTAGGAAGCTCTGCCGCCCAGGCAGCTCTCTCCATCAACATTTCCCACCACTCGACCGGCTTCACCCTCTGGGAATTCAGCGGATCCTCGAACTATCTCCAAGCCAGCCCCGGCGGCAAAATCTCCGGCAGCACCTTGGACACGATCATCGAATGGAAGGGAAGCGCGGCAGCTTCGGACTATGTCCCTGCGAGCAGCTACAACAACTACACCGTCGCCCTGCAAAGCGGCTCGATCTCCGTTAGCGTGACGCCCTCCGGAGGCAGCGCTACCACCGATTTCGTCGACGGCCTCCACGTCGACCATGACAACACCGGCGACGATTTCGGCATCAGCCTGCTTTCCGCCGACATCCCCCTCGCCAACGATGACCTCGTCTCCTGGTCCGGCGCCGGAGTCTTCGCCGTCGACATCAATAGCCTCAACGCCGGCTCCTTCACTTTTGCCAACTACGGCGACGGCGGCATCCCCGTAAACTCCCCCTTTGGCTCCCTCGACCTCTCCCTCGCCGTCCAGGCCGTGCCCGAACCAACCTCCTGCGGCCTCGCCGCCCTCGCCGGCGCCGCCTTGACCGCCCGCCGCCGCCGCTCCTAAGGGGGAGATCCCGTTTCGCCTTGCGGCCGCGGCTCGGCGCGGAAGGCCACGAGTTGCCCCTGGGTGCGGATATAGAGCGTCTCGTCGTCCAAGGCCGGAGTCACGTAGGCCGCTTCCCCCAGGTGGCGCTGGTGCCGCAGTTGAAACGTGTCGCCTACCGGCACCACGGAGACCACGCCAGGGTTGGACACCAAATAGAGGTGGTCCCCCGCGACCACCGGCGAAGCGCTGTACTGCCCCGGCGCACCGAGCCGCTCGGTGTAGAGCATTTTTCCGCTCGCGGCGTCGAGGCAGGAAAGCAGGCCGCCGCTGCGCACCAGATAGAGGCGGTCCTCATAAAAAACTGGCGAGGGGATTTCCGGGATGTTGCGGTTCACTTCCCAGGCGATGTGCGGGGCCCCCAACTCGCCTGCGCCGCCCGGGCGGACCGCGAGGAGCCGGGGCTGGCCGCGGTCAAAGCGCAGGCTTTGCAAAAACTCCGCCCGCTTCCACTGGCCGTCCTGGTCCTGGTCGATCCGCCCAAATAGTTCTCCCTGGCGCTTTTGGCGCGCCGCCGCGTCCTCCGGCAGCGGGAGGCCAAACCCGGGGTGCCCCACCGGCAACTCCGGCCGCAGCGGAAATGTAAAATCCGCCGTCATTTCCTGCCGCGCCACGGCCCCGTCGCCGTCCGCGTCAAAGTGCAGCATCGCCTGCCAAAACGGCTCTGGGTCCGGCTGGGCGTCCGCCACCCCGCCCAGCATCGCCGCCGCCCCAAATACAAGGCCCCGCCCGCACACCGGCTGCGCGATGGTCTCCCGCGAAAATCCCCCCGCGAACCACTTTTCTAACCCCGTCGCGGGATCGTAGCTCGTCAGTCGCCCGCTCCCGAGCACCACCAATTCCTCCTCCCCATCGTGCTTCCAGAGCGTCGGCGTCGACCAACCGCTCCGCACCAAGGGCCGCGGGGTTTCCCAGACCACGGCCCCCGTGGCCTTGCGCACCGCGATGACCTTCGACTGACTGAGCTGGCTGCCGGGAAGGTTGGCGTCGCTGTCCAGCACCAGCACCAAAGTCTCGCCGTAGGCGATCAGCGAGGTGCTCATGCCATAGAGGCTCTGCGGCGGAGGAAGCGGCACCTTCCATTGCTCCGCCCCCGCGCGATCATAGCAAATCAACCCATAGGACCCGAAATAAACATACACCCGCTCCCCATCCGCCACCGGCGTCGAGGCCGCCGGACTGCCCGCGGCGTGCACTTTTTCCAAGGGCACCAGCGGAGCCTGCCGCTTCCACAGGGCGCGGCCGGTACTGGCCTCCAAGGCGCAGGTGCACAGGCGGCCCTCCTCCACCGCGGTCAAAAAAAGGCGCCCGCCCGCCAGCACCGGCGCCGAAAGCCCCGCCCCCACTGGCACCGCCCATGTCGGCTCTCCTAATTTCCCTGGAGCCCGCGAGGCCGCCGCCGCCCCCGTGCCCCCCGCGCCGCGGAACTCCCCCCAGTCACCCGCCCCCCGCGCCGCGGCGCCAAAACCAAACCCAGCGAAACAAACCAAGCAAAATAAGCGGATCATAACAAAGCAGAAACATGGGGGGGCGCGGGCGCCCACCGCTTTGTCGCCCATCGCCCAGCGATGCCCAAGCCAAATCCACCAAAAACAAGCGGCCCCGCGGCCTTCCGCCCCAGCGCCCCTCCCTGACAGCACAAAACCGCCCCGGCCAGAGTTGGCCGGGGCGGTCGAGAGAATAGCGCCCCAGTCGGGGCGCCCGGGGTAGCCGAGGCGGCGCGGAGCCTACTTTTTCTTGGACGCTTTCTTGGCAGCCTTTTTAGCGGGGGCCTTGGCGGCTCCGGCGGCGGCGCGCTTTTCCTCGATGGCCGCCTGGGCGGCAGCGAGGCGGGCCACGGGGACGCGGTAGGGCGAGCAGCTGACGTAGGCGAGTCCAGCCTTGTGGAAGAACTTCACGCTGTCAGGATCGCCGCCGTGTTCGCCGCAGATGCCGAGCTTGATGTCCGGGCGAGTGGCCCGGCCCTTGGCGACGGCGATTTCCACCAACTGGCCCACGCCGCTGGTATCGAGGGTGGCGAAGGGGTTCTTTTTGAACACTTCGTTCTCGGTATAGGGCATGAGGAAGTTCCCCATGTCGTCGCGGCTGATGCCGAGAGCAGTTTGGGTGAGGTCGTTGGTGCCGAAGCTGAAGAACTCAGCGTTGACCGCGATTTCGTCCGCGGTGAGGGCCCCGCGGGGGACTTCGATCATGGTGCCGACTTGATAGTCGAACTTGATCTTCTTCTCGGCCATGACCTTGGCGGCGGTGGCGTGGACGATCTCGGCCTGGAGGTCGAATTCCTTTTTGAACCCGACGAGCGGGATCATGACCTCGGGCTTCACCTTGATTTTCTTCTTGGCCACGTCGGCGGCGGCCTCAAAGATGGCGCGGGCCTGCATCTCCGTGATTTCCGGATAGGCGATGCCGAGGCGGCAGCCGCGGTGGCCGAGCATGGGGTTGAATTCATGCAGTTGGGCCACCCGGTGGGTGATGGACTCGACCTTGACGCCGAGCTTGTGGGCCAGTTCACCCTGGGACTTGGCGTCGTGGGGGAGGAACTCGTGAAGCGGGGGATCGAGCAGGCGGATGGTCGCGGGCAGTCCCTTGAGGGCGGTGAAGATGCCGGTGAAGTCTTCGCGCTGGTAGGGGAGGAGCTTGGCGAGGGCCTTTTGGCGGCCTTCCAGCGTCGTCGCGAGGATCATCTCGCGCATGGCGTCGATGCGGTCCCCTTCAAAGAACATGTGTTCCGTGCGGGTGAGGCCGATGCCAGTGGCGCCAAAGGCGAGGGCGATGCGGGTTTGCTCGGGGGTGTCGGCGTTGGTGCGGACGGCCAGGCGGGTCGCTTTTTCACACCACTCCATCAGCTGGAGGAAGTTCTTAAACTTCTCGGTCTTCTGGGAGGCCTTGTCGTTGCTGACGATGCCAGTGATGATTTCCGAAGGGGCGGTTTTGAGCTGGCCGCCGTAGACCGTACCCGCGGTGCCATCGATGCTGAGGAAGTCCCCTTCATGGAAGGTTTGTCCGGCCGCCTTGACGGTTTTTTTGTCGTAGTCGATTTCCAGAGCGGAGGCGCCGCAGACGCAAACCTTGCCCATTTGGCGCGCCACCAAGGCGGCGTGGGAGGAGACGCCTCCCTTGGCGGTGAGAATGCCTTCGGCGGCAATCATGCCGCGAAGGTCTTCAGGGGAGGTTTCGTTGCGGACCAGGAGGACCTTTTCGCCCTTGGCTTCGGCGGCCGCGGCGCGGTCGGCGTTGAGGTAGATTTTGCCAGAAGCGGCCCCGGGGCCGGCCGGGAGGCCGGTGGCGATGCACTTGGCCTGGGCGACGTCGGCGAGGTCGAAGATGGGAGCCAAGAGTTGGTCCAGTTGGTCCGCCGGGTTGCGCAGCACCGCGGTTTCCCAGTCGATGAGCTTTTCCTTGACCATGTCGGCGGCAAACTTCAGCGCCGCGGCCGCGGTGCGCTTCCCGTTGCGGGTTTGCAACATGAAGAGCTTGCCTTCCTGCACCGTGAACTCCACGTCCTGCACGTCCTTAAAGTGCTTTTCCAAAACCGCGCGGACCTTCATCAGCTCCGCATAGGGCTTCGGCATGGCGGCTTTCAGGCGGCTCACCGGCTCCGGGGTGCGCACCCCGGCGACCACGTCTTCGCCCTGGGCGTTGATGAGGAATTCGCCGTAAAATTCATTGACCCCGTTCGCCGGGTTGCGCGTGAACGCCACGCCCGAACCCGAGGTTTCCCCGGTGTTCCCGTAGACCATCGCCTGCACGTTGACCGCGGTGCCCCACTCGGCCGGAATGTTGTATTTGCGGCGGTAGACGATCGCGCGGTCGTTCATCCAAGACCCAAACACCGCCCCCGCGGCGCCCTTGAGCTGCTCCCAAGGATCGTTAGGGAAGCCCTTGCCAGTGCGCTCTTTAACCAGCGCCTTGAAGCGCTTCACCAGCTCCTGCTGGTCGGCAGCCGTCAATTCGCTGTCCACCAAGTCGCGGTGGTACTTCTCGTGCTTGAAGCTCTCGATGAGCGTTTCAAAGGGCTCGTGGTCTTCCCCTTCCAGCTTTTGCACCCCCAGCACGACGTCGCCGTACATCTGAATAAAGCGGCGATAGCAATCCCACGCAAAGCGCTCGTTGGCCGTCGCCGCAGCGAGGGAAAGCACCGTCTGGTCGTTCAAGCCCAGGTTCAAAATGGTGTCCATCATCCCCGGCATGGAATCCCGCGCGCCCGAGCGCACCGCCACCAGCAGCGGGAAGCCCTTGGCGTCCCCAAACTTGTAGCCCATGATCTTTTCCATGTTCTTCACCCCAGCTTCAATCTGGGACTGCAGCGAAGCCGGATAGGTCTTCTTGTTGTCGTAGAAATAGGTGCACACTTCCGTGCTGATGGTGAAGCCGGGAGGCACCGGCAGCCCAATCCGGGTCATTTCCGCCAGGTTGGCGCCCTTGCCGCCGAGGAGGGGCTTCATGGAGCCGTCGCCGTCCGCTTTGTTGTCGCCCCAGGTGTAGACGTATTTGATAGACTTGCCGGCCGCCTTGGCCGGAGTTGCTGCTTTTTTCTTGGTAGCCATGGATTGGTTCTGCTAGGTTGGATGGGTGGTCTCGCGTTGGATCGGAAAAGCGCTGCCGCCGGGAAGGGCGATGATGTTAGCGCCCCAGTGGTCCGGTCCGGGGAGGCGGGATCTTAACGGGAAGGGGCAGGGAGTCAAATCGGGAGTTGCCGTTGCCGCAGCTCCTTTTGCGGGGAGGCTGCTGCCTCCTCTCATGTTTCGATTCCTTCCTATCCTCTTGGCCTTATGCGCTTGGACCCTCCCCGCCGGGGCCCAGCCGAGCAATCCGTTTTTTGCTATGGACACCATCGCCCGGGGTCGCCCCCAGGAGGTCGTCCCCCTGCTGCAGCGCCTCGGCTACGCCGGACTAGGCGGCCAGGCCGGCGACGCCGCCATGGCCCAGGCCATGGAATCCGCTGGGCTGAAATTCTTCAACGGCTATCTCACCTTGGAGCTAGCCGAGGAATCCCCCATTCTAACCGATGCCTTGCGCCGCAACATTGACGCCCTGTCCGCCACCCGCGCCACCCTCTGGCTGGCCCTGGCCAAGGTCTCCCGCCGCGGCCAAGCCCTCGACCCCCACGACCCCGCCGCCGCCGCCCTCGCCGCCCAGCAGGTGGGAGAACTCGCCACCTACGCCGCGGCGCGCCAGGTCTCCATCTCCCTCTATCCCCACTTCGGCTGCTGGCTCGAACAAGTCGAAGCCGCCCAGCGCCTCGCCGACCGCCTCGACCGCCCCAACCTCGGCATCACCTTCAACCTCTGCCATTGGCTCAAAGTCGAGGGCTCCGCGCGCGACCCCGAACCTGTGCTCCGCGCCGCGCGGCCCCGCCTCACCTTTGTCACCCTCAACGGCGCCGATGGCGGCGATACCCGCAACCTCTCCTGGAACCGCCTCATCCAACCCCTCGGCCAAGGCACCTACGACGTCGCCGCCCTGCTCCACATACTCCAGCGCGTCGGCTACCAGGGCCCGATCGGATTTCAGGGCTACGGCATCCCGGGCGATCCCGAGGCCGTCCTGCGCGCCACCATGGCCGCCTGGAAAAAGCTGCCGTAACCCTCCGGCCTAACTCTCGCACAAGTTGCGCCCCACGAACGAGTTGGAACCCGCTGGCTTCCCCTTGCCCCCACGCCAGAGGCGGCGCCACCAGCGATCGCGCCGCTCCATCGCGTTGCTTCCCGCCCGCATGGGCCGCGCGGGTTTGGGGGGGGCTGCCGCGCTGGCACCCCTGCCGGGGTGCGGGCCCTTGTGGTTATGAGATCCGGTGGTGTCGCGGCGCTCACCACCGGCTACCGGCTGAGATGCCTCCGGCATCGCCGCCCAACGTGTCCACCGGCCGCGCTATGGGGTCCTTTTGACCGCAAAAGGGACTCACCCAATGGGTGAGTCTCTTGAGGCGAGAAAAAAACGGCGCATCCCCCGTCCTCATCAAAGGGAAGGCCCCATGGTCGCGCTGCAAGTCGCGTTTTTAGGTTCAACCTAAAACCGGCAGTGAAACCGCGGCCCTGGGGCCCTTTTTCACCGCAAAGAAGCGGCATGATTCGATTGCTCTCACCTCTCCAGGCTCACCCATTGGGGGTGTCCCTTCCGCGGTCAAAATCCCCCTCGAAATCGCGTCCGGCAGACACGCCCGGCGGCGATCCTGGAGGCAGCCCAGGATGTTCCAAGAGCCAGCCCAGCGTGATCAAGGAAGCAGCCCAGCACGATCCAAAAGGCAGCGCAGGATGATGCCGGAGGCATCCCAGCGTGTAGCCGGTGGTTGAGCGGAGCGACACCACCGGATCCACACCCCAAGAGGGCCCGCACCCCGGCAGGGGTGCCAGCGCGGCAGCCCCCAAAAGCCCACGCGCGAGGAGCCAGCCCCCCGCTCCAGCGCTCCGCGCCCACCGAATACAATAGTCAACTCGCGATGCTGGGTTTACGCAAACCGCGTTCCTTGGATCAACGGGGAGCGGTTCCCCGCAAAGAGCCGTCGGCTTCAACCCCGGCACATCCCACCCGAAGGCCCCAAGCCGACCGCCCGGAGCCAACCGGCCCCAAGCCAAAACGCGCCGCCGCCCCGCGATGGGGGACGGCGGCGCGGCCGGGGCAGTATAGATCGGGAAAAACTACTCCGCTTTTTTGCGCTTTTTGGGGCGGCCGTTGTCCTCTTCCATCTCGTCGAGCACGGCCTCAAGGGAGAGGGTGTGGAGGTGGGGCGTGTTTTCTTCGTCGCGGTCGTCGTCCTCCTCGGAGCCGATGTCTTCGATGTAGGCCAGTTTGGGTTTGGCGAAGCGGCGGACCCGCTGGTTGGTGGGGAGAGGGGAGAGCGCCATGCTGATGGCCCGGCCCGCTTGGCGGGGCGGCATGTCGAGGTGGCTCATCGTTTTCAAATCGTCGACGATGCGCATCATGCGAGCGAAGCCGATTTCCGGGTGGGCGCCTTCGCGGCCGCGGAACTGCAGCACCACGCGCAGCTTGTTGCTCTCGCTGAGGAATTCCTCGGCGTGCTGCAATTTGATGAGGTAATCGTTCTCGCTGATGTTGGCTCGGAACTTGACCTCCTTGACCTTCCCGCCCTTTTGCTTGGTCGTGTCCTTGGCGTTCTTTGACTGCTCGTACTTGTACTTCCCGTAGTCGACGATTTTGCAGACCGGCGGCTTGGCATCGGCGGAAACTTCAACCAGATCGAGCCCGCGCTGGCGGGCGATGTGGAGGGCTTCCGGCACCGACATGATGCCGAGTTGCTCGTGGGTGCGGCCATCGACGACGCGGATTTTGGGAGCCCGGATGCGGTCGTTGACGCGCGTCATGTCGCGATAGCGGCTGGGCTGCTTTCTGGGAGGCGGGGAGGGAATAAGCGTGGGCTGGTTATGGGTTGATCAGAAGGGGTGAGGGCCGCCAGATGCGGCGCGCGGCCAAAAGCCGACGGTGGCGGCGGCCAAAGAGGGAAGCAAAGCCGACCAAATCATGGGCGAAGGGGCCGGGGTTCCAAAGCGCGAACCGGAGCGATTTCCGGAATATTCAGAAAGCGGAGAGTGATGGCGCCGGGCACGGGGCCCACAGGGCCACACTGGGAGAACGGAAACAAGGTCGGCATCATCAAAATCGCTGATCCCAACTTACCAATCTTCCGGGGATTGCGCAAGATAGAATTTCACGGAGGCGCGGAGCCCTCCACCGCGGGGGCGCGGCGGAGAAGAAAGGGCCAATAGAGCAGGAAGTAGAGCCCCAATCCGATGGCCTCCAGCCCGAGAATGTACCAAGGCCATGGGCCCAGCATATCCAGCAGACTGGGCTGGGCAG
>CANHIJ010000070.1 GCA_947460575.1 Verrucomicrobiales bacterium | reverse complement strand
TTTGAGGCCTTGGAGGAGGGGGTCATCATCGGGGATCCGCAGGGGATTGTGACCTTTGTCAACGCGGCGGCCTGCGGTTTTTTTGGGATGGACCACGAGACCTCGGCGGGGAAGCCGCTGGAGGAATTGGTGCGCGGGGTGTCCTGGGCTAGCCTGACGCGGCGGCGGGAGGTGGTTTCGCGGGACATGGAGGTTTTTTACCCGGAGAATCGGTATTTGAATTTTTACTTTCGGCCGATTGACGATGGGGATCCGGGAGCGGCGGCGCTGGGGTACGTGATGTTGGTGCGCGACATCACGGAGACACGCAAGGTGGCCGAGGAGCAGATGGAGAGCGAGCGGATCAATGCCCTGCGGGTGCTGGCCGCGGGGGTGGCCCACGAGATTGGGAATCCCCTGAATTCCCTAAATATCCACCTGCAGTTGCTGGAGAAAAAATTGAAGCGGGCGGATCCGGCGATTTACGAGATGGTGCGGGGGCAGGTGGAAGTGGCGCGGGGAGAGATCCAGCGCTTGGACGGCATTGTGGAGCAATTTTTAGGGGCGATGCGGCCGGTGCCGCCGCATTTTGCATTGGCAGACGTGAACCGAGTGGTGGAGGAGGCGGCCGATTTTTTGGCGCCGGAGTTGAAGGATCGGCGCATTGCCACCCACCTGCGGCTGCACGCGGGGCTTCCCCTCTTGCAGCTCGACGCGGCGCAGATGAAGCAGGCCCTGTACAATTTGATCCGGAACGCCTCGCAGGCCATGGGGACGGGGGGGACCCTGGCCCTGAGCACCGAGCTAAGCGACTACGAGGTGGTCATCCGGGTGGAGGATACCGGCCCGGGAATGAGTCCAGAAGTGGTGGCCAACATGCACCAAGCTTGGTTCACGACCCGCAAGACCGGCAACGGCTTGGGCATGATGATTGTGCGCCGGATTGTGCGCGACCACGGCGGGGAATTGTCCGTCCAGAGCGGCGCGGGGCGGGGCACGACCGTCAGCATCGCCCTGCCGCGCCAGGCCAGGGCCGCCCGCATCCTCGAGTCCGGCGAGGGCCCGGGGGCCCGGCGGCAGGCCCGCGAGGTCATCGATGTGTGACCGGCGCGCGGCGTGCGCGGGCGATAGAAGTCGACCAAGATCATGCTCTCGGAAGATGGCTGGGGGAAATGAAGGCTAGGGGTTCTTCGGCGGCGGGGGAGGGGCAGGATAGCTTTCTGGAGTACGCGTCGGCGGTGCGCTAGAGAACGGCCCGATTCGGCCCCGATTCGGCCCGATTCGTCACAAAAGCGCACCGGATTGGCTTTTAAATTGAATATTCTTGAATATCTGATAATTATGAGAATAAGAAAAACAAGTCCTCTCAAATATGTCATAACTGTTTCAAATTTTTAATATCATTATAATGAAAAACAGATTTGCAACTTTTTGCGACCGGGGTGGGAGGGTTCGCCCGGCGCGGGGTGTTGGGAGATGTGCGGGGCGGCGCGGCTTTCGGGTGGGGTGGCTGGCGGGGGCCTGGGCGCTTGGGATTGTTTGTGCGGCGGGGCCAGCAGGGGCCGTGGACACGGTTGAGGTGTGGTGGACTGGCGCCGTCAATGGGGTCGTGAGCAATCCTGCGAACTGGGCCGGGGACAGCCTGGGAGTTGGGACCGTCGCGTCGCTGGGGGTGAACTCTATCCTTCACTGCTCGGCGGACACTATCTTGTATGGCCCTAGCTCGTTGGGGTCTCATTTGGGGGTCAACTCCTTGATTTACACGACTGGGACCTCTGTGCAAACGACGGGATCGGGGGTCTTCACCCTGGCGCTGGGGGGCGGAGGGATAGCCCTGTCTAGCAGCGCGGCCGACGTCAGCATCGGCAATGCCAGCGGAGCGAATCGCATCCAATTACTCTTGTTGGAGAATCAAGTTTGGTCTAACTATTCTGCATTAAACACCTTGACCGCTATCAACGGGGTGGACAACGGGGGGAATGTTTTGACAGTGGGCGGAGTGGGTCGGGTCACCCTAGCCGGGGTACTGAGTGGTAGTGGCGGCCTGGCGAAGACGGACTCGGGGACGCTGCGGCTTTTGAGTAGCAACACTTTTACGGGTGGGCTGACCCTGAACGGCGGGGAAGTCATGCTGGGTTCGGGGGCGCTCAATGCCACGGCGGGATCGGAGAACCGGGTTGTCTTTGGAAGCGGGAGCACGGGGATGCTGAGCCTTTCGGGGGCGAGCACGGTGGTCGCCAGCCTGGACAGCAACGCGGGTGCGCTGGGGTCGCCGAAGGTGGCCAATTTTGGCGATCCAGCGACCTTGACGGTGGGAAACGCGTTGAATTTATCAAGTGCTTTTGGCGGAGTGATTCAAAATGGGATTGGCTCCGCTCCGCTGGGGCTTAGCAAGGAGGGGACTGGTCGCCTGACCTTGAGCGGCGCCAATACCTACACAGGGGTAACGGCGGTGGAGGCCGGGGTTCTGGAATTGGCGGACGGGGGATCAATCTTGGCGAGTGGGCGGGTGTCCATTTCGGGGGGGACCCTGCTGATTCAACCGGCGAGCAGCGGCGATGCCATAGCGAACCCGTTGCCGATCAGAATGGAGTCGACGAGCGTAGGGGAAGTCAGCACCCTAAAGCTCGGGGGAGCGGTGCTGGAGACGATGGGGGCGCTGACATTATCGGGCACGGTGGGCAAGCGGGTGATCGATTTTGGGGCGGCGAGTGGCATCCTGAGGTTGGCGTCGCTGAGCGGGGCCGAAGCCAACACGACGCTGGAGGTGTGGAATTGGACGGGGTCGATTTACGCCAGCGGCGGAGTGGACCAACTGATTGTGGATGGAGGATTTGGGGCCAATATGGATCTTTCCCAGATTACCTTTTTCAGCGATGCGGGGCAAACCGCGCTGGGGCCAACGGCCTGGGCCACGTATTATCTGGGCAGCACGACGGGAGAATTGGTTCCGATTCCGGAAGCTGGGACCATGGCGGGTTTACTGGCGCTTCTGGCCCCGCTGGCCTGGAAGGAGCGAAAGCACTGGATGCGCTGCCGTTTGGCTGGCTAGGCACCAGAAGGCGGGGGCTCGGGGCCGAGGAGGGTGCGGGCTTGGGCGGCGTCGCGGGCGATTTGGGCTTGGAGGGCCTCGAGGGAGTTGAGGCGCAGTTCGCCGCGGAGGTGTTGGACGAAGACGACTTCGAGGGTTTGGCCGTAGAGGTCGCCTTGGAAGTCGAAGAGGTGAGCTTCCAATTGGCAGGGGACGAGAGGATTGTGCTCCACGGTGGGGCGTCGGCCGAGGTTGGCCACGCCGTTGCGTAGGTGGTGGGTGGTGGAGGCGCGGACGGCGTAGACACCGAAAGGAGGGAGTTGGAGGCCGTCGACGGGGAGGTTGGCGGTGGGGAAGCCGAGTTTGCGGGCGAGTTGGCGGCCGGTGATGACCTCGCCGAGGATCGAGTAGGGTCGGCCGAGGAGGCGGGCGGCGGTGGGGAAGTCGCCCTCGGCGACGGCCTGGCGGACGCGGGTGCTGCTGACGGGGGAGCCGTCGAGGAGGACCGGGGCGACGGCCTGCGGGCGAAAGTGGAAGCGGGTGCCGAGTTCGGTGAGGGTGTGAAAGTTGCCGCCGCGGCCCTTTCCGAAGCCCCAGTTGTGGCCCACGGTGATGGAGGCGAGGGGGTGGCAGGCGTGGGCGAGGCTGGCGATGAAGGCCTCTGGGGAGAGGGCGGCGAAGGCTTGGTCGAAGGGAAGGACGAGGAGGTGGGAGAGGCCGAGGGCGTCCAGGAGGCGGGACTTGTGCGGGGGGGCCGTGAGGAGGGCGGGGGCGGACTCCGGGCGCAGCAGCTGGACGGGGTGAGGGTCAAAGGTGAGGGCCACGGCGGTGCCGCCCTCGCTGGCGGCGGTGGCCTGGGCGCGGCGGATCACGGCTTGGTGGCCGAGGTGGACGCCGTCAAAGAAGCCGATCGCCAAGTGGATGGGGCCGGGGAGGCGCGCCAGAGCTCCGAGCGAGTGCAGGGTGATCATGGGAGCAGCTGGCGGATCTCGGGGCCGAGGGGAGAGCTTAGACGCCGCGGAGGCGGCTGACGTCGCGGAGCGAGAGGAGGCGACCGAGCAACTCCTCGCGGGGGGCGGTTTTCAGCTCTTCGAAAGTCGTGGCGTGGGAGAGGTCGAATTTGCCGCTGCGGGTGCGGCGGAGTCCGGCCATGTGGCCGTGGTTGCCGAGGGCTTCGCCGATGTCGTGGCAGTAGGTCCGGACGTAGAATCCCTTGCTGCAGACGACCCGGAAGTCGATGTCGGGGAGGGCGATGCCTTTGATCTGGTGGTGGAAGACGGTGACGAGGCGTTTTTCGCGCTCGATTTCGATGCCTTGGCGGGCGAGTTTGTAGAGGGCGACGCCGTCCTTTTTAATGGCGCTGACCATGGGGGGGAGCTGGTAAAAATCGCCGCGGAACTGGCTGAAAGCGGCCTCGATTTGCTCCGGGGAGTAGTCGGGGACGGGGAGGGAGGCGGTGGCTTCGCCCCAGGCATCTTGGGTGGTGGTGGCGGAGCCGAGGCGGAGGGTGCCCTCGTACTCTTTTTCCTCGGCCATGAGGAGGTCTTGAATTTTGGTGGCGCGCCCGACGACCAAGATCAGGAGGCCGGTGGCCATGGGATCGAGGGTGCCGCAGTGGCCGATTTTTTTGGTGCCGAGGGCGCGCCGGGCGACGGCGACGACATCGTGGGAGGTCATGTCCTGGCCTTTGTCGATCAGCAGGACGCCGTCGATTTCAGGATCAGGAGAACGTTTCATGGAGGGCTTGGAATACGCGGGATTGGGCATCGGAAAGGGGGCCGGTGAGTCTGGCGCCGGCGGCGAGGCGGTGGCCGCCGCCGCCGAATTGGGCGCAGACAGCGCCGACGTCGAAGGCGGGGGATTTGGAGCGGAGGCTGAGGCGGATTTTCCGGTCTGGGCCGGGGAGTTCTTCGAAGGAGGCAGCCACGAGGACGCCCTGGATGGAGCGGAGGTGGTCGATGAGGCCTTCGCTATCGTCGGGCTGCATGGCGATAGAATCGGCGAAATCGCGGGTGAGAGCCCAGGAGGCGACGCGGCCATCGTGGGTGATCTGCATGGTGTTGAGGAGGTGGCGGAGGAGTTCGACGCGGCGCAGGGGGTAGGATTCGTAGGTTTCCTGGCAGAGTTTAGCGAGGTCGATGCCGGCGCGGATGAGGGCGGCGGCGATTTCGTAGGTGTGGGCGGTGGTGCTTTGGTATTGGAAGGAGCCGGTGTCGGTGGAGATGGCGACGTAAAGGTTGCTGGCGATCTCTGGGGTGAGGGGGAGCTGGGCCGCGGCGAGGAGGTCGTAGATGATTTCGCCGGTGGCGGGGGCGGCGCTATTGATGAAGTGGATGTCGCCGTAGCCCTCGTTTGAGTAATGGTGGTCGAGGTTGACCCAGGTTTTGGCGTTGGCGAGGGCGGCGAGGGCGGTGGGGCCGAGGCGTTCGCGGTTGGCGCAGTCGACCGCGATGACGATTTCGGCGTCGATGAGCTGGCCTGGGGCGGGTTTTTCGATGAGGTGGGAACCTGGGAGGAAGGCGAGGTTAGCGGGGAGGCCGTCTTCGTTGAGGAAGCGGACCGGTTTGCCGAGGTTTTGCAAGGCCAGGCCGAGGGCCAAGGTGCTGCCGATGGCGTCGCCGTCAGGGCGGTAGTGGGCGAGCACGGCAAAGGAGGCGCCGCCATGGAAGAGGGCGGCGAGGTCGGAGAATGAGGTATTGGTGCGGAGGCTCACGCGCGGGGGAGGGAGGGGAGGGGCCGAGAGGGTGGCGGCGAATGGAGACAGGGGGGCGAGGAAAAGGGGCTCGGGAGGGGAGCCTAGCGCTTGCGGCGGCGCAGGGGGCGGACCTCGCCCGCGGAAGCATCGTCCTCGCCCTCGTCCTCGTCGCCGTCTTCGGGGAGCAGGGGGGCGGCGGGGGGTGGGGCGGGGGCTTCGGCCGGGGCGGCGCTGGGCAGCGCCGGGGCGACCTCCTCAATGGGCTCGGGATTGAGCAGGGCGGATTCGATCAGTTGTTGGTCGATTTCCTGCATCAGGGCGGTGACGCGGACGCCGCGCTCGACGCTGTGGTCGAGTTTGAAGAAGAAGTGGGGGGTATTTTTGAGCACCACGCGTTTAGCGACGCGGGCGGAAAGCAGGCCGCGCATGGCGTTGAGCTTATCGACGGCGGCCTGCTGTTTCGCGGCGGGGCCGATCACGCCGATGAAAATGTGGGCGTTTTTGAAGTCGGGGGTGAGGTCGACATCGGTGACGGTGACCAGGACATCGGGGAAGCCGTGGTCCCGGGCCAGGATGCTGCTGAGTTCGCGCTGGATGAGCTCGGTGACTCTGGCTTTGCGGTTGGTCATGGGGGGAGAATCGGTGGGGCGGGTCAGGCCCTGGGCGCGGTCAGGAAGACGGCGCCCAGGAGGAGGGAAGCGGCTTGGGCCTCGGCAGCGGGGGCTGGGCCTAGAGAGTCTGGGCGATCTTCTCGAGTTCGTAACATTCGATGACGTCGTTGACTTCGTAGTCGTTGAAGTCGCCGAGACGGATGCCGCACTCCATGCCGTTGCGGACTTCGGAGACGTCCTCGGTGAAGCGGCGGAGGGTCTGGAAGCCGCCGTCGTAGATGGCCTGTTTGCCGCGGAGAACGCGGGCTCTGGCGTTGCGGATGAGCTTGCCGTCGGTGACGACGCAGCCACCGGCGCGGCCGCGCTGAATTTTGAAGACCTGCTTGACTTGGGCATGGCCCACGATTTTTTCGCGGGTGAGGGGGTCGAGGAGGCCGAGCATGGCCTCTTCCATTTGGTCGAGCAGTTCGTAGATGATGGAGTAGAGCTTGACCTGGACGCCTTCCGATTTGATGGCCTTGACGGCCTTGGCTTCGACTTTGGTGTTGAAGCCGACGATGACCGCATTGGAGGCCGAGGAGAGGAGGACGTCGCTTTCTGTGATGGGGCCGACCGCGGTGAGGACGAAGTCGATGCCCACCTTGTCGGATTTGATCTCCTTGAGTTGGGCCACAATGGCTTCGAGGGAGCCTTGGGTGTCGGTTTTGATGATGAGGCGGAGGGACTTGCGCTCAGAGCCCTTCATGTCGGCAAAAAGACTTTCCAGGGAGGCGCGCTTGGGGGCGGCGAGTTTGCCGGCGCGCTGTTCGCTGGTGCGCTCTTCGCTGAGCTTTTTGGCATCCCGCTCGCTGTCCATTTCGACGAGTTCGTCGCCGACGTTGGGGATGGAGGAAAAGCCGGTGACTTCCACGGGGGTGGCCGGGCCAGCTGTTTTCACCGGGCGGCCGTGGTCGTCGAGCATGCTCTTGACCTTACCGTAGTGGGGGCCGCAGATGAAGGCGGTGCCGATGCGGAGGGTGCCGGTCTGGGGAATGATGGTGGCGGTGGGGCCTTTGCCTGGTTCCACGCGGGACTCAATGACCATGGCGCGGCAGGGGGCCTTGGGATTGGCGCGGAGCTCGAGGATTTCAGCTTCGAGCAGGGTGCTCTCGAGGAGCTCGTCGATGCCGATTTTTTTAGTGGCGGAGACGGGGACGCAAATGATGTCGCCGCCCCAGTCCTCAGGGGTGAGGTCCTGCTCTTGGAGTTGACGCTTGACCTTGTCAAAGTCGGCGCTGGCCAGGTCGCACTTGTTCATGGCGACGACGATTTTCACGTTGGCGGCCTTGGCGTGGGCGATGGCTTCTTTGGTTTGGGGCATCACGCCGTCGTCGGCGGCGACCACCAGGACGACGATATCGGTGACCATGGCGCCGCGAGCGCGCATGGCGGTGAAGGCGGCGTGGCCGGGGGTGTCGAGAATGGTGATGTGTCCGCCTTTGTGTTCCACGCTGTAGGCCGCGACGCCCTGGGTGATGCCTCCGGCTTCCCCAGCGGTGAGGCGGGACTGGCGGATGGCGTCGATCAGGCTGGTTTTGCCGTGGTCGACGTGGCCCATGAAAGTGATGATGGGGGGACGAGGTTTGAGGGCTTCCTCGGGTTCCTCGACCGGGGCCACGGGGGCGGCGATAACTTCATCCACTTTGTGGAAGCCGCTGCCTTTTTCGCGCTTTTCGCGCTCAAAAGTGAAGCCGTGTTTTTCGCAGACCTTGGCCGCGATATCTGGCTCGATGGAGACGCCGGGATTGGCGAAAATATCGAGATTCATCAGGTCCTTGATCAGGACGAAGACCTTGACGCCCATTTTCTCCGCGAGGTCGCGGACGATGATGGGGGGCTTGATGGAGATGATTTTGGAGTCGTCGATATCCTCGCCGCGAGCGGCGGAGAGTTCCTCCGGGGAAGCCTCGAGGGCATCGCCCTGGGCGGCGGGTTCCTCGGCGGGGGGAGCTTCTGGGACGGGAGGGCGGGGAACGATCCCAGTAAGGGGAGTGATGGGGCTGACGGCGCCGACGCGGCGGACCCGGGGCTTGGCCTCGTCGATGAGGGAAAGGACCTCCTTTTTGGGGATCGGCGGGGGCGGCGGGGGTGGGATGGCCAGCGGGGCGGGGACGCTGCCGGGCTTGACTCGGGTGCGCTTGGGCCTTTCACCGATCAGGTCCAAGGTGTCGGCCGGGGCTGCGCTGGGCAGCTTGCGCGGGGGCAATGGAGCCGGAGCCGGGGGGGCCGCTGCTTTGGGTTCTAAGGGGACAGGGCGCGTGATTTTACGCGCCGGGGAGGGAGCGGAGTCGGAACCTGAAGGGGGCGTGGATTTGGATTTGCCGGGCATGCGATAGGTGGGCCAGTTTCATGGCGTCAGACGGTGGGGTTTGCAACCCCGGTTATTTGGCGGACGCGGCGGAGGCCTGCATCTGAGCTTTGGCGACGATGGCGGCGGCTTCTTCGACGGGGATGCCGAGCACGTCGACAATGTCGGAGGCTTCGAGGGTTGCGATGACTTCGATGCTGTTCATGCCGGTGGTCACGAGGGCCTCCGCCAATTCGACCTCGAGCCCGAGTTGGGCGGCGAGTTCGGAGGCGGCGTTGTGGATCCGACCGACAAATTTTTCGTGGGCGCTTTCGTCGCGCTCTACTTGGACGTCCCAGCCCATCAGGCGGTTGGTGAGGCGGACGTTTTGGCCGTGGCGGCCGATGGCTTTGGAGAGTTCATCTTCGCGGACTTTGGCGAAGATGCGCTTGTTGACCGGGTCGACTACGATTTTGTCGTCGGCGATGGTGGCGGGCTTGAGCGCGTCCTTGAGGAATTCCTTGGGGTTGTCGCTCCACTTGATGATGTCGACCTTTTCGTTGTTGAGCTCGCGGACGATGTTTTTGACGCGGGCGCCGCGCATGCCGACGCAGGCGCCCACAGGGTCGACCTTGGGGTCGGCGCTCCAGACGGCGATTTTGGTGCGGTACCCGGCCTCGCGGGCGATGGCGCGGATTTCGACGGTGCGGTCGGCGATTTCGCTGACTTCGCTTTCGAAGAGGCGCTTGACGAAATTCGGGTGGCTGCGGCTGAGGATGATTTCGGGGCCGCGGATGCCGTTTTCGACGGCGACGACGTAAACGCGGATGCGGTCGCCGATGTTGTAGTCCTCGGTGGCGACGCGCTCTTTTTTGGGCATGATGCCTTCAAATTTGCCGAGGTCGACGATAACGTCGGATTTTTCGAAGCGGCGGACCGATCCATTGACGATTTCGCCCGCGCGGTCTTTAAATTCTTCGTAGATGAGGAGTTTTTCTTCCTGGCGAATGCGCTGCATCATGGCCTGGCGCGCGGTTTGGGCGGCGATGCGGCCCATGTCTTTGGGGGTGACGTCGACCTCAATTTCGTCGCCGATTTCGGCGTCTTTTTTGATTTTGCGAGCGGTGGTGAGGGCGAGCTCGTCGTAGGGGGCGGTGACGGTTTCGACGACCATCAACTTGGCCTTGGCCTTGATGCCGCCTTTGACGGGATCGATGTCGATGCGCAATTCGCGGGCCGGGCCGATGCTTTTGCGGGAGGCCGTCAGAATGGCGGAGGAGAGAGCCTCGATCATTTTGTCGCGGCTGATTCCTTTTTCTTTTTCGTAGTACTCAAAGACGGCGAGAAGTTCGCTGGTCATAACGGCGGTGGCTTAAAATAAAAAAAACGGGAGGAGTTCCCGTTTTTGAAGGTGCTCTGGAAAGTATATCTAAAAAATCCCGCTCGTCAAGGCGAGTGGGCATAAAAGTGGGCCTCACGCCAGAGAGGCGCGTGGGACGCTATGTCGCACAAATTTTAAAAAACCTTAGGGGCGGAGCCCGGCGAGGAAATTTGGTGGAGCCTAGCGGATTCGAACCGCTGACCCCCTGCATGCCATGCAGGTGCTCTACCAACTGAGCTAAGACCCCAAATCCGGACGACGCGCGACCGGGCTCTTCATTACGGCATTTCTGGCAGCTGCCAAGTGCTTTTTTGAACTTTTGCAAAGTTCTTGGGGGAGTGGGAGCGGAGGGCTTAGGGGAAGGCCTGCGGGCGGGACGGAAGTGGAGCCGTGCGCCGGGAAAGACTTGGGCGGAGGGGGGAGCGCTGGGGCTGCCGGGGGGATCTCGCGGGGGGAGGCGAGATGGTGCGCGATACAAGGTTCGAACTTGTGACCCCCTCCGTGTCAGGGAGGTGCTCTACCGCTGAGCTAACCGCGCCGGTAAACTCCGCCTTGGTGGGCGGGAGTTGATGGTAGAATGAACCCGAGAAGGTGCAAGTGATTTTCGCGGCTGCCGCCAGATTTTCAGCGGAGGGCAGCAGGGAGGATTTTAGAGGGGGAGCCAGGGGCGGTGCTCCGGGGCGCGGCGAGGGGGAACTCTGCGGAGCCCCAGCCTTCGCTGAGGCGGCTGACCAGTTCTTCAGCCATTTTGCGGGAGGCGTCGTCGAGGGCCTGGCGCTCGCTGAGCTGGAAATTGGGGTCGAGGAAGACGGAGGTGGCGCCCTTGACGGTTCCCTTGGCGAGGAGGTTGCCGGTGTGGGATTGCTCGAGGGCGAAATCGACGTCCATGACGAGTTCGAGTTCGCGGGTGCGGAGGTTGTTGTTGCGGGCGCTGCGCAGTTGGCGGCGGGTGAAGGAGCGGATGGTGCCGCGGAGGAGGGCATCGGCGCTTTGGGCGTCGGCGATTTGGTAGGTGCCGTCGAGCTGGAATTGGCGCACTACGTTGTTGGTCACGAGGACGGCGGAGCGAGGCTCCAAGGTGAGGTTGCGGAAGGTGGGAACTGCGATGGTGCGGACGTTTTCCATGCGGGCGGGCTTGCTGGAGCCGAGGCGGTAGCCGGAGCAACTGGGGAGGAGCAGGGCGGCGGCCGCGGCAAAAAAAGCGGGACGAGTCAGCAGGTGGGACAGTTGCATGGGAGAGGGGCCGGGGGAAAGCAGGTCACTTTTTGGGCTGGCGGGCGGGCGCGGCGGGGGCGGGAAGGCTGGGCTCGGTGGGGGGAGGGAGGGCGGGGGCCTCGGCGGCGGGCAGGGAGGGAGGCTCGGCGGCGGGGGAGCCCGCGGCAGGCAGGGGGTCGCCGGGCAGTAGGTCGCCGGGAGCTGCTGGGGCCGCGGGATTCAGGAGGGAGTCGTCCGGCTTGCGGCCGGGTTCGCTGCCAGTGGGGAGGTCTGGTTCTTCGAGGGGGGTGAGGGGGACCTGCTCGGGGGAGGGGCGCATTTTGGGCTGGGGCAGGAGGGCGGCGACGCGGGCGGGGGGAGGCGGGGGGCCGAAGTAGCCGGGTTTGCCCTTGAGGTTGATGGCGGCGGGCACCGCGAGTTGGTCGGGAGCCAGGGAGGAGGGGACGGATTCGAGCAGGGTGGCATCCTTAGCGGTCATGGCGTTGATGCGCTCGCGGGCCTCCGCGAAGTGGGGACTGCTAGGGGAGCGGAGCACATCGCTGTAGTAGACGAGGGCGGCGCGGAGGTTGTTTTGGTTTTCGTAAAAGCGCCCGGTTTTCCAGGCATTTTCGGCGGAGATTTCGTCGACCTGCTGGCGGGTGGCAGAGAGGTCGGGGAGGGAAGTGCTGGGGAAAAGGCCGGCGGCCTGGTCGGCGGCGAGGCGAGCTTTTTCAATATTCGAGGCGTCGCGGCTCCCTTCTTCGACCTTGCCGAGGTAGCCCTTGCTGATTTTAGCCTGGGCCTCGGAGGCTAGGGGGCTAGAGGGGTAGTCTTCGACCACCTTTTGGTAGGCGGCGATCGCGAGGTCGGGGGCATTTTCCTCTTCGTGGATTTTGGCGATTTCGAATTGGGCTTCGGGGGCGCGGCGGCCGCGGGGGGCGTTGGCGATGACTTTCTCGAACATGTCGAGTTGATCGCTGGGGTCGAGCTTTTTGGGGATCCCGAGGAAAGAGCCCAGTTTTTCGCTGCGGGACTGGCCGGCGATGGCGATTTGGCGATCGATGGCTTCGCTGAACTGGGAGCTTTGCTTGTAGGTGTCGACGAGTTCCTGGTAGGTTTCGAAAGCCTTTTTGAACTTGCCGTCGCGCTCATAGGACGAGGCGAGGCGGAAGAGGGCCATGGGGGCGAAGCTGGTCAGGGGATAGCGGTCCACTAGGCGCTTGCAGGTGGAGGCGGCGGCGCCGCTTTTCCCGGCGGCTTCGAGATCTTGGGCTTGGCGCAGCAGATCTCCGGCGGCGCGCTCGTCGGCCTGGAGCTCCGGGGCGGCGGGGGCGGTCAGGGGGGCCTTGCGCTTAAAAGGGTTGGGGAAGGCCAGCGCGCTTTCGGGGGCGGCCGCTACGGCGACGGCGGTGAAGGTGCAGAGCAGAAGACGGGAGGATGCGCGATTCATGGGCCGAAAAGGATGAGAGACGAGGGGCGGGCGGAGACCGCACCGCAGTCCCTCCAGACAACCCTCTCCGTGCCAGATGACAGGGACGATTGCAACTTGGAAACGGGCGGTTTTTCCGCCCCGCGCCCCGCCAGAGACCCGGGGCGGGGCCCTTGAGGAAATTATGAAAACTGCGGAAAGTGCCGCTTAATCCCACTGAAATCCTGAAAATTCATTGACCTTAGATAAGGTCTGTGGTTAATCGTTTGCCTAATTTAACAATATTAAACTCTCTCCTTTTTGACGCGATGCCGCCGCTCTTTTTTTGCTTTTCCGCCCGCTGGCGGCGGCGCGGCGGGCCCTGGCTGAAGGGGGTGGGAAGCGCGGCGCCGGGGGGTCTGTGGCGGCGCGGCGCGGCCTGGTTGCGCTCTAAGCTGGAGGGTTCCGATGAAGGGTTGCTGGAGGCGAAGGGCTGGGGATTGGCGCTGGCGGGTTTGCCGCGGGTCGGTTCGGCGGCCTGGGGCGGGGAAGGGGTAGTCCCGCAGCGCTGCGCGCTGGGAGAGGGCGGGGCCGAGTCTTACCACCTTCCTGTGCTGGAGGAGGAGGTGGTGGCGGCGTTGCAGCCGTCGGAGGGGAAGCGCTTTTTGGATGGGACGCTGGGAGGCGGCGGGCACGCGGCGCGCTTGCTGGCGGCCGGGGCGGACGTAGTGGGATTGGACCGGGATCCGGAAGCGCTGGCGTGGGCGGCGGGTCGGCTTGGGGAGTGGTCGGATCGGCTGGTGGCGGTGCGGGCGAAATTTTCGTCCTATCCGGAGATTTTGGGAGGGATGGGTCTGGAGGCGGGGCTGGACGGAATGTTGTTTGATATTGGGGTAAGCAGTCACCAGTTAAATGAGGCGCGGCGGGGTTTTTCGTTTTTGCGGGACGGGCCGTTGGATATGCGGATGGACCCGGAGGCGCCGGGGTCGGCGGCGGAGTTGGTGAACACGTTGCCGGAGGAGGAACTGGCGCGGATTTTTTATGAGTACGGGGACGAGAAGGCGTCGCGCCGGGTGGCTAAGGCCTTGGTGAAGCGGCGCGGGGAGCGGCTTTTTGAGACCACGGGGGATCTGGCGGAGGTGGTGGGCACGGTGGTGCCGAAGCGGGGGCCCGCGTCGCCGGCGACGCGGGTGTTTCAGGGGCTGCGCATGGCGGTGAACGACGAATTGGGAGAGTTGCGGGCTGCTTTGGAGGGGGCACACTACTGGCTAAAGCCCGGGGGGCGGCTGGCGGTGATTACTTTTCACTCCTTGGAAGACCGGATGGTGAAGCAATTTTTTCGGCGCCACAGCGCGGCGGAAATCGACCGCCCGGAGTGGGCGGCGGCGCGGCCCAACCCGGACTGCTACTACCGCTTGATTACGCGCAAGGGCATCGCCGCTGGGGAGGCCGAGACGGCGCGCAATCCGCGCTCGCGCAGCGCCACCTTGCGGGTGGTAGAGCGCCTGGGCTGATGGGCCCGCTGAAAGACCTTATTTTTTTATTACCCGTGCCCCCTCCCAAAAACCGCCGCTCCCCGCGCCGCCCCGCGCAGGATGCGTTGCGCCCTGGGTGGTTGCTGAACTGCCTGCTGTTTGCGGCCCTGGTGACGGCCATCGGGGCCTGTTATGTGTGGCTGGATTCGCGCAAGAAGGAGCGCGAGGCGCAAATTTTGGCGATGCACCGCGAGATTAGGCAATACGAGGACCAGATAAAAGAAAACGCCTTGCTGATGAACCGCCGCCTGTCCCCCGAGGATTTGCGCGCGCGCGCGGCGCGGGCGGGGTTGGGGCTCAAGCCGATTGAAATCGGGCCGCACGGGCGCCTGGTCCGCCTGCCCGAGCCGCGGGCGACTTCTGAACTCGAATCCTCCCCGGTGATCGCGGGGAACCCGCAGCCATGAGTCGAGCGGATTTATATAGCCGGAACGAAGTGGGCGAGCGCAGCCTGCAGTGGCGCGCCGGGGTGCTTTGCCTGGGGGTGGTCACAGCGTTTAGCTTGCTTTCGTGGCGGCTCATTCACCTGCAGGTAGTTCAGCACGAGCACTATCAAGCGCTTCTGGAGGAGAGCCACCACCGCAGCCAGGAATTGAGCGCCTCGCGGGGGGACATTTTGGATACGCGGGGTCGGGTTTTGGCCTGCGACGAGCCCGTGCAGCAGGTGACTTTGGAGCTGGGGTTTTTGCAGACGGGGGCTGCGCTGGCGGACGCCCTGGCCGCCGTGGAGAAGATGAAGCCCCGCGATTTGCGGCACGCTTTTAGTTTAGAGCAATTGCAGAATCGCTACTTGGGCCACTTGGGGCGGGTGGCGGCGCCACTTTTGGGGATGGAGGCTGGGGAGTTTGAGGCCCGGATCCGCACTCGGCTGGCGGCTAAGGCCAAGGGCGAGGTTTTTCTGAGCCGGGACCTCAGCACCAGCGGGGCCCTGAAGCTGAGGGAAAGCCTGGAGGCGGCGCAGCTGGGAACCTTCCGGGAAAGCCGCAATCGCGGCAAACTGGGCGCCCTTATTTTTCAAAATGCCTTTGCCCGGCGCTATCCGGCGGATTTGCCTTTGGGGCACATCGTGGGCTTTTTTGGCGAGACCAAGCCGAGCCCAGGCGAGGAGCCGAAACCAGCGCGGGGCGTGGCCGGGGTGGAGCGCTTTTTCCAGGCCGATCTCACGGGTACTCCGGGGCGGCGCGAATTGGAGGTCGACGGTTGGGGCAATGAAATCCCCGCCTACCGCGGCCAAATGACTCCGGCCCGCAATGGCCGGGGGCTGCGCCTCAGCTTGGACCTTGGACTTCAGGGCGTCGTGGAGGAAGCCCTGGATGAAGCGGGCGCGGCGGAGGGCGAGGTATATTTGGGCGATTTGCAGGCGGAGCGGGTGGTGGTGGTCCTGTTCGACCCCGCCAGCATGGGGGTGCGGGCGATTGCCTGCCGCGACCCCAAGCACGGGCCCGATCGCCCGCTGCTGAGCAATCCAGTGACCGAAATGCTCTACGAGCCCGGCTCTACGATCAAGATCGTCACCGCCGCCGGGGCGCTTTCCTCGGGTAAGCTCAATCGCCAAAGCCGTATCGAAATAGCGGCTAGTGGAGTTTACGACGACGAGGATATCACCCCGATTCACGACGAGCACGCCATGGCTTCGGGCACCGTGGAGGACATCATCGTGCACTCCTCCAACATTGGGGCCTACAAGCTGGGCCGCCTGCTGGGGGTGCGTCGCTTTGAGGAATTGATTCGGGATTTCGGTTTTTGCCGGGCCACGGGTTTCGAGTCCCCGATGGAGAGCCGGGGCTCGTTTGCCGGGCAGATGACCTTGCAGACGCTGTCGCGGGTGGCCTTTGGAAACGCGATCACGGTAACCCCGGCGCAGATGTGCGGGGCGCTGGGCGCCATCATCAACGGGGGGAGCTATCGGCCCCTGCACCTGGCCGAGACCTGGGTCGACGAGAACGGCCAAGCGGTAGAAGGGTTGCCGCGGGTCGCGGAGCGGCAGGTGGTGACCGCGGAGGCGGCGCAGGTGGTGCGCCGGGCTATGCTGGAAGTGGTAGAGCAGGGCACCGGCAAACCCGGCCGGAGCGAGTTGTTTCAGATCGCGGGCAAGACGGGCACCGCCCGCAAGGCAGTCACGGCCCTCAAGGACGGCCGGTTGCGCACCACCTACCAAGGCGACCTGATTTGCTCCTTCATCGGATTCCTGCCCGCGGACCAACCCAAGTTGGGCGGCTTGGTCATCATCGATACCCCGCGGGGCACTAAGCACGCTCAATACGGGGGGCGGATGGCGGCGCCGCTGTTTCGCCGCATCGCCGAGCGGGCCATGGCCTATTACGAAATCCCGGCCCAATTCGCTCCGAAGTCCAGCCTGCAACCGCAGGCCGCTAATACGATTCCAGTAAAGGCTAATCCGCGCCATTTTACGCGCTAGGCCCCCTCTTTTTTGATGAAACTAACTTATTTGCTTGAACACCTTACCCGCGTCCGCACCTTTGGGCCGCTGGATCTGGAAATCGTCGGCCTGACGGCAGACTCCCGCGCGGCTGGGCCCGGCCTGATCTTCGCGGCCCTGCGCGGCGGGGCGGCGGACGGGCACTCCTTCATCCCCGAGGCCATCGCCAAGGGGGCCTCGGCGATCCTCGCGGAGGCCGACGTGCCGGAGGATTTTCGCGGCACCTGGATCACGGTGAAGGATAGCCAGGCGGCCCTAGCGGAGGCGGCAGATGCGTTATACCGCAAGCCCTCGGACCGGCTTCTGGTGGCAGGGGTTACCGGCACTAACGGAAAAACGACGACTAGTTTTCTGCTGCAGCATCTCATCGATTCTGCCAAGGGGCACTGCGGACTCATCAGCACGGTGAAATACGTCGTGGGCGAGGGCTTGGAGGAGACGGCGTCGCACACCACCCCGGACAGCATTACCCTGCAGCGCCTTCTCCGCAGCATGGTGGAAAACCAATGCGTCGCCGTAGCCATGGAGGTCAGCTCGCACGCCCTGGTGCAGCAGCGCACCCACGGGATCCGCTTTGACGCCGCCATCTTCACCAATCTCACCCAGGACCACCTCGACTACCACGGGAGCATGGAGAACTATTACGCCGCTAAGGCCCGCTTTGCGGCGCACTTGGTGGAGCAGGGCGGGCCCAAGCAGCCGGCTCTGGTGGTCAACACCGACGACGCCGCGGGGCGCCGCTTGGCGCGGGATTACGAGGGCAAGTTGCGGGTGATCACCTACGGGATGAATGTCCACGCCGATTTTCGCGCCAGCCAGATGTCGGCCACTACCAAGGGCACCACCTTTACGTTGGAAGCCCGCGGGCGCAGTTTTCTGGTTAGAATGCCCCTGATCGGCCGCTTCAACGTCTACAATGCGCTGGGCGCGCTGGGCGCAGTTTGGGCCTTGGACTTAAATCTTCGCCAGGCGGTGAAATCGCTCGAGGACGCCCCCCAGGTCCCCGGGCGCATGGAATTGGTCTCGGACAACAAGCCCTTCAAAGTTTTTGTGGACTACGCCCACACCCCGGACGCCCTGGACAACGCCTTGCGCACCCTGCGCGATCTCAACCCGCGCCGCCTCATCACGGTTTTTGGCTGCGGCGGCGACCGGGACCACACCAAGCGCTCGCGGATGGGGGCGGTGGCCGAGGCCGGAGGGCACTACACCATTCTCACCAACGACAATCCCCGCGGCGAACTGCCCGAGGCCATCGTGGCGGAGATTCGGCAGGGGATGGGCGGGGACAACCACGAGGTCATCCTCGACCGGCGGGCGGCGATTGAGCGGGCCATCGCGTTGGCGGGAGGCGGGGACATTGTGCTGATTGCAGGCAAGGGCCACGAAAAGGGGCAGATGGCCCACGGGGCGGTGACTCCTTTTGACGACGTGCAGGTGGCGCGCCAGGCGCTGCGAAACTGGATCCTTCCGGAACGGCCATGATTCCCCAGACCCTGGCAACCCTAGCTGAGTGGAGTGGCGCCCGATTGATCGCGGGCGATCCCCAGTCCGTGGTGGGAAGCGTGGGCAGCGACAGTCGAAGCCTAGCGCCGGGGAGCCTTTTGGTGGCGTTGCGGGGCGAGCACTTTGATGCCCACGACTTTGTGGGGGAGGCGGGCGCGGCGGCGGTGCTAGTGAGCCGAGCGGTGGCGGTGCCGCCGGGGGTGGGGGTGCTCTTGGTGGACGATACATTGCAGGGGCTGCAGCGGCTCGCGGCGCGGTACCGGCGGCAGTGGGGCGGGGTGGTGGTGGGCCTAACGGGGAGTAATGGGAAGACTTCGACCAAGGACATGATCCACTCGGTGCTTTCACAGCGCTTCGGGGTGTGCGCCACGCGGGGCAATCTCAACAACCACATTGGCTTGCCGCTCAGCGTACTCAGCGCGGGGGCGGAGCACAGCCACGGCGTCTTTGAAATGGGGATGAATCATCCTGGGGAGATCGCTCCCCTAGCTGCGTTGGCGGCCCCAGAGGTCGCCGTGATCACGAATATCGGGACGGCCCACATCGAGTACATGGGCAGCCGGGAGGCGATCGCGCTGGAAAAGGGACGCCTTGCGGAAGCGGTGCCGCCGGATGGGCTGGTGGTGCTCAATGCCAACGATGCCTTTACGCCGGAGATCGCGGCGCGGTGCCGGGCGCGGGTGTTGACGGCGGGGATTGACTGCGGGGAAGTGCAGGTCCGCGCGGTGCAGAGCGCGGGAGCGGGCAGTTCGCTAGTGTTGGAGTTGCCCGATCGCTCCCGCGGCGCGGTGCGGCTGCCGGTGCCGGGGCGCCACATGGCGGGCAATGCGGCCTTGGCGGCGGCGGTCGGATTCCACTTGGGCCTGCGCCTGGAGGAGATTGTGGATGGACTGGAAAGCGCGGTCCTGACCGGGGGGCGGCTGCAGCTGCGGGTGGTCGATGGCCTGCGCTTCCTCGACGACAGCTACAATGCCAATCCCGACTCCATGCGGGCCGCTTTGGAGACGCTGCGGACCTTTGCCGCGGAGGGCCGCCGGGTGGCGGTGCTGGGTCGCATGGGAGAGTTAGGAGCGACCGCGCAGGCGGAGCACTTGGCGCTAGGGGCGGCGGTGCAGCAGTTGGGCATTGACCAGTTGTGCGTGGTGGGCCGCGGCGAGGCCGAACTGATCGGGGAGGGCTACGCGGCGGCGGGCGGCTCGGCGGACCGGTTGCACTATTTTCCGGACCCGTGCTCGGCTGGGGTGTTCCTGCGGGGCTGGGCGGGACCGACCGATCTCATTTTAGTGAAGGGCAGCCGGTCGGCGGCCATGGAGCGCGCCATTCAACCCACTTTCGCCTGAATCATGTTCTACTGGATCTATCAACATTGCGACGGCGGAGGCGGACTCCTCGCCAAATTTACGAACGTGCTGCAATATCAGACGTTTCGCTCCATTGCGGCCTTGGTGATCGCCTTTGTCCTCAGCTTGGCGTTCGGGGACCGGGTGATCCGCAAGCTGATTTCTCTGAAAATGGGACAGCCCATCCGCACGAAGGAGGAAGTGAATCAGCTCTTTGAGTTGCACGGAAAAAAGGCGGGCACGCCGACCATGGGTGGAATTTTATTGATTGGATCCCTGGTCGCCGCTGGGCTCTTGGGCTGCCGCTGGGACAATCCCTTTCTTTGGATCTGCCTCTTTGTCACGCTGGGCTTGGGCGCGCTGGGCTTTGTCGACGATTGGCTGAAGGTCAGCAAAAAGAACTCCAAGGGGGTGAGCAGCGGAGGCAAGTTGGCGGTGCAGTGGATTATCGGCCTCGCCGCTGGCTATGTGCTCTATCGCCTGCCGGGCCAGGAAAATTATTTTGCCCACCTGCAGCTCCCCTTTATCAAGAAGGAACTCTTTGAGGTCCGGGACATGGGTTGGTTTACGGTGGTGTTCTTTGCGCTGGTGATTGTGGGTTCTTCCAATGCGGTGAATCTGACGGATGGCCTGGATGGCCTGGCGGCTGGCTGCACGATCAGCACGGCGTTGGCGTACGGGATTTTTTGCTACATCACGGGGCACTACCAGATGGCGGGGTACTTAAACCTCGAGCACAACGTGTACGCTGGGGAGTTGACGGCGCTCTGCTTTGCGCTAGTGGGCGCGGCGGCAGGTTTTTTGTGGTTCAATTGTTTTCCGGCGCGGGTATTTATGGGCGACACGGGCAGCATGGCCATTGGGGGCTGCCTCGCGGCGGTGGCCATCTGCTGCAAGCAGGAGCTGGTATTGTTGATCGCGGGGGGCGTTTTCGTCTTGGAGGCCCTGTCGGTGATGCTGCAGGTGAGCTGGTTCAAGATTAGCCGCAAGCTTTACGGCAGCCCGCGGCGCCTCTTCTTGATGACTCCAATTCACCACCACTTCGAGCTCAAGGGCTGGAAAGAGAGCCAAGTCATCGTCCGCTTCTGGATCCTCAGTTTGTTGGGCGCCATGGTCGCCCTGGGTACTCTAAAACTGCGCTAGTGCCATGTTGCCTCCCTCTTCCAAATACGCCGGCCAGCGCTTCGCCATTCTCGGCATGGGAACGAGCGGCCAGGCGGCGGCGCGGCTGGCGCGGCATCTGGGAGCGGAAGTAGTGCTGTTAGACGACAGCCCGGCGGATTCACCCGCCGCGGCGCAGGCGCGCGCGGAGGGCTTCGCGGTGCGGACTGGGGCCGCGGCGCGCGCCGATGCGGGGCCCTACGACCTAGCGATTCTCAGCCCGGGGATTGATCCGTCATGGCCATTGGCCCAGGGGATTTTGGGACGGGGGGTTCCGGGGCTGAGCGAGATTGAGTTTGCCTTTCAGCAGACCGCGGTGCCGGTGATCGCAGTCACGGGGACGAACGGAAAGACGACCACAACTGGTTTGATTGCGCACCTGCTGGCGATGGCGGGGCGCGCCGCGGTTCCGTGTGGCAATTACGGCACGGCGCTTTCCGAAGTGGTGCTGCGGAATGCAGCGCTGGAAGTTTTGGTGTTGGAGGTCAGCTCTTTTCAGTTGGAAATGATCCGCGAGTTCCGTCCGGTGATTTCGGTGTGGATGAATTTTGCGCCGGACCACCTCGACCGGCATCCCTCGCTGGAGGCGTACCGCGCCGCCAAGTTGCGGATTTTCGAAAATCAAGGGCCGGAGGACACCGCGGTGGTCAAGGGAGACGAGCCCCTGCCCAGCCTCGCGGCGCGGCGGGTGAGCTTCAGCGCTTGGGAGGACGGCGGCGACTGGAGCTTCCGGGACGGGACGATCTATGCAGGCGAGCGCGCCATTTTAGCCCTCGCGGACACGGCGCTGCGGGGCCGCCACAACGCAGAGAACATCATGGCAGCGCTGGCAGCGGTGTCTGCTTGGGGACTGCCCCTCGAGGAGGCGGCGGCCCAGGTGGCCAGTTTTGTCCCCCCGCGGCACCGCTGCGAGGTGGTGGGCACGATCGGGGGGCGCGAGTTTCTCAAT
>CANHIJ010000069.1 GCA_947460575.1 Verrucomicrobiales bacterium | reverse complement strand
GGCCGCCGGATCGAGCGCCCGCGCCACCGCGCCGTCGCCCGCGACATCTGGCCCCAGGGGCTGCCAAGGCCCGGCGGGGTCGGCACTGACCTCCACGCGGTAAGTCCGCCCCGCCTGGGTGCTCCAGCTCAGGCCAAACTTTCCATCCGCTAGCGCCACCTCGCCAATTTTCATGGGGGCCTCGCGGCTGTTGGGATAGCGCGGGGTCCAATTGGCCATGAACTGCACCGACTTGGCGTCTCCATCGGGGTAGAGCCCCTCGCTGACATTGGCCGCCTGCGGCCCAAAAGTGAGGGTGTGCTGGGCCACCCCCGCGGCATTGTAGAGGCCGAGGGACTCCCCGCTGGTGCTCAGTTGGAAGGCGGCGTGCCATCCATTGCCCGGGGTATTTTGCCCCACCTCGTTGTCCGCCCACACCAACAAGTACCCCAGCGGGGCAATGCTGCTGCCCGCCGGAAAGACCCACTTGGCGGGGGCCGCGAGGTCGTCGGTGAGCCGATAGCCGGCGAGATCAACGGCGCTGGGGTTCGGATTGTAGAGCTCCACCCAGTCCTGAAAGAGCCCGTCCGCCGGGTCTGCATATCCGCTAGGACCGCTGTTGTTGGCCATCCACTCGTTGATCTGCACCGGCAGCAGCGCCGCGGCCCCATTGTTGGTCACGGTGATGGTATCCAAAGCCGTCGCCAGCAAAGCCCCGCTGCGGTCCACCCCCTGAATTTTGAGCGCGTTGGCCCCGCTGGCCAGTGGCACCGTGACCGACCACCCGGTGGGCTTGCCGGTAATGGCCGCCCAGGTGATCGGATAGTCCACCCCGTTCACCCGAATGGCGCGGACTGACAAATTAGCCGTTCCCGACAGCGTGGCGCTGTTGTTGAGCGTGCTGAGGTCGTTGCCCCCGTTGGTGGTGATGGCGAAGGGCGTCGCCGGAGGCACGGCGGCGTTGATAGCGCTAGTGACGGTGCTTTTGCGCGCGGTGATAAAGGCCAAATGGCTCGCAAAGGGCTGCGCGGGCAGGAGGGCTCCAAAGTGATTCGCCCACCGGGTCATGTAAGTGCTATTGTAAGTAGTCTCCATGATTTCCTGCAAATGCCCATAGTAGAGCCGCGCATAGGTCGGCACCGCGATGATCTTGCTGATCTCGCCATTGGGGATAATCCCGCGGCTGGAGTCCAAAAAGGCGTCTAAATCGTGGGGGAAGAAAAGCATTTTTCCGTCGCTGGGGCGCACGTAAAACTGCACGTTGTGCTGGGATCCGTCGCCGCCATAGCTGTCGCCGGCTCCAGACAATACGTTGATCGCGGTGCCGCGCAGCCACTGACTGACATCCAGGAAGTTGTTGATCTGGCTGGTAAAAGTAGTGCCGCTGGAGGCCATCCATTTGGCCCAAGGGATCACCCGGCTATAGTCGTCCCGGTCTTCGTTATTCTTGAGCAAAAATGTCCAGCGATAGCCCTCCTTGTCATTGCCCATGTTGGTGATAGGAATGCCCACCACCGAGTCCGGCGCGGGCAACTTTAGACCTTCAGGGGTCCCCGTGTTGGTGGCGTTGAGTTGGTAGACCAATTCATATTCATACACCATGCCCTCAGATCCATTCTCAAACTGATCGTCCAAGAAGACGTCCGTGTAGCGCGCCAACTGCAACTCCGCCCCACCGGTGTGCGCCGCCTGCGGAGCGATCACCTGGATCAAATCGTGATACTTCGTCGGAACCCCGCCGCAGTGGTTCACCACCTGGTGCATGAGGATTTCGCGCTGCCCATAGCCCACGCTTTCCGAGCGGTCGATGGCCACGCTGCGGTGGACCCCCCGGAAAAGGTGCTCCGAGGGGAAGCCGATATTGAAGCCCAAGCGCAACGTCTCGGTGCGGCTGTGCTCACTCCCCTTCAGCCGCAGGCCCACGTCGTAAAAAACCTCGCGCTCGTCGTAAATCACGGTCGCTCCCTGGCGCTGGTTGCTCATCAAGTTGACCGTGGCGTGCATCACATTGGCATCAGCCGCTAACAATATCAGGCGCACGTTGTGCAGCCCATTCGCTTTGGCCTGGCCGTCGTTCACCTTATAGAGCGCCCGGGAATTCGCTCCCGCGGCGGGAAAACTGGCCCGCGCATTGCGCCCATCTGCGGCCTCCACGTAAAATTGCACAATCTTCCCCGCCGCCTGCCCGGGCAACACCGCGCGGTAGCGCGACCCCGCACCTCCACTCATGGGTTGACTCGTCCAGGCGGCTCCGTCCAAGCGGGACCACAGCGTCACCTCACCCACTTGGTCTGGGTCCATCGCGGTCACCGAGACCGTCACCGGGGCCTGCGCCGAAGGCACTGCGGGCTCGTGGCGGAGGTCGGCAAAGGTGGGGCCGAGGTTCGCGGCCAGGGCGGTATTGGGGCTTCCAGGGGTCCCATAGCGCGAGCGGCCCTGCAGCACCGTGGTTTTCGCCAGGCGGTTGAAGTACAGGCGGGTGTTGAGTTGGCGGCAGCCGCTGATCCATTTGGCGCGATAGGAAATGCGATAGGTTTTTCCGTTCACCGCGCTGCGGCTGCTCGCAAAAGTGGTTTCGGCGTGGTTGCTCATATGGTCGCTAGAGCCACTGCTGACCAGGCGCAGCACTTTGTTGCCCGGTTGATCCGGGTCGTCCACCACCGTGCCTTGGTGGTTGCCGATGATGCGCCACTTACTGGCATCGACCGCAAATGTGCCATTCTGCAGCATCGCCACCGGCGTGGCCCCCGCGGGGGACTCCGTCACCGCGATATCGTCTAACAGGACCTCACCCTTGTCCATCAAGCCCAAGACAAATTCCCGCCACTGGGCGTCCGGCCCCACGGGGCTGGCCGCAGCCACGCCCTCATAACTGTAAGTCTGCCACGCCGAGCGACTGGACTCATCGCTGGGAGCCCAGTTTTCCCCGACTCCGTGGTCCGCGCGGGGGTCGCGCAGCTCTGCGCTAGATCCGCCGCCGTCCGCGGCCTCTGGCCAGCGGCCGTCGTCGTAGTAGTGCACCCGATCCGCCGGGTTGTCCTGGGCATCCCGCAGCACCAGTTCCTCTCCGCTGCCGGAAAGCTTGCCCGAAAAGGGCCCCAGGGGCAACAGCCCGGGAAACTTGGCCTGCAAAGTGAGGGGGTCTTTGGCCACTACCAAATACCCGCCTGCGGGAATCGCGCTGCCCGGAGGAAACGCAAAATCAATGCCTCCGGCGAGCCGCCAACCCGCCAGACTAACTTCCCGTCCGTTGCGGTTGTGCAGTTCAATCCACTGCTCTGGATCCCGCTGATAAGGCACCGCCGGGGCCCCGCCCGCCGCCGCCACTTCCAGGATCGGAGGCGCATTGAACATGATCTCGTTAATACCCACCCCCTCGCTTAACACAAATCGATTAGGAGCGCCGAAGGTGCCCCCGTCCGGCCGGAGGAATTCCCCCGCCCCGTCCGGTCGGCGCGCCTGCGCCTGCGCCTTGACCTCCAACGCGTCGGCCACCGCTGTCCCCGAGGGCCGCACCAAAAAAATCCGATCGCCCGCCGCCGCCCCAAATCCCAGCTTGGCCTCGTCCAAGGCCAAAAACCCCCCTGGCAAGAGCGGGCCACCAGATAGGACAAAGCGGGCTTCCGGCCCCTCCCCAGTCCGGCGCAACTCATAGCCCGCCACCTCCAGCGCGGCCGCCCCGCGGTTCACCAACTCCACCTGCAGCGGCCCGGCCCCGGCCGCGCTCAACTCGTTGATCACCAGATCGTCGGGCGTGGCCGCCTCCGCCCCCAGGGGCCGAATCACCGCCGTCAGGGCCGCCCCAAAAACCATGCCTGGATCTGGGGCCTCCGCCTGATGGACCTCCACTG
The DNA here is from genome assembly GCA_947460575.1 of Verrucomicrobiales bacterium. GTDB lineage: Bacteria > Verrucomicrobiota > Verrucomicrobiia > Verrucomicrobiales > V1-33 > CAIZWU01. Next base: position 18,360 of record CANHIJ010000069.1, on the reverse strand, counting down.
CCAGAACGTTAGAACCCACCACCAAACTCCCTCCGTCGAGCGCGATCCCCAGCTGCAAGGGCGCCGCGCCCACCACCTGAGTCGCCGCGGTGCCATAGCTGATCGCCCCCCCAGGGAGGTGCTGTCGGTAGACCTCGCGCCCATTTAAATACACCACCGCCCCATCATCCACCGCCAAGTCTAACTTCAAGTTGGCCTGCGCCGGGTTATCCGCATAGTCAAAGCGCTTGCGGAAATAGTACGTCGTCGGCCCAGTCGGCAACTCCGTCTGCCGCAGGCTATCGTTGCTCTCCAAGCGGCCGTCCCCGCTAAAATAAACCGCACTTTGCGCCACCCCAAAGGCCAGCGGCGTCTTCGTTCCGGCCGCCAGTTCCGCAATCTGCCCCGCGCGGAGCACCTGGTCCCACACCGCGACATCGTCCAAGCTCCCATTCATAAAGCCCGCCCCATCTCCAGCCCAGGCCCCAATCGACAGCGCCGCGCCCACCCCGTCGCTCAGCGGAGCCCCCGCCCCGCTGCCCTGCGCCACCCCATTCAAATACAGCACACTCCCGCTCGGCGCGAAGGTGACCGCAATGTGCCGCCACCCCGTGCCCACCGCCGTCGTTCCCGTAATCAGCGCCTCGGTCCCACTCTGCCGCCAGACCAACTTCGCCGTCGCCGGATTTGACGTGCTCAGCGAAAGGATATTATTCGAAAAGAAACCGTTTTCTTGCCTTGCTAGAATAGCCCCATAGCCACCGCAGCAGTCGGCATCCTGCGACACCGCATTCCACTTGGCCCACAGGCTGATGGTGCCGTACGCCGCCCCATTGAGCCCCCCGCCCCCAGGAACACTAACAAACTTTCCAATACCGCTGAAAGCCAGCGCTCCCCCGGCCGCGCCCAGCCGATCCACCGCGGGCACCACCGCCCCCACGAGGCTGCCCTCGCTCCCGCGGATCGCCTTGGCGTCCCCATCGAAGGGCCAGTACGAAATCAGGCTGGCCCCGGTTTCTCCCGCCCAGGCGCTGTCGTCGTAGTCAGGCTCCTTCCAGGCGCTGCCCAAATCCGCCCCCGACGATTCCTGCCGCCAACTGCTCCCCAGCGAGACCAGCGGGCGCACCAGCGACCCGCTCTGGGGGAAATTGCGCGCTCCCGGACTGCCCCCCACCGCCACGCTGGAGGCCCAGTTTTCCCCGGGCCCGCTCGCGGTGTTGGGATCTCGCTTGGCCAAGGTGGCCCCGGATCCATCTGGCGCCAGCGGCCACTCTCCTCCCACCTTGTAGACTAGGCGATCCATGAGCCGCTCATTGCGGTCCCGCAGTTCGACCTGTTCGCCTGAATTCCCCAGGCTCCCGCTAAACGGCCCCAATGCCCGGACCAGTCCGGTGGCCGCCTGCAGAGCCGCCGGATCTCCCGCAATCACGAGGTGCCCGCCCCCGGGAATGATGGTGCCCTCCGCAAAGGTGTAGTTGATTCCGTCCTCCAGGTGCCAACCAGACAAATCGATGTCGATGGCCATCTGGTTGTGCAGTTCAACCCATTCCCCCGCCCGCGGGTCGCCCGGGGGATGGTAGCTCACTTCATTAAAAACGACGACGCTGTCCACCGCCGCCGCGCGACCGAGGACGAGAGCTAATATCGCTATGGGGAAAAATGGAGCAGCTTTCATAGGGGTCAATCTTCCAACATCCGCGTTCCGCAGCGCCCGGTAAAGCATATTCCCCCGCCCCATCGCGCCGCCCGCCCGCGCCCGCCCTGCACCGGGCCCCAAAATGGCGGCCGCCGACCGCGAAAAATGACCCTTTCGTGGCCGACCGGCCTGGCGTAGCGAAATAATGTCCGTTTCGCGCAGCCCGGACCCACTCCGCACCCGCTGCGCCTAACTCAATATCTCACTCCATGAATTCCCCCACCATTGCCCAAAAATCTCCCATCGCCGCCGAAGTGGAAGCCGGAAAGACCTACTATTGGTGCTCCTGCGGCAAGAGCGCCACTCAGCCCTTCTGCGATGGCGCCCACAAGGGGTCGGGCTTTGCCCCCCTCCCCTACACCGCCGAAAAAACCGGCACCGTCTACTTCTGCGCCTGCAAACACAGCGCCAAGGGCGCCCTCTGCGACGGCTCCCACAAGAGCCTCTGAGCTTTGGCGAGAGGGACCCACCGAGCCGCCCGCCGCAGTCCCCGAGGGGGCCCGCCCGCGGCGGCGCCCGGGCTCAGCCCGCGCCGAGCCGTCGGCTGGTAAACTCCCTGCGGGAGGTGCCGCCTGGCATTCCGGCGCCACTTTCCCTTGGGCGCCGCAGCGATAGGGGAACCGCGCCGCGCGGCGCCACTGGATTCCCTCAGCGTTCTCCCTTGGCGCGGGGCTCCGCGCTGACCCGGTCCGTGGCCCCGGAACTCGTCACAAAGGGACCGCCTTCCAAGGGCGCCGTCCCCGTAAAGGCCACGTCTGGCATCTCGGAAGGCAAACCTCCCAAGGGAAATTCCTTGCGCAGCGGATGAAACGGGTAGCCCTCCCACATCAAAATCCGCCGCAAATCCGGGTGACCCGTGAAGCGCAACCCCATCATGTCATACACTTCCCGCTCGTGCCAGTCCGCCGTGGCCCACAGCCCCGATACCGTAGGCACCTCCAAACTGTCCTCCGCGACCCCGGCTTTCACCCGCAAATGAACCTTGCGGCTCAGCGAATACAATTCATAGACCATCACAAAGCGCGGGTCTTCCCCCATGTTGTCCACGCTGCTGATGTCCAACAGAAGATCAAAGGCCAGCTCCCCCTGGCAATAGCTCAGCACCGCCTCCAGGCCCGCTAAGTCCACGGTCACACTGGTCTCGCCGCGGAATTCCACCACCGCTCGGATGGTGCCGGGGAATTTTTCCTGAAGGGCGCGGGCAGTCTCAACAGCAGTCATGGATGGGAAAACGCAGAAAGTTAAAAATGTTATTCCGCCAGGGCCGCCACCAATTCCTTCTTCTGCTCCAAAAAGGAATGTTCCCCCTGAATCTTGCGCTGCAAACGCATAAAACCCTCAATCAAGGCCTCCGGCCGCGGCGGGCAGCCCGAAATATACACGTCCACTGGAATCAAGCGGTCAATCCCCTGCAGCACCGCGTAGCTCCGGTACATGCCCCCGCTGCTCGCGCAGGCCCCCATGGCGATGCACCACTTCGGCTCCGGCATCTGGTCCCAGATCCGCTTCACCGCCAGCGCCATCTTGTACGTCACCGTCCCCGCCACGATCATCACGTCGGCCTGCCGCGGCGAAAAGCGCATCACTTCCGCCCCAAACCGCGCAATGTCAAACCGACTCGACGCCGTCGCCATCAACTCAATCGCGCAGCATGCCAAGCCCATCGGCATCGGCCACAGCGAATTCTTTCGCATCCAATTCATCGCCGCATCCAACTGCGTGAATATAATGTTCCCCTCAATCTTCGAATCGTAGGCGGCGTGGGTAAGCTCAGTAGGCATGGCAAATTTTCGTGTAGACCAAATCCTCCACAAACTAGACCCCGACCCCATCCCCGCAAGGGTATTGTGAAAAATTTCACAAGCGCCCCCCGGCTCCCCGCCCGGGTCGGCCCGCGATCGGCCGCTCCCCAGCGCTCCCTCAAGACCCCTTAACGTCGTAGCACTGGAGGTATTCCTGATCCCGCAAATAGAGCCGCCCATTGACGATCACTGGGTGCGTCCAGATCTTCCCCTGCGGCTTGCGCTGGGTGGTCTGCGGGGAGAGCGTGAAGCGCCCCTGTTCCTTCCAGCCCACGGGCGAGGCCTCGACGAGGGCCACCGCGCCGGACTTCTCGTCCACGCAGACGAGATGCCCGGCGGCGAACCCTACGCCGCCTTTGCCCAGGGACTCGTCCTTCCACAGCGTCTCGCCGGTGAGGAAGTCCTGGCAGGTCCAGCCGCCCTTGTCGGAATGGCCGTAAAGTTTGCCGTCGACCAAAATCACGCCTCCGTGGTGGTTGACCATATTGTTATTTTCGTAGACGACCTCAGGCTCTTTGCCTCCGAGCTTGAGCAGGCGGCAGCCCACCCCATAGCCGGCGGTCACGTAGAGGTAGCCGTCGCGGTAAATCGGGGTCGGAATCACCGCCACCCGCCCGGGAAACTGGGACTCCCAAAGCAATTCCCCGTTGTCGGGATTGACCCCAAAAACCTTGCGGGTGAGCAGCTGAATCACCTGGCGCTGGCCCGCGTGGTTGATCAGAATGGGCGAGGCGTACTGCGCGGGCTCCTTGATCCCGGCGCTGCGCCAGCGCAGTTTGCCGGTGTTTTTGTCTAAAGCGGCCAGGGTGCCCTGCTTCCCCCCGGGGGTGCAAATCACCTGCTCGCCATCCACCAAAACCGATTCCGTATACCCCCAGTCCTGCAGTTCTCCGCCCAAGTCCGCCACGAGGTCCACCTGCCACACGAGCGCGCCATCCTTGAGCGACAGGCACCCGAGCACCCCGCTGGCGGAGAGTGCGTAGAGCTTGTCGCCCGCCACGGTGGGTGTTGAGCGCGGGCCGTCGCCCCAGTTGTTGGGGTAAACCCGCTTGTCGAGCACTGCGGCCCACTTTTTCTCCCCGCTAACCGCGTCCAGGCAAATCACCTGCTCACCGCCCTCGAAGGCCCCCAGCGTGTAGAGCCGGTCCCCCACTACCGAAAAGCCCGCATACCCCAGCCCCGCTTCCTTGAACACCCACTGCTGCTTGGGCCCTGCGGCAGGCCACGGGTGCAAAATCGAGGCGTCCGGCGAGTGGTCGTCCCGCTGGGCCCCCCGCCACTGCGGCCAATCCCCCGCCCACAGCGATGCCGAACTAATAGCCAACAAGAAAAGCGATAACAGGGGCTTCATGCTTCAAATGTTCCCCGACTCCCCACCAAATGCAAGTTCGGCGAGGCTCGTTTCTTTTCCGCCCGCCCCCCCAATCCCGGCCCACCAGCACTTCCCCTTGCCCAAGCGCCCCGAGCGGCGTTTCTAAAGGCATGCAGGTCAAACCACACACCGCCCTGGTCCTCGTGGGCCACGGATCCACCCTAAATCCGGACTCCTCGACGCCCACCATGGACCACGCCGAGACCATCCGCCAAAAAGGGGTCTTCGCCGAAGTGGTCTGCGCCTTCTGGAAGGAGGAACCCTCCATGCGCGAAGTGCTCCGCATGGTCGACAGCCCGGAAGTTTACGTCGTCCCCAATTTCATCAGCGAAGGCTACTTTACCCAACAAGTCATCCCCCGCGAACTCGGCCTCGACGGCCCCACCACCTCCCTGCCCCCCCTCGCCCCAGGCGGACCTGAACGCCGCGTCCACTACTGCGACCCCGTGGGCATTCACCCCTCCATGACCCGACTCCTCCTGGCCCGCGCCGAAGAAGTCGCCCCCGCCGTCCCCCGCGACCAGTCCGCCCTGATCATCGTCGGCCACGGCACCGGCCTTAATGAAAACTCCACCAAAGCGATTAAGGATCAAGTCGAGTTGATCCGCGCCTCCGGAGCTGGCTTCGCCGAAGTCCTCGACGCCTATATGGAAGAAGCTCCCCTCATCGCCGAATGGGACGCGCTCACCTCCGCGCCCAACGTCATCGTGGTGCCCTTCTTCATCGCCGACGGCCTCCACAGCTTCCAGGACATCCCGGTCCTCCTCGGCATCGAAGAGGAAATCACCGCCGCCGCGAGCCAACTCTCCGTCTTTAAGCAAAACCCCCACGCCCTCCGCGGCCGCCAACTCTACTACAGCAGCGCCATCGGCACCGCCCCCCTCCTCGCCGACGTCATTCTCGACCAAGTCGCCGCCTTCGACGCCGCCCATCCCGACCCCGCCTCCGACCCCGCGGGCTCCCTGGTTCCCCTCGCCGAGCGCCTCCTCGCCTGGCTCGCCGCCGGAGGCCGCCACCTTGGAGAAGTCCTCATCCGCCCCCAGGGCAGCGGCTGGATCCTCTGCCACCAGGCCGACGAAGCCCAAGTCGGCACCAGCGCCCTCACTTCCTACCACTCTCCCGCCGAGGCCCGCGACATCGCCCGCCAAGACGCGGCCGGGCAATTCCGCCCCCTCAAAACCGCCCCCACCCTCAAAACCGGCTGGGAACTCCACCTCCCCGACGCCCTCGCCCTCCAGGAAGCCCTCGACGCCCTCTACCCCGCAGCTCTAGCCAACTGGTTCCGCTTCGCCGACGGCCAAATCCCCCCCCGCAACCTCAAAGAAATGCTTGGCCGCCAAACCGGCATGTACCGCATCACCGGACTCCTCCGCGAATCCGAAGCCCAAACCCTCGTCGCCGCCACCTGCCACAGCGGCAACTGCCAGCGCAAGCTCCTCTGGTCCTGGGACGGAACCATCCCCTGGCACCTCCTCCCCACCCAGAAAAATCCCAGCCCCCCAAACCCCGCCGAGGCCTTCCCCGCCATGCCCCTCCTCTGCACTGACGCCTGCCCCCTCCTCATCGGACCCGCCCGCCCCCTCGTCAAAGACCGTATCCAAGCCGAGGCTGCCGCCGCCGAGGCCGCCAAGGCCGAGGCCGCCCCTTGAAAGTTCTGCCCCCCCTCGCCGGCGTGCCCCCTCCCGCCCCTCCCCCCGCGCCGCGCGGCGCCAGGCCCTGGACGCAGCGCCTCGCGGCGCTGCTCGATTCCTCCATTGGGCTCCCCGGCACCTCCTTCCGGCTCGGCCTCGACCCCCTCCTCGGCCTCATTCCCGGCATTGGGGACGCCCTTGCCGCGCTGCTGGGGAGCGCCCTCCTCGCCGAGGCCCTCTACCGCGGCGTTCCCCCGGCCCTGCTCGGCCGCCTGGCGGGCAACCTCCTGCTCAACGCCCTCCTCGGCGCCATCCCAGGCCTCGGCGACCTCTTCTCCGCCTGGTTCAAGTCCAACACCCGCAACTACGCCCTCCTCAACGCGTTCCTACAAAACCATCCGCTCCCGCCTCCCTCGCCCCCAAGCCGCGGGCTCGCCTTCGGCCTAGTCGGCTTCGTCGTCCTCCTCGCGGCCGGTTGCGGCGCCATAGCTTGGCTCCTCTTCCGCGCCGCCGCGCGCCTCTTCAGCTGACGGCCGCTTTCAGTGCCCCTGGCGATTCCACGCCCCATGGGACTCAGCCTTGCTGCGCGCCTCTTCCTCCGCCAACAGCGCCCGAAACTCCGCCGCCGTCGGCCCCCCAGGCTGATCCCGCTCGCAAGGCACGATCCGGGCCAATCCGTAGCGCACTAACCACTGCGCCAAATTGATCAGCCCCTCCTGCGGGTCCTTCAGGTAGATAAAGGCCTGAAAAGCATCCTCCTCGGCATTCTTCTCCCAGCGCGTAATCACCCGAAAGGAGCTCGCCCGCAGCAGCCGCAAACTGAAATCCCGCGCCTCCAGTCCCAAGGCCCGCAGCGGTTCCTCGCTGTCAAAACCAAAATATCCCGCCATGTCCCGCGCCGCCGCCACTTGCCCCCCGTCCGTCTCCACCGTGTCCACAAAATAAAGGCAAAACCGCTGCGGCCCCTGCGGCGTTTTCACCACAAACGTGTCCCCGTCATTCCCCGGGTCATTCTCCAAACTCACCTCCGTCAATACCTGGTACGCCGCCACCGGGCGCCCGTCCGCCTTCAGCGGCAAGGTCGGCGCCATCACCGCCGCCGCCGCAGGTCGCCCCACCGCCGCCGGCGCTGCCGCCGCCGCTGATGCTGCCGCCGCCCCCGCCGCGGCCCGCCGCGCCCCCGCCCGCCGACTCAGCATCCACCCCACCAAAACCAACCCCAGCAGCAGTATGCCAGTGGCAAAAAGGGTCGAACGAATGCTTTTGTCCTCAATCATAGGGTCTAGAGTAGGGCTCGCAACCCAGCCACAGTGCGCCCTCCCGGCCCCTGTGCAATGCTTTTTGATCCCCACCTCCCTCCCATGACTGACTGGCAAAACCAATACCTCACTGGCCAAACCCCTTGGGACCGCGGCGCCCCCGCCCCCGCCCTCCTCCTCTACCTCGCCTCCCACCCCGCCCCCGACCGCGTCCTCGTCCCAGGCTGCGGCACCGGACAAGATGTCCTCGCCCTCGCCCAAGCCGGAGCCGCTTCCGCCGTCGGCCTCGACCTCGCTCCCCTCGCCGTGGAGCGCGCCCGCCACTTCCTCGCCGCCGAACCCCGCGCCCAAATCCTCCTCGGCGACCTTTTTGCCGATTGCCACCTCGCCCCCCTGGCTCGCAGCTTCGACCTCGTCTGGGAACACACCTGCTACTGCGCCATCCCCCCCACCCGCCGCGGCGAGTACGTCGACGCTGTCGCCGCCGCCCTCAAACCCGGCGGACTCCTCCTCGGCGTCTTCTTCCTCAACCCCTGGGACGAAGGCGAGGACCCCTCCCAAGGCCCCCCCTTCGGCACCTCCCTCGACGACCTCCTCCACTCCCTCGCCTCCCGCTTCGATTTCCTCGAAGGCTGGCTCCCCGCCGCCGCCTACCCAGGCCGCGAAGGCCGCGAATGGTGCGGCCTCTTTCGCAAAAAAGAACCAAGCTAAACGCCTAGCTTAACCCCAAGGTGCCCCTCAGCTCCCCCCCGCCTGCCCCACCGACAAAATCCCCAAAAACCCCTCCGCCACGTCCGCGTCGTTTAAGACCAAACTCCCCCCGGTCATGCGGCGCCCCGCACTCGTCTCCCCCAGGCGCACCGGATCGCACTCCCGCAAGTGGCGCGCATATTCCGGCAAGGTCCCAAAGCCCGCCGCCGCCACCGCGCGGCGGTGCGGCACCCGAAACCCGTAGCGCTGCGCCGGATCCACCCAGCGCCGCAAATCCAAGGTCACCCGCCCCATGGTGGTGCGCGGATTGATCTCCACCAAGGGCCGCAGCCGCACCGCCCCGGCGAGGTCGCGGTACACGAAGGCGTCAATCCCCAAGCTGCCGTGCAGCCTCCCCAGCCCCGGCAGCTTTTCCAGCAATGCCGGCAGCGCCCCACGATACAGCTCCTCAGCCCCGCTCTCCTGCAAGCAGCGCGCCGCTTCCGGCGGCAGCAGCTTCGCAAACGACGGCCCTCCCTCGCAGCCCAAAAAGCGCCCCCCCGCATCGTTGCGCAGTCGCACCTGCCCTTTGAGCCGGGGCCGCTCCCCGGGCACCAATTCATATTGGCACGAAAAATCCGCCACCCGGTCCAGCCAGGCCTCCACCACCACCCCGCCCTGCTTTTCCAATACCCCTCGCAGCCAAGTCAACTCCCGCTCCCCCAACTCTCCCACCTTCACCTGAATCATTCCCCGCCCGGCCATCCCAAACGGCGCCTTCAGGCACGCCCGCCCATGCCCCGCCCGCCCCAACTCCGCCAAGGCCGCCGCCACCCCTCCCACATCCTCCGCCACCGCCCCCCACGTCTCGCGCGGGAAACCCCTCTCCTGCCCCAAGTGACGCGCCGCCCCCGCCGACCCCGTCTTGGCATACAGCCCCCGAATCTCCTCGTCCCAAGGCGCGCTCGCAAACACCGCGTCCCCCACCTGCCCCACCCGCGGCCCCAACAGCGCCGCGCTGTCCGCCGACCACCCCCACGGCCGCAGCCGCCCCAGCTTCCGCCCCAACAGCGGCGAATCCTCCGCCCACTCCCCCCGCTCTCCCAGTAGCTCAAACTGCGGCAACTCCACCCCAGCTTCCCGCAGCCGCCGCAAATGCCCCCCCGAGGGCACCCGCCGCACCAACACCACATCCTCGCGGTGCAGGCTAAACAGCGGCAGCACGTCCAAATCGCGCCCCAATACCGCCGTCGCATCCTCCTGCCGCGCCGTCGCCGCCTCCCCACTCAGCGCACAGGCCTCCGCCGCCGGATTAAATACCCCCACCCACGGCGTCCGCCCGCGACTCTGCGAATACAAATCTAAGTTTTCAATAAATGCTTCCCCAAACCCCGCCAGCACCCGCCCCTCCCGATTAAAGGGCGCATTCCCCTTGGCACGCGCCGGCGACAGCGGGAAAACCATGGTATCCTGCCACGCCTCCCAGTCCCCCCGCGCCGGATCCTTCCAGCGCCGAAACCACTTCAACCCATACCCCACATGGGCAATCTCATCCCGGTAAATCCGCTCCAGCAAATCCCCCGTCTCCCGATCCCCGATCCGCTGAAAAAGCCCCCCGTAGTGCCGCGCATAATCCAAATTCGCCTGCTCAAAGGTTAAGCTCAAATGGCTCACATACTCCAGCGGCGTCGCCATCCCCGAGATTCCCTTCCAAAAAAAACCATTCACCGGCAAGTCCCCCAGCGCCAGGCCCCCTTCCGCCATCCGCCCCATATACAGCCGCGTGTGCTCCTGCTCCTCCCGCATGGTGTGCACCAAGCCCCGCCGGAACGCCGCCGGGGCTTCCGGAAATTTCAATAGCGCCAGCGCCATCAGCTCCACCGCCAACAACTCGTGGTTCGCGAAGGCATGCAGCAACACCGCCCGCGCCTCCGCCCCCTCCAATTCATCTCCCCGCGGCAGGCGCACCCGTTCCCCCCGCGCCGCAAAATGCAGCCCCACTGGCCGCCCCGGCTCTCCCGCCACCACCCGCGCCGCCCCCGGCGCCTCGTCCGTCAACCGCCCCTCCGGCGCCCACAACTTCTCCTCCAGCGTGTTCGCTTCCAACACTTTTTCCGCAAAATCCCTAATTTCCATGCTCCCCTTTCCTACCCCAACTCCCCAGAAATTCAATGGACGCGCCCGCATTCCTGCGTGAGAAAACACTACCCCTTTCCAACCATGACCCTGCCCCGCCACTCGGCCCTCGCCGCGCTCCTTCTCCCCCTCGTGCTCCCCGGCTGCCAATCCCCCAGGGCCTCCCAGTCCATGCCCCCAGGCATCTTCCGCGCGCCCGACGGCACCCTCTACTACGACTCCAACGCCCGCGGCTCCTCCTCCCCAGGCTCCCCCCCGCGCCCCGCCGCCCCCCCAGACGTCGTCAGCTACTGGGATGGCGGCCCCGGCAACGGACCCTCCCGCATCCGCATCAACCGCGCCCTCCAAACCGCCTTCTTCTACCGCGGCGACCAATTGATTGGCAAATCTTGGCTCTCCACCGGCGACGAAAACCACACCACCCCAGCCGGCCAATTCCGCATCATTCAAAAAAATAAGTGGCACAAAAGCAGCCGCTACGGCGCCGCCGTCGACAACTTCGGAAACGTCATCAATGCCGAGATCGATATCAAAGTCGATAAACTCCCCCCAGGCACCAAATACGAAGGCGCCAAAATGACTAATTTCATGCGCCTCTCCAACGACGGCATCGGCATGCACGCCGGCTTCCTCCCCGGTTACCCTGCCAGCCACGGCTGCATCCGCATGCCCGAACAAATGTCCGAAATATTCTTCAACAACGTCGACCTCGGCACCCCCGTAACCATCGAGTAAGCCCCCCCCCGCCATGCCCTCCCCCTCGCCCTGGCCCCCCGCCGACGCCCTCGAAATCGAACCCGCCGACGTCGATCTCCTCCTGCGCCGCAACACCCCCTTCCGCCTGATCGACTGCCGCGAGCCCGACGAATGGGCCCTCACCCGCCTCCCCACCGCCGAACTCCTCCCCCTCAGCGATTTCGCCGCCCAATTCCCCCACCTCCTCCCCGACCCCGCCGAACCCATCGTGGTCCACTGCCACCACGGCATGCGCAGCGCCAAAGCCACCCTCTTCCTCCGCCAAAAAGGCTACTCCCGCGTCTGGAGCCTCGCCCGCGGCATCGAAGGCTGGTCCCTCGAAGTCGACCCCGCCGTCGCCCGCTACTAGCGCCCCCGCCCGCCCCGCCGCCCCGCGCCAAGCCCCGAGGCCGCGGCGATCCATGCGGCAGATGGGGCCCCAGCGCACCTCAAAATAGCGCTTTTCCGCGGATTCAAAGCCCGCCCAAATTGGCGGCGAGTCGCTGGTACCTGCGCGTCCCAAAAAATGCACCGCGCCACCAATCCCGCGGATAAAAGCGATTCCGGCGAGTCTTCCCGCAACTCAAACCACTGGATAAACCTAAAACCGGGAGATGAAACGCGCCCATGGGGCCTCCTTTAAATAAGGACGGGGGATGATCCGATTTTTCTCCTCAAGAGACTCGCCCATTGGGTGAGTCCCTTTCGTTGTCAAAAGCCCCCAACATCGTGGCTTGTGGACAAGTCGGGCGGTGATGCCGGAGGCATCCTAGCGGGTAGCCGGTGGTGAGCGCCGCGCCACCACCGGATCCTCATCTCAAGAGGGCCCGCACCCCGGCAGCGGTGCCAACGCGGCGCCGCCACATAATAGACCGCGGCACCTTACCCCCCTCCGCCGATCCGCCTTTATCAGGTGCTTTTAATTCCCATTTGACTGGTAGAGATTTAGCGGCGATGCATCCCCGCTGCTCCCTCCCACCCAACCCCGTCCTCCCATGACCGCCCCCCATGCCGCCCCCAGCGCCCCACCCTGGCTTGCCGTAGTCCAGGAAAAAGTAGCCGCCATCCGCTTTGGCTCGGTGCAAATCACGGTCCACGAGGGCCGCGTCACCCAAATCGAAGCCCTCGAAAAAACCCGCTTCCCCACCGAGCGACCGCCCGCCTCCCCCCTGCTAAATGCTCCCCCCGCAGTGTCCTAATTCCCCCAAAAAACAGAACTCCCCACCGCCATGTCCCCCTTGCCCCTCGCCCGCCGCCTCCTGCCGCCCAGCGCCGCCCTGGCCCTCGCCGCCTGCCCGGCCGCCGCCCAAACCAGCGCCCCGGCAGCTCCCCCGAGCCGCCCCAGCGACCTCTGGGACCTCCCCACCCTCTACCAAAACAAGGCCAACCCCCTCGTCCAAGAAATAAAAATCCGCGGGCGCTACCAAGGCCAACAGTATTGGCTCGACAGCAACCAGGGCCAGGCCAGCGATTGGGAAAACCGCCGCTCCCGCCTCGGACTCGACGCCACCTTCCTCGACCGCCACCTCGAACTCCGCCTCGATGCCGAACACAACCCAGAATTCGCTTCCGCCTATGGATCGCTCGCCGACGCCTACCTCAAATGGAAGCCCACCGATTCCTTTAGCCTAACTTTCGGAAAACAAAAGCCCCAAATCGGTTACTACGACTGGCTCCAATCTACCAACGCCCAACCCACCTTCGAGCGCTCCCAAATTTTTGGCCAACTCAAAGTCAGCCGCGCCACCGCCGCCGTGGCCCAGGGAAAAGCCGCCTCCTTCACCTGGCAGGCGGGCGCCTACTCCACCGAAATGGACCGGGAATTCGGCAGCCTCCATGGCGGCCTCGCCTGGGGTGCTGGCCTCGGCTACGACGCCAAAAAAGCCTTCGATCTCGAAAAAGCCGACTGGCGCATCGATTGGCTCCACAGCGACCCCCAGCCTGGAGATGCCCTCCTCAACCGCTACCGCGACCTCTTTTCCCAAACCCTCTGGCTCCAGCAGGACCGCTGGGGCCTCGTCGCCGAAGCTTTCCTCGCGCTCGGCGGTGCCCCCGACGCCTTCGGCCTCTCCATCCAGCCCACCTACGACCTCATCCCCGCCAAAATTCAATTGGTCGCCCGCGGCTCCCTCTCCGTCGGCAATGGCCCCTCTAGCCTCACTCTTACAAAGCGCTACGAAGCCGCCGCCCCCCATCTGGCAGACTCCCGCGGCAGCCGCTATCATTCCGTCTACCTCGGCCTGCAATACTTCCTCCACGGCGACAATCTCAAGGTCCTCGGCGGCGCCGAATGGGCCGAGCTCCAAGGCGGCACCCACCGCGATTTCTCCAGCCTAACGCTCCTCACGGGCCTGCGCTTCTCCTTCTAACCGTCAATCAACGAAATCGCCTCGAACCGTTGCTCCAGCCGGGCCCCCTGGAGCAGCGCGCGGCGTCGATTGCCAGAGTTTTGCTTTTGCGCTTCAGGCCCCCCATGCGATCTCGGGGTCTTTTTCGCGATAGGGGCGGGGAATGAGCCGTTTTTCTTCGCCTCAGGTGGCTCACCCGTTGGGTGAGTCCCTTTCGCCATCAAAAGCCCCCAGCGAGTCTTCGCCAGTGGACCCGCCCGGCGGTCGGGGGCGCCCCACAACGCGGAAATGTCCTGAAAAAGCGCGCGATGGGGCTCGCCAATGAGGCCGCCCCTTCAGGGCTAGGTTCGGTTTTTGGTCGGAGTCCCAGGGCGTTGCCCTGGGCTAGCGCAGTCCGCGCCGTTGGCGCTCAGAATCGGCGCCCTACGGGGAGCGCCATGACAGGCCGCGCCGCCCCGACGTCACCGCCAAAAGTCCCCCAAGGGCCATTCCAGCATTCCGAACTCACTGATCATCCATACTCGCAATGGGGTAAAAGGGACTTTTTGCGGTCGCGTCAGCCCAAGCACCGGGCCACGCCCCGATTTTCTGCGCCCCAACGGTGCAAAATGCGATAGCCCAGGGCAGCGCCCTGGGTTTTTTCCGCACCAAAAGGAATGGGAGCCCTGAAGGGGCGCCCTAACGGAGATGAATTGCAACGATTATATGGACCAAAAAACTGAATTATTTTCGGAGAAATTTGATTCGAATGGGAGAGGGGCTTGATAGGCCAGGGACGAGTGTTGGCGGCATGGGTTGGTGGAGGCACGATGGTGGCGAAGATCTCGGTGCGGGCGTCGTGGGCGTCGATGAAGGTGCCGCCCAGGAGCCTTTTGGCTTTCAGAGTGCCCATGAAGGATTCGGCCCAGGCGCTAGGATAGGAATTAGCTCGCGGGGACATGCTCTGCTTCAGGTTGGGCGTCTTGAGCCGCCGCCGGAAGGCCCCGCAGCCATACTGGTCTGCGGGGCGCAAGTGCGCGACTGGATCGCTTTTAAGCCGCGCTTCTGCATGAGGCGGCGCACGCGAGCGGGAGCACAGGAGAGGCCTTCATCTTGAAGCTCGGGCTAAACGGGTGCCCTGCTCCCGTCCTTAGCGGCGGCGCTAGGGTCCGGGGTGGTTTTTTATCCGCGATCAATGCGGTGCTCGGCTTAGTCGGTCTTGACTTTAGCGGTGGCACTCAGGCGATCCGTTTTAGCATCCCATCGAAGGATGGCGGTCCAACCGGTCGAGTTTTCCTCTTTCTCCGTGATGTAGCTGACGTCAATCTGGAGGGTTTCTCCCTGCCATTGTTTGGCCTTGAATTCGACGCCGACATTTATGGCGATTTTTCCGTCAATCGGTCCCACGGCCGCGACAAAGGTTTCCGGGGAGATGATCCGCAGCGGCTTTCCCGGGCGCCAGATCCAGATGGCGTTGCACTGTCTGGAAAACTCTACGTTGCAGGCGACCATGGGGGACTTCGGGTGCCAGAGGACCAGAGCGGTATCGGGTGATTCATCAAGGATCGGCAATGGCCAAAATCTGCCTTTGCGCTTGGGTGCCCACCCTACCAGTTCCTCGGTTCCATTAGCGGTGTCGATCACACACGGCAGGTTATAGCGTTCGTAGACCACCCAGCGCGAATCCGGGCTACGGGCGAAGGTGGGCCCGCTGTAGTCGCGGTTGAGCAGCCCCAGAGCGCGGGCTAGCATTTCATTGTCGCCGAATTCGCGGCGCGTCCGCCGCAGGGCCTGGTCGAACTTCTTCAGCAGCGAGAGCGGGATTTCTCCCCATCGGCTGCCTACCGCACGCGCCGCAAGGCGGCGGACCGACTCCCCCTCGTCCTGAAGGAGCGGCAAAACTGCTTCCGGAATGCGTGGGTCAGAGGACGTCAGTAGCTCTCGCAGAGCCTCGACCCGCACGCCCGGGTCCGCACTGCGCAACTCAGAGAGTAGTCCCTCCGAGGAGGTAGCCCCCGCGCGCAGGGAAAGAATAAGAAAAATGGCGGCGAACCCTAATCTGGGGCCCGGTGAGCACGAGAGGGCGGGATGGTTCACCATCTTCCTTTCCTAGCATCCGCCGCTCCATGTGGCAAAGTAATTAACTGTGAGAATTTTGCTTTTTGCAGGTGGGTTCATGGGTGGAGCCAGCAACGGAAGAGCGGGAGGCTGGGGGCCGCCCCCCTTTCTCCCCGGACCCGCGCCCACGGGTGACCCGCGAGGAGCAAATGTCTTTCAGATAGACAGATCGTTCGGTCCCCGCCGCAGATGACTTCAATAGTCTATCTGAGCGGTAGGAATTGAAAAATCAATACTTGCCCTCTCCGCAAGAAGCAACTGAATTCGGCACTATTTTCTCACACCGGCTCCGAAATCCTGGTCCATCGGGCGACATCGCCCGAAAAGGGGCCGCTTAAGCCCGCCAGAGCCGCCTCCCGGGCCCGCGTTGAGGCCGAGAATCCTCCGGCGCGGCGCGGCAGAGGCCCGCGCGACCGGTAGAAATAAACGCCGCTCCGCGCATTTCCTAGTTGTGGAGTAGGGATTAGTGCCGCAAGGGTGTGCCCATGAGAATGACCAAGCGAGGGGAATATGCCATCCGCACCTTGATTCGGCTCGGGGTGGCCCAGCGCATGAGCACCCCGCTGGTGTCGGTGTCGCGACTGGCGGAGAGCGAGCATATCCCCGCCAAGTTTCTCGAAAACATCCTCGCGGACCTCAAGTCGGCTGGCTACGTAGAGGGCGTTCGCGGCAAAAACGGCGGAGCCCGCCTGATCTGCGATCCTGAGAAAACCAAGATTGGAGAGCTGATCCGCTTTCTCGACGGAAAGCTCGCCCCGATTGGCTGCGCCAGCGAAACCGCGTACGAGCCCTGCACTTGCCCCGATGAGGACCACTGCGGGCTGCGCATGCTCATGATTGATGTGCGCAATGCCATTGCCAATATTCTCGACCGCTATTCCCTAGCCGACGTCGTCACGGTCACGCTCCGCAAGCTCGAGCGTGACGGCCTGGTGCCGGTCCTGGCCCCGACTCCCAAGCCGGGCCCGGCGCGCCGCGCCACGCAGCCCCCAGCCAAGCCCCGCTATGCGAACCCCGCCGACGGTTTCCTCGCGGGCCTAGTCAAGGACCTCGCCCTAGCTCCCGCGGAGCGCTGATTTTCTCCCGCCCACCGGCCACCGCCGGAGGCCACGCCTCTCACCCAACCCAGGTCTACCGCCACCCGCGGCGCCGCTCCGGGTTTTGATAAGCCAGAAATCCATGAACCGACGCCACTTTCTCTCCCTGAGCGCGCTCACTGCTACAGGTCTATCCTCCTGCAGCAAAGCCCCCACCGACCCCCTCGCGCCCGTGCGCTTTGGGCATTTCCCCAACATCACTCATGTGCAAGGCCTCGTGGCCCACCAGCTCAGCCGCCTCGGCAAGGGCTGGTACGAGCCGCGCCTCGGAGTGCCCGTGCAGTGGTTTACTTATAATGCCGGACCGTCCGCCACTGAGGCCATCTTCAGCGGGTCCCTCGATGTCACCTACATCGGCCCCAGCCCCGTCCTCAACGCCTATGCCAAGTCCAAGGGCACCGATATCCGCATCCTCGCCGGGGCCGCCAACGGCGGCAGCTCACTTCTAATTAGGCCGCAGGCCAACATCAAGACCGTCGCCGACTTTAGAGGCAAAAAGATCGCCTCGCCGCAATTCGGCAACACCCAGGACGTGCAGATTCGCGCCCTTCTAGCCGAAAACGGATTTAAGATCACCCAGACCGGAGGCGATGCCACCATTTTGCCTACCCAAAATGCGGATCTGCTCAACCTGTTCCAACAGGGCGGGATCGACGCCGCTTGGGCCCCCGAGCCCTTTGCCAGCTTGCTGGAACTGGAAGGCGGCGCGGCCAATTTCCTCGAAGACCGCGACACCAACGTGACCGTGCTGGTCTCCAGCGCCGCCTTCCTCAAGGACCGCCCCGAGCTGGCCAAAAAGTTGGCCGCGGCGCACCGCGAGCTAACCCGGTGGATCCAGGCCCACCCCGCCGAAGCCCGCAACCTATTGGTGGCCGAACTCAAGGAACTGACCACCAAGGAGCCCAAAGCTGCGGTGGTGGACAAGGCCCTGTCCCGCACCATCCTGACCAATGACATTTCCCGCCCCTCCCTGGAAAAAATGGTGCGCGGGGCCAAGGCCGCGGGATTCCTATCAGAAATCCCTTCCTTGGATGAACTGCTATCCCACTCCAACCCCTAGTTCCTCATGCCCCTTCAAGAAGAGCTGCGCAACGCCCCTCCCGCCAAACTCGCGGTGGAGCACGTCACCAAAATCTACCGCGGCCAGCGGCAGACCGTCCACGCCCTTGAGGACGTCTGCCTGGACGTCTCCGAGGGCGAGTTCGTCTGCCTGCTCGGCCCCAGTGGCTGCGGCAAGAGCACCTTGCTCAACCTCATCGCCGGCCTGGAATACCCCGACTCCGGCAGCCTCTCCGCCGATGGCGAACCCGTGGTCGGCCCCGGCCGCCAGCGCATGGTGATGTTCCAGGAACACGCCCTCTTCCCCTGGCTCAACGTAACCGAAAACGTCCTCTTCGGACTCAATCTCAAGCCCCACCTCTCCGACGCCGACCGCCGCGGCGTGGCCAAGGCCTTTTTGGAAATCGTCGGCCTAACACCCTTCGCCAACGCTAGCATCCACGAGCTTTCTGGCGGCAT